>CAUQAO010000079.1:0-10536 GCA_963515815.1 uncultured Prevotella sp.
ATAGCGCCGATGGTACTGCAATGCAATGCGGGAGAGTAGGTAGCCGCCTTTTTTTACCGGCCCCGGTTACAGCAATGTGATCGGGGCCGATTGCGTGGAGATAGATAAAAATGCAGATGGCGCTGTACCGGTACAACACGATAAAAGGAATTCATTTGGTGCCGGCGTACCCATACAATTCGACCAAAGGAGCTCATTTGGTGCCGGCGTACCCATACAATTCGACCAAAGGAGCTCATTTGGTGTCGGCGTACCGGTACAACGCTATCGTTTCTACCGTTTTCTTAGGCTTGGTACTATTGAAATGCCAGTGCGAGAGGATGCGAAAAATCTATCCCTCTCCCTTTGCATTTCAATATTATTTACTATCTTTGCAATGCTTTATGCGCCTGTGGCGAAATTGGTAGACGCGCTAGACTTAGGATCTAGTGTTTTACGACGTGAAGGTTCGAGTCCTTTCGGGCGCACAATGAAAAGAAAGGTAAATCAGTTTTCTCTGTTTGTTTAGTTTTAACGACTTACGATAAAGGATGAGACCTGATGAAGCGTTTTGAAACAGTATCAAACTGACGATTTTCGAAAAGTACATTGATCTGAGATAATTATAGCAGACGCCTGATATGAAGAATATTACCAAACAATAATCAAATACATTTTTTTAATAGTAAAATGAAAAGAAAAAGAATTTTTCAGCCCCTTAAAATATTATTTGCGCTAACTGCAGCAATGCTACTGACCGTGGGTTGCGCTAACGATAACATACACGAACAGGAACGAGATACGAAAAGATTGACCGAATTCGTCGTAGAAGATAACGTGGATAACAATACGAAATCGACGCGTACCACTGGCAGTTATAGTGGAGCGGGTATCGACTTTTATTGGACTGTAGGTGATCAACTCTGGCTGTACAATGATGCCCGGCCGCGAAACAAATGGATAAAAGACACGCACAACGATATTAAAGCCAGAATAAACAAAACTGGTACTGGCGCGACGAAAATAGCCAAAGCGAGCTTCTTCTTCGATGGAATTTATACGGCTGACAGTTGCAAACTTCGCTATACGGGCAAGCCTGGCATAGACCCTGACAAAATAACGATCAAAAGCGAACAAAAACAGACTATACCTAACGACGCTACACACATTGGACAAGATGGCGACTGCGGTACAGCTACCGCCAAAAAGAAAGGCAACCACTATGTGTTCAGTCTCGATCATCAGGCCTCGTACATTACGTTCTTGCCTTTCAGCACGCAGAACGAGCTACAGGAAGCTGTCATTACAGAGATTAAAGTTTCGGCTGAAAAAGCCATCGCCGGAACATTCAGCTTTGGCGATAAAGGAATCGATCTCAGTTCGCGCCCTGAGTTCGGCGAAGGCAGTGAAACCATTACGCTTAAGCTAAATGAAACAGTTTACTTACCCGAACAGTTTATCACTGACGACTATAAGATTACGTCGACGCCGATGCCTTCGAAAAACGCCGCAATAATGGTCATTGCCCCTGGAACCTACAGTACCTTCACCATAGAGTACAGGCTTTTCAGCAAGATAACCAAGTGTCAAGGAACCATTACCAAGATCTATAACAACGTGACCTTCATACCCGGTAAGAATAAAAAAGTATCGGCCAATCTGCAAGTTCCGGTCTACAACTTCGAATACTCAATGTGGGATGCGGAAGATGGACAACATTACTGGAAGGATCATGAAAGCAGTCGGCCGCTCGTCAATGGCGCAAAGAGCGAAGATTATGCTAAAACCCTTTCTGATACGCGTTGGTACAATCAGTCGGTCGTATTCCCCGGAACGGCCGTTCGCAGCAGCGTGAACTGTCCGAATGCAAACGAAATAAGCTGGTACATCGTGAAAGGAGCCCTATTTTACGACGAAAGCTTGTGGGCAACCGACGGTCATCTGTACGCCGGTGGAATTTGGCTGAAAAAGCTAAGCGTTATTGCCACCGAACAACATACAGACATAACTAACTTTCAGAGCAAGGCTCCTGACGGAAATGATTTCAGAACAACGCAGTCTCCCAATACTGGCGAGATACCGATTTTTTGGAAAAAGATAAGCGATACTAAACGACCGGCACATCTATCGGATTATTTCTACCTCCCTTTCTCGGGGCGTTATCAAAACGGGAAACGTTTAGACTGCGGTAGCTCGGGTTTTTATTGGTCGTCGACGGTGGGCAGACCACGGGGTGCAGAACCTGCCGCATGTTTTTTAGAGATAGATGAAAGCAACTTGTACTTGAAACGCTCGAATAACGAACAAGGATTCAGGCAGTGGAGTAAATAAATACCGTGTCTGGTAAAAACGGTCAACTTTTTCAGGATAAGACTCAATTTTTATTGTGCATGTTTTTCTTCTTGCGGAAGTCCTGACAGTTCTACCTTCCACGTCTTATCGCTACGAACTATTCTCAGTTTGAAGTCGGCCTTCTTAACAAGGTGGGCGGTGCTACCGACAGTATCCATGTGCAAAAAGTTCTCGATACTGACCAAAGCGGTTGCAACCGAATCTTCTGCTTCAAACCATACATTCTTTACCCTGCACTTCGCTCCCTCGTCGAGCGCACGAAGTAGGTCTACATCCCCTTGATGCACTTGCGACGCGGCATATCTCATCCATTTCTGCGATGCAGGCGTACAATAAGTCATCGCTTTGCCGAATTGCCAGTTGAAATAAGTTTTCGAAAACGACAAGGCAACCGCTTCAGTTCGTTTTTCCTGAGAGGACGGCCCGCATGCCATCAAACAAAACGATAGGTAGCCGAGAAATGCGACGTGAGGTAATAGTTTCGAGTTCATTATGCGGTTCATAATTTAGAGAGGCAAAGGTATATAGATACTTTGATATGTCGGGGCTTTTGTTTACTTTTGTGCAAAATATTTCGTACATGTTCCAGTTCATTTGTTTGGGCAGTGGTAGCAGCGGAAACTGCTATTGTTTGTTTACAGAAGACGACGGTGTGATGATCGATGCCGGCTTAGGGATTCGGGCGCTAAAAAAATCGTTCAAAGAATACGGACTCTCAATGTCCAAAATCCATTCAATACTAATAACACACGACCATGCCGATCACGTAAAATCAGCGGGAAAGCTGAGTGCCGACTATAGGCTACCCGTCTATGCCACCGATCAAGTTCACGCAGGCATTGAACAGAACTTTTGTGTAAGGCAGAAGATTGCACTCGATAGGCGATACCAGATTAAAAAAGGAACCTCTATGCGGATAGGAGATTTTAGGATCACTTCGTTCAGCGTTCCGCACGACAGCCACGATAACGTAGGCTACAAGATAGAGTACGATGGCATAAGCTTCGGTATTATGACCGACATAGGTTTTGTGACGGACGAAATGAAAACGGTTATCGGCGAGGTCGATTATTTGGTCATAGAAGCCAATTATGATGAAGAAATGCTGCTCTCCGGGCCTTATCCTCAGCATTTGAAGGCGCGCATCACTGGACCTAACGGGCATTTAGGCAATACAGACTGTGCCGTAGCGCTGGCCGAGAATTCGACTGACAGACTAAAGCACGTGTGGTTATGCCATCTGAGCGAAGAGAATAATCATCCGGAGTTGGCCCGAAAGACCATCGAGCAGACACTTCGATCATACGGCGTGATTGCCGGAAAAGACTTCCTACTCGATGTCTTGAAACGAAAAAAGCCAAGCCTACTTTACGAACTCGGGGCAGAAGGGTAGTTGAACACAGAAGGGGCGCCATCCGGGCAGGCCATACACCATTTTCGAGCCGAAAAGTGATTTTCTCTGAGGAAAAAACAATTTAGTCGCCAGATGGTCACCATCCGGGGCAAAAAATAAGTTTTATTCCTTTTTTTGCTACCTTTGCGCCAATACAACATTTTAAACCCTACGTAATATGACTAAACAGAAGAAATTCATCCTCTCTGACAATGAGATTCCCACACAGTGGTACAACATTCAGGCCGAGATGGTCAACAAACCACTGCCGCCGCTCAACCCGGTCACGCGAGAGCCGCTCAAGGTCGACGATCTGGTGCACATCTTCAGCAAAGAATGCGCTCGGCAAGAACTCGACGACCGGAACGCTTGGATCGATATTCCCGACGAGGTGCTTGACAAATACAAGTATTATCGCGCTACGCCGCTGGTACGCGCTTATGCGCTGGAAAAAGCGCTCGATACGCCGGCACACATCTACTTCAAAAATGAAAGTACCAATCCGCTGGGATCGCACAAAATCAACTCGGCCCTGCCCCAGTGCTACTACTGCAAGCAGGAAGGCACCACCAACGTAACCACCGAGACGGGCGCCGGACAGTGGGGCGCCGCGCTGAGCTATGCCGCCAGCGTATTCGGGCTTGAAGCGGCCGTATATCAGGTTAAAATATCGATGCAACAGAAACCTTATCGTTCAAGCATCATGCGCACCTTTGGAGCTACGGTCGAAGGGTCGCCCTCGATGTCGACACGCGCCGGCAAAAACATCATCACCCGCGACCCCAATCATCCCGGATCACTCGGCACAGCCATATCAGAGGCCATTGAACTGGCCACCACGACACCTCATTGCAAGTACACGCTGGGGTCGGTGCTCAACCATGTGGCATTGCACCAAACACTCATCGGACTGGAAGCCGAAAAGCAGATGGCCATGGCCGGCGAATATCCCGACACGGTGATCGCCTGCTTCGGCGGCGGAAGCAACTTCGGCGGGTTGGCCTTCCCCTTTATGCGCCACAATATCAAAGACGGACGGCAAACAGCGTTCATCGCAGCCGAACCTGCCAGCTGCCCCAAACTGACACGCGGCAAGTTTGAATACGATTTCGGCGACGAGGCCGGTTATACGCCGCTGCTGCCGATGTACACACTGGGACACGACTTCAAACCGGCCAATATTCATGCCGGCGGACTGCGTTACCATGGTGCCGGCGTCATCATCTCGCAGCTCATCAAAGACGGTCTGATGCACGGCGTAGACATTCCGCAGCTGGAAAGCTTCGACGCCGGTATCTTCTTTGCCCGTACAGAGGGCATTATACCGGCGCCGGAAAGCTGCCACGCCATTGCGGCTACCATTCGCGAGGCACAAAAATGTAAGGAAAGCGGGCGGCCCGAAGTAATTCTCTTCAACCTTTCGGGGCACGGCCTGATTGACATGACAGCCTACGAAAATTACATCAACGGCGACTTGCGCAACTACACCATTACCGAAGAAGAAATAGCCAAGAGCTTGTCGACAGTGCCGAGGGGCTAATCTCTCTCTCTTGCAACGAAAAAAAGCGAATGCCTTTTCGAGTATCATTACACTCGAAAAGGCATTCGCTTTTTCCATCGGTCGGCCCGATGCGTTTCAGGCCGGCATCTCTTGCATTTCGATCGAACGCAATATCTGCACGGCTTCTTCTACACTGGGCACATGGTTTACGTGCATCATCCGGCGGCCTTTCACTTCTTTCAAATCGCAGCGGCGCTGGTGCGTCATGATGTAACGAAGCACGCGCTCGAAAATAGGACTCTTGTAGTAAGCACTGTCGCGGTTGCTGACAAACTGTATCATCATCCGCCCCTGTCGCAGCACAATTTTCTCGCAACCGAGCAACCGCCCCAGACGCCGCAAAACAACAATGCACATCAGCTCTTCGCCCTCGCGCGGAACTGGTCCGAAGCGGTCGACCATGCGTTGGCGGAAGGCCTCGAGCGCCGTATCGTTGTCGATATTGTCGAGCTCGCGGTAGAGCAACATTCGCTCGCTGCTGCCAGGCACATAAGCGTCGGGAAAGTAAGTCTCGAGATCGCTCTCAACACCGCAGTCGTCTACGAAATCGGCGCCGGTAAATACGCGGCCCTGCTTCATGTCCTCTGTATAAAGATCGCCGAACTCGTCATTTTTCAGTTCGGTAACGGCCTGCGTGAGCACTTTCTGATAGGTTTCATAGCCCAGCTCGTCCATGAAGCCGCTCTGCTCTACGCCCAACAAATTGCCGGCGCCACGAATATCGAGGTCTTGCATCGAAAGGTTGAATCCGCTGCCCAGTTCTGAGAAGATTTCGAGTGCTTCGAGCCGGCGGCGAGCCTCGGCCGATAAAGACGATCGTTGAGGCGTCACCAGGTAGCAGAAAGCCTTCCGGTTGCTACGCCCCACGCGGCCGCGCATCTGGTGCAGGTCGGCCAGTCCGAACCGATGGGCATCGTTAATGATGATGGTATTGGCATTGGGTATGTCGATGCCGTTTTCGATGATCGTGGTAGACAGCAGTATGTCGTATTCGTGCTGCATGAATTGCCCGACGATAAGCTCCAGCTCGCCGGGCTTCATCCGCCCGTAAGCAATGCCTATGCGACAGTCAGGGATGTGCTGGTTGATGTAATCGGCAATAATGGGCAGCGAGTCGATTCGGTTATTGACAAAATAAACCTGTCCGTCCCGGCTCAGCTCATAGTTGATGGCATCGATAATAATATTGCTCTCGTACGTAATCACCTCGGTATGTATGGGGTAGCGGTTGGGTGGCGGCGTACGGATAATGCTCATGTCGCGTGCGCCCATCAGCGAAAACTGCAGAGTGCGCGGAATGGGCGTAGCCGACATCGTGATGGTATCGACATTGGTTTTGAGCTGGCGCAACTTTTCTTTAACGGCTACGCCGAACTTCTGTTCCTCGTCGATAATCAGCAAGCCCAGATCGCACCAGGCTACATCGGTTCCGAGCATCTTCAGTGTGCCGATAAGAATATCGATTCGACCAGCGCGCAAGTCATCGAGAATGCGTCGTACATCGCGTACGGAACGGGTTCGTGTGAGATAATCTACACGAATGGGATAGTCTTTGACGCGTTCGCTGAAGGTTTGATAATGCTGGTAGGCCAAGATGGTCGTCGGCACGAGCACGGCCACCTGCTTCGAATCGTTTGCAGCCTTGAAAGCAGCGCGCACGGCCACCTCGGTTTTACCGAAGCCTACATCGCCACACACCAGCCTGTCCATAGGTCGCGGTTCTTCCATGTCGGCCTTCACCTGCTGGGTGGCCTTGAGTTGATCGGGGGTGTCTTCGTAAATGAAGCTGGCCTCGAGTTCCTGCTGCAAGTACGAATCGGCACTGAAAGCGAATCCCTTTGCGTGCCGACGCTTGGCATAGAGCTTGATAAGATCGCGCGCCAGCTGCTTGATGCGCGCCTTGGTTCGTTCTTTTAGTCGTTGCCATGCAGTGTTTCCGAGTATCGAGAGCACCGGCGGATGTTCTTCGCAGTAGCGATATTTACTGATTTTGTAAAGCGAGTGGATGGAAAGGTCTACAATGTCGCCCTTCTGATAAATGATGCGAATCATTTCTTGGTAAGAGTTGCCGGTGGGCACACGCACCAGTCCGCCGAATTTGCCGATGCCATAGTCGATGTGCACCAGGAAGTCGCCGGGCTCCATCGCCATCAGTTCTTTCATCGTGAGAGCCATTTTTCCGGCGCGTGCTTCGTCGCTGCGCAGTTTATATCGGTGGTAGCGATCGAATATCTGGTGGTCGGTGAAGAAGCAGGTTCGCAACCCGTTGTCTACAAAACCGGCATGCAGGGTTCCGAGGATAAAGACTTCTTTCGGCTCGTCGTCCTCGCCTCTCAGAATTTCTTTGAGGCGTTCTTGCTGTTTCGTGCCGTCGGCCAGGATGTAAACGGTGTAGCCGAGTTCTCGATACGTTGCCAGCGTTTGTCGCAGCAGCGTAAAATTTTTATGGAAAGGTGGCTGTGGCTTGGTATCGAATCGAATGGTAGCTTGTGGCGTGCCGGTAGGCAAGTGGGCAAACTCTATGCGGCAAAACGCCTCTGTCTCTTCGACAAACTGCGAGGCGCGCAGTAGCTGCGTTTCGCGTACCATGACGCGGCGTATCTCGTCTTGTGCGGTCTCAGTGGTTTCTTCCAGTTGCTCGTCGATAGAATGCTGCGCGAATCCTTCGTCGTAAATTGCGGCAATGGTGTCGCGCACATAGGCAAAATCGTGAAACACCAGCAGCGCATCCTGGGGCAGAAAGTGTAGGAGCGACACTTTTTCTGCGGCGCTCTTTGCCAATTCGGGTACGATTTCTACTTCCTCGCACTTGTGTTTCGACAGCTGATCTTGTACCGAGAAGGTGCGAATGGTCTCGATTTCGTCGCCGAAGAAGTCGATACGGAACGGAAATTCGCTCGAATACGAAAAGATGTCGAAGATGCTGCCACGCATGGCAAACTGTCCGGGTTCGTACACGTAATCGGTTGGGGCGAAACCGAGTTCGGTGAGTCTTCGGTGCAGCATTGCGGGACGGATGGTTTGTCCGACGTGCAACGAGAGCCGCTGCTCGTCCAATTGCTGCTTCGACACGACCAACCCCGCCAAGGCGTCGGGCGAAGTAACGATGAAAAGTGGGGTCGACGATCCGCTGAGACGGGCCAATACCTCGGTGCGTAGAATCTCGTTGGCCGCATCAGGCCTACCGTACTTCACCGCACGCCGATAAGCCGACGGAAAGAACAGTACAGCGTCGGCCCCCATCATCTGCACCAGGTCATGGTAGAAATAGCCGGCCTCGTCGGAATCTTGCAACACGAACAGCACCGTTCGGTTCAGCCGTTTAGCGGCGGCAAAGAGTATCGGCACTACCGACCCGACAAGCCCTTGAAGGAAAATGGTGCGTACAGCTGAATCGGCTACGGCGCTCGTCAGTGCCTGTATCTGTGGCGACGCTTCGTAGCGGCGCAGAATGTTTTGTAAAGCGATCGTTTCTTGCGACATATCGAAAACCTTGATGATAAAGTAGTGTTTTTAAGTGAGGACGTAAACAAGAAAAAAACCGGCGAACTTGTGCGCCGGCAGATCGTAATGCTTATTGCTCGATGTTCGGATATTTTCGCAGCCAGCCATTGATCCGCAACCTCATCACGCCAAAGAATGCTTCGCCGAAGATACCGCCGTTCATCTTGCTCACTCCCTCGCGACGGTTGATGAAGATAACGGGAACCTCTTTGATCTTAAACCCGATTTTGTAAGCCGTGTATTTCATCTCGATCTGAAAAGCGTAGCCCTTGAACCGGATCGCGTCGAGCGGAATAGTTTCGAGCACGCGCCGCTTATAGCATTTGAAGCCTGCCGTGGTGTCGTGCACCCGGAAGCCGGTAATCAGCCGCACGTATTTCGACGCAAAATAGCTCATCAGTACCCGACCGATGGGCCAATTGACCACGTTCACGCCGCTTACGTAGCGCGACCCGATAGCCACGTCGTAGCCTTGGTCGTGGCAGGCGGCATACAGCCGGGGCAGATCGGAAGGATCGTGACTGAAGTCGGCATCCATCTCGAAAATATAATCGTAATGATGTACCAAGGCCCAACGGAATCCTGCGATATAAGCCGTACCTAAGCCCAATTTGCCCTGCCGTTCGACGATAAACAGGCGGTCGGCAAACGTGTCGTCCATCAGTCTGTGTACAATGGCGGCCGTTCCGTCAGGACTTCCGTCGTCGATGACCAGGATGTGGAAACTTTTCTCGAGCGAGAAAATCGCGCGGATGATCTTCTCGATATTCTCTTTCTCGTTGTACGTAGGAATAATTACGATACTGTCGCTCTGTTTCATAGTCAGCATACTTTTTGTGATGAGGCTTAAGAAGGGGGTTCCCTAATTGATGCACTGTCGGTGTTTACGATTCCTCTCTTTACTTTTGTTCGTGTCGCAAAGGTAAGAAATGTTTTAAGATAAACGCTGCGGGGGCGGCGTAAAAGTTTACACCGCTGCGAGGGCTCCGGGCATTCTACTGAGTCGCTCAGTAGTGAGTAAAATGGTTTTTTGGTCTTACCGAAGTTTGTTTTCAGCGCTCAGCAGTTACAACAGGCTTTCTTGCGCCCTGCCAGGCAAGGATTCCACCCCGCAGATTCGTTACCCGATAGCCGCTCTTCGTCAAAATTTTCGCGGCATTGGTGCTGCGACGGCCCGACCGGCAATATATGGCAACGGGACGCTTCTTGTCAAGTAGCTCTGTCGCCTTGCCTTCGAAACCCGAAGCCAGCACATCTACATTGACGGCTCGCAGCAGATGCCCCTCGGCAAATTCTTCGGCCGTACGCACATCGAGTACTTGTACAGACTTGTTGCCAATCAGTTTTTCGAACGCAGCAACATCCATGTCGACAAACTTTTTCTGACTGCATCCGGACGTGTTGATTCCAACGGCCGCCAGTAGCACAAATAATAATCTCTTCATTCTTTTATTATGTTTAGACCGAACGTACAAGACATTCGGCAGGGTTGATGCCGCAAAATTAACCAATTGATTCTATATATAAAGGAACAACAGACCGAATTATCCGAGAGGTATGCCAAATTGACACGCCGGCATTTTCTATCGTTCCGTTGGCATGCCCTTTGTTATATAAAGGGTGTTGCCACACGACAAAATATCGATACGGCACACGTAGAATTTAAGAATAACAAGAAATAATATATATACGATTATGGGAAAAATTATTGGAATAGACTTGGGAACGACTAACAGTTGTGTCTCAG
>CAUQAO010000080.1:0-10525 GCA_963515815.1 uncultured Prevotella sp.
AGGTGTTTTATTCAAATCAGCCATGGCTGACGGCACCAAAACAGGTGTTTTACTCAAATCAGCCATGGCTGCCGACACCAAAACAGGTGTTTTACTCGAATCAGCTATGGCTGCCGGCATCAAAACAGGTGTTTTACTCGAATCAGCCATGGCTGACGGCACCGAAACAAAGAAAATCCAGGAACTGCTGCCGGCCTTCGAGAAGGCCAACGGTTGGGCCCCCGGTTCGCTCTCTTTGACCGGCAATACGGCCAAGGGCGCAGATCATGCGAAGCTCTACGAGCTGAAGTCTTCAGCTGAAGAATCGATCTGGGGCAAGGTCGAAAAAGACAAGCTCGTCAAAGTGCCGGCGCCCGCAAAAGGCATCGCGACTTCGAAGGCCAAACCCAAACCTGAAAAGACCCGTTAGCACGCGAGGCTCCGCGTTAGCGAAATTGCTCCCCACGCCAGTGGGCTACTGAATATTAAAAAGAACTATTGTTCACACTTTATTTTATATTTGTATCACACACTTTGGCTTCGGTGGTTCGAGAGAATCGCCGAAGCTTTTTTGGTGTCGTCAAGCACCGGCCGTTTTTAGCAAAAAGGCGATGTAAGCGATAAAGATGAGCGTCAGTAGGGCGCCCTCTGACCGCGTAATGGTATTTCTGGTATACGAAAAGAGCCAGATCAGGATAATCGACAGTATCATCATCGAAAGATCGACCGACGTAATGCCCTGTATGCGCATGGGTGCAATAAGACCCGTGAGGCCGAGAATCATGAGGATGTTGAAGACGTTCGATCCTAACACATTGCCGATGGCGATACCGCTTTGCCCTTTGCGCGCCGACACCACGCTGGTAGCCAGCTCGGGCAACGATGTTCCGCCGGCAATGATCGTAAGACCGATAACGGCATCGCTTACGCCCAACGAACGGGCAACTGAGATGGCCGAATCGACGAACAGATTGCTGCCGAAGATCAGACAACACAAACCGATGAGCAATAATCCGACGGTTCGCAGCAGGGGGTGCGAGGAGGTATCCGTAGGTGTTTCGTCGGGCGACAATTTCGATCCGTTCAGCGTGAAATACATGAAGACGATAAACAGCAGGGCTAACAGCGCGGCATCCAAACGCGAAATGTCTTGGTCGAGACACATGATCAGCAGAACGGCAGAGGAGATGAGGGCGAAGGGAATGTCTTTCTTGATGGTCGAAGACTGAACGGTGATGGGCGCAACCATGGCCGAACAGCCGACGATGAGTAGCGTGTTGAAGATGTTGGAACCGACAACATTGCCGACGGCCAGGTCGGGCGTTCCCTTCGCGGCGGATAAGAAGCTGACGAAAAACTCGGGCATGGAGGTGCCCATGGCTACAATGGTGAGACCGATAACCAGCTGCGGAATGTTCATGCGCCGGGCCACGGCTACGGCGCCATCGGTCAGCCGGTCGGCTCCCCACAGCACCAAAGCGATACCGAGCAGCATCAGCAGGAGGTTGAGTATCATTGGGCGGAGGTTTCGGAAGAGTCTTCAGCTTCTCCTTTTGGCGCCAGGGTGGCCTCGAAATCGGTGATTCCGTTTTTGATCAGGATATCGTACCACTGTAGCAGTTTCTTTATATCGTTGTCGTGTACGCGGTCTTGATCGAAGGTGGGCAATACTTTGGCGAAATAGGTTCTGAGTTCTTTTCCGCCGGCCTTTTTGTAATTGAAGGCGATTGTTTTCAGTTGTTCTTGCTGGCCTACGCTTTTCAACACCTGCCACAGGGGCACGTCGTCCGATTCGGTGTACATGGCAACGTCCGAAAGGCTTGTTACGCGGTCGGTTGAAAAGACGGGTATGCGCCGGTGGGTGTCGTCGAGCATTTCTACAATGAGATTCATTTTTCCACGCGATACCATCTTATAAAGTCCGGGCTTCCCGGTAATCGAAAGAATTGTTTCCATCTTTTTTCTATTAATTTAAGTCGTTAATGTTTTTACTATTTGTTCTATTTGCTGCTGCAGGTCATGCTGTCCGTCGTTCTTTATTTCGTAGTCGCTTCGCTGCAGCATCTCTTCTTGCGACATTTGTCTTTCTATCCATTCGGCTGCCTTTTCGCACGAAATAGCGTCGCGGTTCATGATACGTTCAAGCCTTAGTTCGTAGGGTGCCGAGACGCATATCACCTTATCGGGATGTACGCGTTTGTCGAAATGGGCATCGAAAAGGAGCGCACTTTCGATCCAGGTGTAAGCAGATTGTAAGAAATCGGCTGCAACGGCAGGATGAACAATGTCGTTAACCTTTTGTTTATTGGCTTCTGAAGCAAGTATGAACTGGGCCAGGACGGCTTTCTGCAGTACGTTATCGACATATACGTGCGGACCGATCTGTTGTTTCAAGGCCGTTTGCAACGATGGATCGTCGCGCATCAGACGCTTGGCAGCCTCGTCGCAGTCGTAAACGTCGATGCCTTTTTGTTGCAGGATTCGACACACATGGCTCTTTCCCGAACCTATTCCACCGGTAATTGCTACCGTGATGCCTTTCTTTTGCATGAAGCCTTGGGAGCGTTTAACGTTGTTCGAGTAAGTAATCGACAGAAGTCATTTCCAACCGCGCTTGCTGTACCTCTGCGGGAATCGTTTGCAGGTAAATATTGCACTTATCCGAAGGGTGTTCTGCTAATTCATCGTAATTGACGACAACTTTAAACCGCGTGAAATTAATCTTTCTGTACACATTGGCACCCACGTTGAACAACACCTTGACTCGTGCAGGAAAGGTACGGAGTATCTTGCCCTCGGGCATATTGACGGCAGTGACGGGCACCTCGATGCTCTCTTCTGTCAAGATATCGGGATAAAGACCGATTCTGACTGTCTGGGGAACCGTCTTTACACCTACCATGTGCTGTAAACGAACGCGCTGAATTACCGTATCGGAAAAATTGGTGATTTTCAGTTCTTCGGTATTGACATACTGAATGCTGTCAAGTACATTCTTTTGAGCATAAATCGTAACAGACTCTGGCCAGAATCTTACACGAGACAAATAATAGTTTTGGGCGGGAATCAGTTTGCCATTGGCACGTACCGGTACCTGTTTCAATAAGCCGAAACTGAAATAGAAAGCTAACTCGTCGGGCTTGATACCGACGATTTTCGACGAGGTAGACAATCGTTGATAAATGATGTTCTGAATATCGGGCAGCGGAATATGACCTTTGCCGGTGGCGTTGTTGGCATATGTTTCGAAATTCAGGTTGATGGTTCTGAAGCGGTTGCCGTACAGATAACCGGCGAGGGCAAACCCCTTGTCGCGAATGGTAACCTTTAGGGTATCGACCAATTCGGTTGTGATGACGGTATTCTTGGGAATGTTGACCAGGCGTATAGGTATGCGAATTTCTTTTTCGTATGTATCGTCGAGCGTCATGGATAACCAAAAGGATCCGCTAAGAAATAAAAAGAATAAAAAAATCAGAAACTCTTTATTCACAGAACTGAATAAAAAGTTCCTGATCAGTACTCCTATGCGCCGCCACTCCAATCTCATCGACTTAATTAAGCATTTGTTGTGCTTTGCGAAGCTGTGTCGGCGTAAAGAAAGTTTTTGTCTACTTGAATAACGACACCACGTGCTATCTCGACATCAACCTTATTCGTTGTTAGATCGATACGCTTAACGGTGCCGTAAATACCACCGTTCACAATTACCTTCGATCCCTCTTGAAGGGCATTCTGAAATTTACGAATCTCTTTTTGTTTCTTCTGCTGCGGACGTATCATGAATAACCACATGATAACAAGCATGGCTACCATAAACAACAGCATGCCGGTTCCATCCATTCCTCCGCGTGTAGCGCTCTGCGCTGCCAATACTATCGATATCATTTCTTATAATTTAATTTGATTGTTCTTTCTCGTTGTTGTCCGACGCTTCTTTGACTTTCGCCTTTTCCTTCTTACGATGAGATCGCGGCTCGGGCAATGCCTTCAGCATTTTACCTGTCTTCACCAAATACCGGGCTATCGAGTCTAACATTCCGTTAATATATCCGGCACTTTTCGGAGTACTGTACAGCTTAGCCAAATCCAGATACTCGTTTATCGTTACCGAAATCGGAATGTTGGGAAAAGTAAGCATCTCGGCAATGGCTATTTGCATGATCACTACATCCATGTAAGCCAAACGAGAAAAATCCCAATTACGACTGGTTTCGCTCATGTAGTGCTGGTAGGTATCGGCATTGAGTATCGTAGCTCGAAAGAGTTTACAGGCAAAATCGCGATCTTCTTCGTCCTTGTACTCGGGTAAAAGTTCCTGATTCCTCTCATTGGCCGGATCGAAACGCTTGATTGTTTTAAGAACGAAAGTATCTACCACTTCTTTGTCATCGTTCCAATATAAACTTTTCTCTTCGAGAATTCCGTCTATTTCTTCGTTTTCCTGAATAAGTTGTTTATATAATTTGCGCCAAACCTCGCGATCGGCTTCATAAGAATTGTCGGTATCTGCCATATATTCCTGATAAACCGACGACTCTTCTATCTGATTGCACAACTTACGTATGAATTCGATATCGTTATCCCACGTCAACTTCTGCTCCTCCTTAAAGGTATTGAGCATTTTATTTTCTTCTAACTGAACAGCAAACTTATTGTACACAAACTTTAGAGACGGCTTTTCGGTTCCTTCTCGCTCTGCTTTTTGTATACCGATTTCCACTCTATGGCGCTCTTCTCGCATAACAGCGACAATCAATTCGAGCAGGTAATTATAAAGATCGTACGACTTAGATAGGCAAAAAAGCAATTCTTTTTCGGCGTTATCCATATTTTTATTACCGTTTTGATAGTAGGCGTAGGTTAACTGGACTATCTTTATCCTAATTAGTTCACGATTTATCATCCTTCAATAAATTTGTGTTTCAATCTATTTTTGTTATGCAAATGTAGAGCTTTTAATATTAATATGCAAACGTTGATACGCGATCCCCCTTTTTTTTATAGAAACTTTGCATATCCCAATTAAAACACATAACTTTGCAACGCTTTTTCGAGCACATCAGCGACATTGAATTCGGAGCGAAAACCGACGGCAACCGACATCACATCCTGCCCATTTTTTTTAACCGTTCAATCAGGCGAAAAACAACTCGCCGCTCTGTGTGATGGCGAATTAAGGCAATGTATAAATAACAACTTAATTTAGAGTAACACATTATGAAAGAGATTAATGTTTCGGGTCAGAAGCGTACAGACCTTGGAAAAAAAGCTTCAAAGGCATTAAGAAAAGAAGGACTTGTTCCCTGTAACATTTACGGTGAGGCACAGGAAGACGGCAAACCGATGGCTATGGCGTTTGCCATTCCGATGAGCGAGCTTCGCAAAATTGTTTATACGCCTCATATCTATGTCATCAACCTGAATATCGATGGCGCACACCATACGGCTATTTTGAAGGAGCTTCAATTCCATCCAGTAACAGATGCGTTGCTGCATGTCGATTTCCTCGAAGTAAACGACCAGAAGCCTATCACCATCGGTATTCCGGTCAAGTTGGTTGGGCTTGCGCAAGGTGTTCGCGACGGTGGACGTATGAATCTGTCTATCCGAAAAATCAATGTCACCGCTCCGTATCAGGTTATTCCCGAACATCTCGATATCGACGTAACGAAACTGAAGATCGGTAAGAGCATCAAAGTGGGTGAATTGAGCTACGAAGGACTTGAACTGGCTACCAGCAAAGACGTTGTTGTATGCTCTATCAAGATGACGCGTGCCGCTTCTACCGCAGGCATTACCGTAAGCGATGACGAAGAAGAAAAAGAGGAGAAGGAAGAAGCATAACCTGCCCGGGTGATGGCTGACAATCGTAAAACGATTCGACTCGATGGACAAATACTTGATTTGTGGACTGGGCAACCCGGGCGAAGAATACGCCGAAACCAGACATAATACAGGATTTATGATATTGGACGCCTTAGCCAAGGCGTCCAATATTGTTTTTGAGGATAAACGCTACGGATTCATAGCAGAGACGTCTTTAAAGGGGCGGAAAATGATTCTGTTGAAACCCACAACGTTTATGAATCTTAGCGGAAATGCCGTGCGTTATTGGCTGACGAAAGAGAATATCGATCAGAAACGGCTGCTCGTCGTATCGGACGATGTAGCCATTCCGCTCGGAGAGTTCCGATTAAAAGGCAGTGGAAGCAACGGCGGTCACAACGGATTGGGCCATATTCAGCAGCTGATCGGACAGGATTATGCCCGGCTCAGAATGGGAATCGGTAACGACTATCCGCGCGGCGGACAAGTAAACTGGGTTCTGGGACGTTACTCGACCGAAGAACTGAAAACGCTTCAACCTAGTATCGACACTGCGGTAGATATCATCAAAAGTTTTGTTTTAGCAGGCATCGATATCACAATGAACCAGTACAATAAATTGGGAAAGAAGTCATAGACAGCTCGTAATATCGAAATAAATTATTTTCGGACCACAGGACACCCAGCGATGCCAAAATAAATTATTTTCGGACCACAGGACACCCAGCGATGCCAAAATAAATTATTTTCGGACCACCAGACACCCAGCGATGCCAAAATAAATTATTTTCGGACCACAGAACACCCAGCGATGCCAAAATAAATTATTTTTAGACCACCAGACACCCAGCGATGCCAAAATAAATTATTTCATCAGAAATATCATTATGCCAAAAACCAGCATCAACAAAAGCCACACTGCAATGGCCGCCGATAAAGAGAACCAACCTGCCGTTCGTATCGACAGATGGCTGTGGGCTGCCCGCATTTTCAAGACCCGATCCGTAGCTTCCGACGCTTGCAAGAACAACCGCATCAGCATCGGCGGCATGAACGTAAAACCGAGCCACATGATCAAGGTCGGCGAAAAAATCGACGTCAAGAAATCGCCCATTACCTATTCGTTCAGGGTGCTGAAAACAACCGAACAACGCGTCGGCGCCAAGCTCGTTTCCGAAATCTATGAAAACATAACCGACCCGAAACAGTACGAACTACTGGAGATGAGCCGAATCAGCGGATTTGTCGACAGGGCACGAGGAACCGGCCGCCCTACCAAGAAAGACCGCCGGAGCATAGATGCCTTTATCGATCCGTCGCGATGTGTATTCGACGACGAAGACGGCTGGAATGATGAAGATGAATAACCGAAAAATGCCTTAATGAATAATAACCGGCCCGGGCCTCCCCATGGGAATTCCCATCGGCATGCGGCCGCCGCCACGATTACCTTTTCCGCCCGATCGGCCACCGGGGCCTCCGAAACCGGGACCATGATCGCGCATATCCTTTCCGCCGAAAATATTCAGCCGATAGATAACGTGCAGCATGGCATAACTGTTGATACTGTTGTACCACGTATCGCTGCGCCGCATGGCATCGACCGTACGACTGAAATTGCTTTTGTTGCGCAAGATATCGTAGAACTGAAGCGAGAGTGTCAGATTCTTCTGCCGCAAGAAGCTCTGCGACAACTGCGCATTCCACACCAACTCGTTCGTATTCATCGATCGGTCGCTGAAGCCGCGCCTGCTGTTTTCATGCAAATCGGTGGCGAGGCTCGTGCCCCACGGCGTGTTGAGCGTAACGTTTAGGCCGTAGCCAAATTGCCACGTATCCAGACGGGTGGCGCCCTGCAGGCTGTTGCGCGAATGGTTGTAATCGACCGAGCCGTCGAGTTCTATCTCCACCCACTGGCTTCTGAAGCTGGCCGAGAGTCGCTCGTTGAGGTGCAGGGTGCGCGTAGATTTTTTCTGGGCCTCGGCCGAGCGCCCCACATTCAGGTAGCCCACGCTGTTGATATAGTTGGCCGACGTCCACGTATTGACATTCCACACGCCGGTCGAATCGATCGAACGGTTGTACATCAGGTTGCCCGACACATTCCAGTTACCGTTTATATTTTCGGGACGCGACGTCATACCGCCCGTTTTTTCGTCGTACGTTATTTTGTTCACGATGCTGTTGTTCGCCGTCGAAAACGACAAGAAACTCATCACGGCCTGCCGGTACTTCTCGATATAGGCATTGTAGAAGAGGCGGAAATCGTTGGTGAACGACGGCTTCAGCCCCGGATTTCCGCGGCGGATGTTCAGCGGATCACTGTCGTCGTCGATATCGAGCAGGTTACCGATAGACGGCTGCGACGTGTAACCGCGATAGTTGATGCGCAGGTTGCTCACCTTCGAGAAGCGATACCTGAAATCGAGCGTCGGCGTGAAGTTGGTCACCAACCGCGACGTGTCGGTATCGACGTTCAGATAGTGCTGAATAAAATGCGACTTCTGCGGTTGCAGCATCACGCCGATGTTGAAGTTGTAGTCGGGCCTGATCATGCGGAACATCAACTCTATTTCGTGCGTATGGTTCTTGTACTCTGAAAACCGGCTGCGCTTGCTGTCCAGATAATGTTCATAGCCGTGGGGCAGACGTCCCAGATAGTCGTCCCAACGGCGGTAAGCCGGCGTCAGCCCGTCGAAGAACGCCTCGCCCAGGTTGCTGAAATCGTAGGTCGAGCGGTCGCTCTTGCTGTAGCTGTAGTTGTATTTATAGCTGAACTGCAGAAATGTGGCCCGCCACAGCGGCTCGCTGTAAGTGGCCTGCAGACTGTAATTCCAATTCGTGGTCGGAACCAGATTGAACCGATTGGTTTGATACGTCGAATCGTTGCCCAGCGCGTTTTTGATACGGTACAGATGCACGTTGCTCACGGCCAGATCGGTACTGCGGCTGTCCTGATAAGCAGCGTCGGTTCTGAAGGTCACGTTGCGCCCCGCGTTGCCCAGCCGCCGGTTGTATTGCAACATGCCGCCCAGGCGTTTGTTGCGGCCGTAGCTCATCGAAGCGTTCCGAAGACTGTTAACCATCATGCTGTCGGCCGCCAGCCGGGCGATATCCGCCAGCGCCAGCGGATCGTCGGCATACAGGTACGGATCGGCGTTGTACGAAGCTGAGCTGCTACGCCCCAGACCATCGTTTGTCGATGCATCGAACGAGGGGCGGAACAGGATATTGGTCATCGTGTCGGGCATCCACTCCAAACGCATATTGCCGCTGAAGCTGTTGCTGCGACTGTAGTTCTGGTTCAGACTGTTCGAGAAGGCCCCTACCCTGCTGACGAAATTCTCGTCCGAGCGGCGGGTCAGCGCATCGCCGTCGGCATAGTTCCACAGCAAACTGCCGTCTATCTTCAGTCGTTTCGTTTGTTCGTAATTCAGGTTGATGCCGCCCATCTTCAGCGCATGCAACCCATCCTGCCGCCGACCGAAACCGCCTCCGCGCCCGCCGAATCCCATATCGTTCACATTGTTTATATTGCCGAATCCCATAACCCGCAACCCGTCTTTGAAGTAACCGCCCATCACCCGGCCCGAGTACCGATGCTCCGATCCCGCGGCCACATCCGCGTTGCTCAGCACGCCCTTGTTCATACCCGGTTTCAGTCCGAAGTCGAGCACCGTCTGCTCGTTTCCGTCGTCGATACCCGTAACCCGCGACAGATCGCTCTTCTCGTCGTAAGCCTTGATGCGGTCGATGATGGTTGTGGGCAAATTTTTCATGGCCGTTTTCGTATCGCCGGTCATAAACTCCTTGCCGTCGACCAGAATCTTCTTTACCTGCTTGCCGTTGATCGTAATTTTGCCATCGTCGGCGATCTGCGCACCGGGAATCCGTCGAACCAGTTCTTCGGCCATCGAACCCTCGGGCACACGATAAGCTGCCGAGTTATAAATAAACGTATCTTCTTTCACAACCACCTTCATGGCCTGTCCTGTTACCGTTGCGCCCTTCAGCAGCACGGCATCCTCGCTCATCTCGATCTTGCCCAGCGCCAGATTCCGATCCTGCACCAGCTCTACGCGCCGAACGATTGTCAGATAACCCACACTCGATATCCGCAGCAGATAGCGCCCGTTGGCCGGCGCATTGAGGGCGAAAGTGCCCCGGTTGTTCGACACGGCGCCCACGACAAACGTGCTGTCCATCCGCAGCAACTGCACCGTTGTGCCTGTCATCGGCTCGGCCGTTTCCCGATCCAGCAAGCTGCCCGTAATCTTCCGTTCCTGCGCCCACAGCGTCAGCGATAACAGGGCGGCCATCAGCAAGAGTAATCGTCTCATTCGTTACTATATTTTTTTCTTTAAAACAATCTTTCTTTTTGATGCCCCAAGCGCCGAAAGGTTTAACAGAAGCGGCGTCGGATATTTTTTACCATTGTTTCATCAATTATTTTAGCGCCCAGCAATAATTTTATATACAGAGACCTCTGCAAAAGCCCTTCTACAATTTGTCTTTCTTAAATATTCTTTGTACCTTTATCGTATGAAACAAAAGTTATCCTCTCCAAGTTTTGCTGACTTATTCCTTGGGCAAAGAAAGGTCAAGCAGACATTCTTTTCACAAATAAATACAATCATTGATTGGGCACCTATTCGTGCTATAGTTGAAGCGGATTTGTATGATACGCTTCTTGCGGAGTTTAATCGGCAATTGGAAG
>CAUQAO010000081.1:0-10501 GCA_963515815.1 uncultured Prevotella sp.
AGCTCATTTGGTGCCGGCGTACCCATACAATTCGACCAAAGGAGCTCATTTGGTGCCGGCGTACCCATACAATTCGACCAAAGGAGCTCATTTGGTGTCGGCGTACCCATACAATTCGACTAAAGGAGCTCATTTGGTGCCGGCGTACCGGTACAATTCGACTAAAGGAGCTCATTTGGTGTCGGCGTACAAGTACAACGCAATCGTTTCTACCGTTTTCTTAGTCTTGGTACTCGACAAAGGGGCTACTGTAATGGCCCAGCCATCGGTTTCTTTCAAGCCGACGGCCATGTGATTGCTACGGCTTAGTACAATCGCAATCGGCGTCTTGGCTATGCAGCCGAGGGTTGTATCTTTAGTTGTAGCTTCAAAACAAAGATTTTAGTATTCATGCAACCTGCATGAAGGGGAAAATAAAAATTGTCTTACATTTATGCCCGACTTTGGGACTCTATGTAAGACAACAATAACCGTCAAGAGGTTTAATACTCTTCTTACGGAAGAGAGATTGCTTCGCTCGGACAAACATCGGCACAAGTACCGCATTCTGTACAAGCATCTGCATCGATAGAATAAATATCGCCTTCTGAAATTGCTCCTACGGGGCATTCATCAATACATGTACCGCAAGCGATACAGTCATTTCCAATTACGTAAGCCATAATTTAATGTTTTAGTATTTATAATGTTGTTGTATAATTGTTGTAGATACCTACTTTTATAGGTGCAAAGATAGATTTTTTATTTTAAATACCTATATATGGGTAGAGGTTTTTATGCTATTTATATTTCATATCGATAGAAGGTAGGCAATAAGTCGACCCGATGCGGCGTTTATATACCATGAGTAAAAGGGTTATTCTTTGTTTAGCGTTATCGCTCGGCGTACTCATTGCTGTAGCTCAACCCGACAGAAAGGTGCAAAATAGGCCGTATACCGACCTTAGACCTTTCCACTTCGGTGTGCTTTTGGGCACTCACATGCAAGATATCGAGCTGAACAATGTCGGATTACAACGAATACCCAGTGAGGATGGTAGCATGACAGAAGCGCTGATAACAGCTGAGCAGAACAGATGGGACGCGGGACTTACGGTGGGTGTGTTGGGTGAATTCAGGATCGATACGTATTTTCAGTTTCGTATTGCGCCGGCAATGTATTTCGGCAACCGACATCTGACCTATCGCAATTTGCATGATCAGGATAAAACGGGACGGCCGCTCGAACAAAGGCAAGATATGAAAACTGCGTATATATCGACTGCCTTCGATCTTATTTTTGCCGCTCCACGCTTCAACAACCGACGACCGTACTTGATGGTAGGACTTACGCCGATGATCAATCTCAGTAAACAGGGCGATCAGTTGATCGCTCTGAAGCGACACGATACCTTTGCCGAAATAGGTATAGGCTGCGACATTTATCTGCAGTATTTTAAGCTGCGCCCCGAATTGAAATTCATGTACGGCCTTACCAACAGTTATGACGCCAAACATGCCAGCACTGTCAAAGATAAGAACATGCTGCCCTACACTCATTCGGTGGATAGGGCTCAATCGAAGATGATTGTCTTATCGTTTTATTTCGAATAGGCCGATAGAAAAAGCATAGCGCCGCATGCGATGTTTCCTGCTCATCTGTCCATGCGGTGCTATGCTTTTCGGCCGGTTGCTTCTACGCTGTTTTCTATTTAACTTTAGCAAAATCGAGAATGAGTTTTCCGACGAAAACAGCATCCGTTCTGATCTATCGGAACTTCTTTCCCATCTAAATTCTTCGCGTACCGTAAGGTTTCGAAATACGTGTGCGAATGATCGCCGAACATCAAACCGATGTTATGCAAGCCGGCAATTATTTTTTGATTGCTCAGCCCTTGTGACAACCAGCCGAGATGAGATCTATTTAAATCCAGCTACACCATTTAGCCAAGCTTAGACTTGCTGCATCTTTGACATTATGCTATGCATAAATCATCTTTGGCGGTGGCATGACTATAACCTGTTCTAAGCTTCGGATAGGGTGCAAAGAATTTTTATTCTCTTAACTTTGGCTTCGGCGGTTCGTGAGAGTCGTCGGGGCTTTGTTATGGGGATCAGTCCCAGAGTTTTTCCATACCGAAGGTATTTTCTTCGTACTCATCGACCTCGTCCATATCATAGAATCCTTCTTTCGAAGCTTCTATTTCGCCTCCGTTGTCTCCCACGCCGATGCTCCACCATTCTTCCATGAGAGGGGCGGCTTGTATGTTTATAATCTTTGATTTTTTTGGTATATATATATTCTTCATTAGTTGTATTTTTTACTTCTTCATTATTTTTTGCCGTTACGGATGTAGATTCCTTTTCTGGGTTGTTCTACGCGTGTTCCGTCGATGCGGTACCAGGGTGCGTTCTTGGTATCGTCGTCGGTATTGATGTCGATAATATCGGTTGTTTCGCTTTCGTCGTCGATAGAGAAGATGATTTGTTTGGCTGCGGCCGATGCACCGAGTTCGAGATACGACTTGAAATAAGGCAGCAGTCGATTGTTGGCTTTCTGGAATTTTCCGATTTTCTTATTGAAGACGAAGTAGGTTTTGGTGTTGTCGACGAAGGTGGTGTCTTCTACGGTACCTTGCATTTTGTTTACATAACCGGTTATATCGATAGTTTTCGGTGTCTGGTCTTCGTCTATCTGGCAGTAAGACGTTGCGGTGGCTTTCTGTTTGTTTCTGATCAGAACGCCTGTGTTGGCGGGTACGCAATAGTCGTCGATGCTACGTGCTTTGACTAAGATGAGCTTGGGCGTTTCTTTATAGATGAGCGGCAGGTAGGGTTTAATGTCGTCGGGCTGTGTATTTCGGTTGTCGAATTTGACATTGAAGGGGTAGCATACCGATCCGCCGTGGCGCGCCGTGGTATGCGGAATTTGATACATTACACGGTCGGTAATGTTTGTGCCCGTGTATTGTGGATCGGTAAAGGCGTCTTTATAGTCGTTCACGGCCGATTGTTTTACATAGATGTTTTGGTCGGGCTTGAATGGGTAGTGTATCGGGGTTTCGAAGCTGACGGATGCCATTTCGGGGGCTTCTTCGTCTACGAAATAGATGTCGCGGATGTGGTTGTCGGTTCCGCTGAAGGCGTTGAGTCCGATTTCTTCCACAGGTCCGAGGAAGACAACTGTTTCGGTGGCAGCATTGTTTTCGAAGGCGTAGTCGAGCACGGTAGCCACATCGTAGTTGGTGGTGATGGGTGTGCCGTTGTAGATGTAGTCTTTTTCTAACGCCTTATCGGGAACGATAACGGATGTTCGCTCGGGTTTGAAGCCAATGACGCCCACCGTGGAGATGGATATGGGGAAATACTCTACACCGCGATCCAATGCAGCTCCGCCGACGATGAACGACGGGTGCACGTCTTTGAAGCGGGCCTTCATTTCTGTTATTTTTGACGCGTTGGCTGGATTCTCGAACCATGCTTTGCGAACGAAGAGCGTGATGGGGCGCGTGTCGGTGTTGAGGAAGGCGTCAGGATATAGTGTCGGAATGTTGCCCAGGAAGCTGATGGATTTCAGATTCTTGGTGTTGGAAAAGGCAAAGTTGCCGATGGCGGTTACCGTTTTCGGAATGGTGATGTTGGTTAGCTCTTCGCAACTGTAAAAGGCTGAGTCGATGGCTTCGATAAATGCCGGCAGGCGCGTGTATCGGCTGTTGGCTTTTCCCGGTGGGAATGCTTTCAGGCGCTTTTTGTCTTTGCTTACCAGCATACCGTCGAGCGAAGCATATACCGGGTTGTCGTTGTCTACATTAATCGTGACCAGCTTGCTACACGAGGTGAAGGCCTGTGCATCGACGGCTGTCGTGGCTTTGGATATGCTGATCGTGACGAGCTGTCGGCATCGGTTGAAGGCTTCTTTACCGAGCTTCTTCAACGACAGCGGAAGATCGATTTTAACGATGCCGGATTGCTGGAAAGCGTTTCGGGCGATATCCGTCAGCTGCGAACTCGGTGGGAAGGTGATGTTCTTCATTCCGCTACATTCTGTAAACGAACTCTCGCCGATCTTCTCTAACGACTCGGGAAAGTTACGGTCTCTAACGAAGTGCAATTCTGGAACGCCCGAGATTTGATTTCGGTTAAACCCGATTCTGAGATATTCAGCTGGGCTAATTTCGTGCAGTTGAGGAAAGCATTCTCGCTAATGGTTTTTAGCGAACCGCTACCTGTGTTTACCGTGGTCAGTGCCTTGCAGTCTTTGAAGGCCGACTTTCCGAGCACTATCGGACTGTTGGCACCTATATTGACGGTTGTCAATGCCGCACATCCTTCAAAGGCTCCTGCTGCGTCGTAACCATCCATTGACGTAAGCTGCGAATTGGGTTCGAAGGTTACCGTCGTCAGCTTCGGACACTTCAAGCACAGGCTCTTTCCGATGGTCTTTACGGAAGCGGGAATGATGACACTCGTCAGTTTCGAAAAATAAAAGGCATGGCCTGCAATTTCTTTCACCATGTTCGGTATTTGATAGGTCGTTGCCATCGTCTTTGCAGGCGGACAAGCCATCAAGATGGTTTCATCGTTGTTAAACAGCACGCCGTCGTCGGCCATATAGTGGAGGTTACCTGCTGCTACCGTGAGTAGTTCAACATTCCTGCACTCGTCGTAAAATCCTTTTATATCGATCGAAGCCATCTCTTTGGAAAAGTGAATCGATTTTAAAGCCTGGCACTTGAAGAAAGCGATACCGGTCAAGGTCGTTGCCTTTCCCAGGTCGAGATGCTGCAAGTTTGCACAACTCGAGAATGCATACTCGCCAACTGTTTTGAAAGAGGCCGGTACAGTATAGTTTGTAGCAGGCTTTCCCTGTGGATAAACGATCAGTGTCTCTTTTGCTGCATCGCAAAGCACACCATCGATATCGGAATAAGTCGTATTGCCCGGAGCTACGCTTACGTTCTGTATTTTATTGCTGTTGCTAAACAGCTCCTTGCCAATCAAAGTTACGGTTGAGGGAATACTCACGCTAACAAGATCGGTACAACCGGCAAATGCTTCTTTTTCGATTGTCTTTACGCCTTCCGGAAGAATGATAGCCGTAGCATTTCGCACCCCTTTGAAGGCATTCTGCGCCACAGCAACGACGCCCGACGAACAAGATCGTACTTAAGGAGCATTTTCCTCTTTTTTCGTAACTTTGCGGCCGAAAATAATGAAGAAATGAAACAACTATTCGTATTCTGTTTGCTACTTATAGCAAACTCGGTGCATGCAATTCCGGCAAAAAAAATATGGCGAACCGTAACGCAAAGCGACGGATCGCAACTGAAAGTTTTACTCGTAGGCGATGAGCACCTGCACTACTTTTTGACGGAAGACAATGTACCGCTGGTGCAACGCAATCGAAACTTTTATTATGCGCAGAAGCAAGACGGGCGTTTGGTTTCGTCGAGCATGCTGGCTCATGCCGCAAAGTGGCGCACAAGCACTGAAAAAAAGCAGATGAGCACCGTCGACGAGATAGAAACCATTCGCGATACAATACCCACTGTGCGCCGTATGCTACGGAAATTGCCGCCGGCCCGTAAAGAGGCTTACCAAGGCGATAAGAAGGGACTGATTATCCTGGTGAACTTCAGCGATAACAAATTTTCGATGAAAGATCCCAAGGCAACGTTTTCTGACATTGCCAACAAGCCGGGATACAGCGATAACAACGCCAAGGGAAGCGTGCACGACTACTTTTACGACCAGAGCAACGGCAAGTTCAACCTTACGTTCGACGTCGTCGGTCCCATCGCCTTAAAGAAAACGATAGCTTATTACGGCAGCGACACCGATCAGGGCAACGACGCGCGCGTGTCCGAAATGATTGTCGAAGCCTGCCAAGCTGTTAAAGACATGGTTGATTACAACGATTACGATTGGGACGAAGACGGCGTGGTCGACCAGGTTTTCATTCTCTATGCTGGTTACGGACAGGCCACGTCGTTGTACAGCGAAACCGTTTGGCCGCACGAATCCAACATTAGCAGCAAAAATCTCGTGCTGGACGGCGTACGAATCAATACCTACGCCTGCAGCAACGAGCTGTACGAGCACCGCAGCGGATTGGGCATCGGGCGCAAGCGCGATGTATTGATGGGCATCGGCGTGATCTGCCACGAGTTTTCGCATTGCCTGGGACTCCCCGATTTTTACGACACCGGCGGTAGCAATTACGGAACCGGCTCATGGGACATTCTGGCGCGTGGCAGCTACAACGGTCCGCTCGGCATCGGATGGGTGCCCGCCGGCTACACCAGTTACGAGAAGAATTTTGCCGGATGGCTCGATTACACCGAACTCTCGAACGAAGAGAAAAACGTCACGAACATGAAACCTCTGGGCGAAGGCGGAGAGGCTTACGCCATATATAATCCCTGGAACCGCAACGAATACTTCTTGTTAGAAAACCGCGGGAATAGCAAGTGGGACACTCACGTGCCGCAGTCGGGCCTGCTGGTGCTCCATGTCGATTACGACGAAGGCCTGTGGCGAAATAACATGGTCAACAACACCGCGTACCGCCAGATCAACAACCACCAGCGACTCACCGTTGTGCCGGCCGACAACAATACCGGCAACGAAGACCGCGACACCTATCCGCTGCGTACCCGCGACAGTCTGACGGCCGCCAGCACCCCCGCCCTGGCGCTTTACAACACTGCTGCCGATGGCTCGAGGCTGTTGGGCTGCAAAGTGCTCGGCATCGCCAAAGACGTCAGCGGCTACATCAGCTTCAGCTACAAGCCCGATCCGCGCTTTGCCAACACCACGGCCATCGACAACCTTTCTGCCGACAGGCCCGCTGGAAAAATCGTTGCCATCTACGATCTGCGCGGCATAAAACTATCCCAAATATCGACCGAGACTCTTCGGCCGGGCATCTACGTCGTAAAAATGGCCGACGGAAGCCGGCGCAAGCTGCGCATCGGCCCCAATAGATAGCATTTTTGCGCCTTTCTGCACGGCGTTATCAAAAAACACAGGGAGAGATGTATCGAATACAGGTGCATCTCTCTTTTTGTAGCTGTATTTTCTGTCAAAACCATCCGATTTAGCCAAAAAAATACAGTTGATGTTAACCGCCTATGAAAGCGGTTAACATCAACGGGAGAAGAATGAGGAACGCCATACGAATCTATACATCCAACAGCCGAAAATGCTTATGTTTTGTTGCTTTTCGAAGCGAAATCTAAATAAATAATAATGTTTTTCGTAACTTTGCCGTGTTTTTATTAATTAGACATAACGAACAATGAGAAGAATTTTACTTTTTATGACCTTTCTCTTCGGCACCGTTGCTTTGTCGGCCCAAGAGAGTATGGTTAAACTGGCCACGACGCTTGGCTATGGTAAGACATTCGAACTATCGGCCGAGTTGGTGACTGGCAATAAAGTGAGCATCGACTGGGGCGACGGCGTGAAGAAAGAACACAAAACAACAACGGCGTGGGGGGCCAACGCGCGTATCTTGGGAAAACTCTTGAGCGATACTATTTATATATATGGCGACTTGAAGGTGCTGGAACTGGACAACGATTCGATTACATTCTTACAACTGATCGGCCAGGAAAACATGAAAAGGCTCTCGGCCGATAACAATAAACTGACTTACCCCAGCCTCGATCTCAGCGGAGCACCCAATTTGGTAACGCTGTCGCTGAGGAAGAACCGGATAGGAATGCTGAATCTGACCCGATTCAGAAAGTTGGAAACTTTTACGATCAGCGATAACCCGAATTTCACTACGGCCGTGTTTGCCGATAAGAATGCGCTGGTGAACATCAATATGGACAACTGCGACGTGGTGCACTTCTATCCGAAGTTGATGCCCAATCTGCTGTATCTTCGAATCAATAATGGCGATCTGCGCGAACTGACGATAGGCGATTATTACCCGAAACTGCAGTTGCTGTCGCTCAACGGCAATACCGGGCTGGCCAATATTGATGTAACCACGCTGCCGCATTTGAACGACCTCAGCATATCGTACACGGCCGTTAGTACGCTGAATACGACGAAGAATCCCGAATTGTCGAAACTCTATGCATCGCATACGCCGATCAAACAGCTGACGCTGACGTATAACAAGCTGCTGCAAACGATCGATGTATCGAAAACCGGCTTAACAAAACTGGACGTGAGCAAGATGACCAAATTAAAAACGCTGTGTATCGACAGTACGAAGATCGGTCGAATAGACCTTATCGGTAAACGGTACATACAGAGCATCAGTGCGCGCGATACGGAGATCGAGTTCCTGGATATGCACGACCAGATAGGTTACAACAGTTTGCGTAAGCTCGACTTGCGTGGCAATAAGAAAATGACGCCGCAGACGCTGAACTTTACTTTTGCTATGATGCCTTATCATAACGGCAATTCGCGTTTTACGAATGTTTTCATCGAGGGCATTCCCGGCGCCGAGACCTGCAATACGGATCTGTTGACGGAGGATGTCGAGAATTATTATAAGGTAGACGTGAAGGGCAACAACTCGGCGCCGATGGATTCGGTAGCTATTACCGTTACCAATGTTCAAAACGGCAGCATTCGGCTCTCGCAGATCGGCGATAACGGCCAGGACAATTCGTGGCATGCCGTTGGCACGAAAGTTAAGCCCGGCTACGTGGTGTCTGTGCTGGCAACGCCCGCCGCAGGCTACGAGTATGTTGGCGTAAAGGTGAACGGCAAGCTGTACGAAGACACGGTTTTCGTTACCTCGGTTGCTGCGAGCGTCGAGCCCGTGTTCCGTGCCAAGAGCACCGAGCAGGTAATCACGCTCACCGTTCCGGCCGGCGCCAAGCAGCAGTATTTCCTGGCCGGCGAGTATATGAGCAACACCATCTTCATCGATTGGGGTAACGGCGAGCGCGTGCCTTACATCATCGGCAACAGCTCGACATCTATTTTGAACGAAACCGGAACCGAGGGCACCACCGTGACCATTACGGGGCCGATAACGCATGCCGACTTTTCGAGCTATCCAGGATTCGGCGTAGACAACGAGATTTCGAAAATAGATATCAGCAAAAATACCATTCTCGAAATGCTCTCTACCTACATGAACCCTGTCAAAACGATCGACGTTTCGAAGTTGGCAGAACTGAAGAAGCTCGACTGTTCGTTCTCGGAGATAGCGACGCTCGACATTTCGCACAACACGAAGCTCAAGGAACTGCGCGCCTACGGCAATGAGCTGCAAACGTTAGACGTGACCACGGCGCCCGACCTGACCGTACTCGACGTAAAGAACAACAGCCTGAAGAGTTTGAACATGACCAACAACAACAAGCTGGAACAACTGATCGTGGTGGGCAACGACATGCAGACGCTGGACGTGACGAACATGCCGCAGCTGAAAGAACTCAATGCATCGAACAACAAGCTGACGACGCTCGATTTGCAGAACAATGTGAATCTGAAGTCGCTTGCCGTAAGCCGAAACAATCTTACCAAGCTGAATGTAGACAAGAACGCGCGGTTGGAATCGTTGCTGGCCGACCGTAACAATTTGGAATCGCTCGACCTGAGTAACCAGAAGACGCTTACCTTCGTGAAAGTGGGCGGCAACAACTGGGATGCTTGCACGCTGAACGATTTCTACTATTCGCTCAACCAATATCCGCAGCTCGAAGAAAGTCAGTATCCGACGGGTAACACGCTGTGGGTAACCGAAAACAGTTCAGTCACCGAGAACGATGCACAGCATGCCGAAAGCGACATCGCTACCGGAAAGGGCTGGGCCATCAACGTGAAAGGCGACGGAACCGGCTGCAACCAGGCCTACATCACCATTGCCGATACCGACAACGGCACCGTAAAACTCTTTGCCGAAGACAATACTGAGGTGAAGAGTGGCAGCAAGGTGAGCAAAAACAGCACCGTCAGGGTAGAGGCTACACCCGCTACAGGCTACCGCGTGGTATCGAGCAAAGCCAACGGACAGGACATCGTAGACAATCGCTTCACGGTGCTCCGGGCCACCGACGTGCTTGTCAAGTTCACCATCGCTACCGGCATCGATTCGCCCCAGAGCGGTCGCATAACGGTGAGCGGCGAGCACCGGGCCGTAGTAGTAACAACGAGCCAGGCTGCCAAAGTAACCATCTTCGACACCAACGGCAAGAAGATGTTCGACGGAACGGTGAACGGAACGCAAACCATTCAGCTCGACAGCGGCATCTATATCGTCAAGACGAATGGCGTGACGAAGTCGATTCTCGTGAAATAAAACTTCGCTTCGACCATTTTATAAAGGAAGTGCACGCGCCGAAAAGTCCTTTTCATCGCGTCGCCTTCCCGGTCCGAGAACAATAAACTGCACTCCCAAAGGTTTTAGTCGACCTTTCGGGGTGCAGTTTTTCGTACAACCAGGTTGCACAGCACTTTCTTCATCGGCTGGTCCGTGCAACCAGGTTGCACAGCACTTTCTTCATCGGCTGGCCCGTACAACCAGGTTGCACAGCACTTTCTT
>CAUQAO010000082.1:0-10487 GCA_963515815.1 uncultured Prevotella sp.
CTGCAAAAGTAAAACATTAAAAATATGTTATTGCAGTTTAAATGCAAAAGCGAAACGTTAAAAATATATTGTTGCAGTTGAACCGCAAAGATGAAAATATAAAAATATGTTATTGCGGTTGAACTGCAAAGACAAAATATTAAAAATATATTATTGCGGTTGAACTGCAAAGGCCTTGAAACTCGTAATAAGAAAAAAAGGGTGGTTTCGGGTTCGAAATCGGTGGGGAGAAGGGAAGAAAGCAGCAGAACGCGACTGAAATCGACAGGAATAAGACAAAAATCGACAGGATGGAGCGGCAAACGGAGCGGCGGAAAAGAAAAACCGGTCGTTTTTTGCAGAAAACGACCGGGAATAAGGCTATCGGACAAAAGAAAAGGCTGTTTCCGGAAGGGATTCAGCCTGTTTTCAAAGTTTTTTTGCTGCTTTCTGAAAAGTTTCAGTCTGTTTTGCGAGGTTTCTCTTAACAGTAGCAGATCAAACGATGGAGTGCACCGAGGTTATGCCGTAGCGAAGGGCGTAGAGGGCATGTCGCCGTCTTCTGCCGCTTTCTTTTTCTTGGCCGACCGACTGATACTAAGAATAACGCCTACGTAAATGCAGTTGATAATGGTCGAGGTACCGCCTTTGCTGACCAGCGGCAACGGCTGTCCGGTAACGGGTGCGAGGCCAACCGCCACACACATGTTGAACAGGGCCTGCGTTACCAAAAGCAGGGCGATGCCCATGGCGAGGAATGCCGGAAAGTTGTTTTCGCAGCGGCTGGCTATTCGTCCGGTTCTGAAGAGCAGGATGATGTACAGCATGGCTACGAAAAAGGCGCCAAAGATGCCCATCTCTTCGATAATAATGGCGTAAATAAAGTCGGAGAAGGCCTGCGACAGAAAGTCGCGCTCTACAGAGTTGCCGGGCCCTTTGCCGATGATGTTCGACGATACGATGGCGATGTTGGCATGGGCCACTTGTGCGTCTTTGTCTAAATCAATGTCCTGGGGCGGCACCTCTTTTCCGTCGACAAACTTGTCGATACGCGATTTCCAGGTGTCGAATCGGTGGAATACGGAAGAGAACAGGCCGGTGCGTTCTTGTTGGTCGGCCGGTAGGGTTGTGGCCGTGGGTTGCGGTTCGGCTGCGGCAATGTTTTCGCGGTCTTCGCCCACGAGCATGATCGTGGCGAGCATCAGCAGAACCGACAGCGTAACGACGCCGAGTACCTTTCCCAACAGTTTGCCGGGTATGCGGCCTATCACCATCATCATGAACACGACCAGCGAGAGCAGCATGGCCGTGGAAAGGTTTTCGACCATGATGAGCGGAACGATGCAGAGGCCCACGATCATGATGTACTTGAAGGCGTTCTTGTCGGCTCCTTTTTCGGTTTGCATGGCGCTCAATATCTGTGCCGTGGCCAGAATCATGGCTCCTTTGGCTATTTCGGAGGGCTGAAACTGTATGCCCACAATGCTGATCCAGCGCTGGGCACCGTTGGTAGAATGACCGGTAATGAGAACGGCGAGCAGCGAGAAGATGGAGAAGATGAGCAGAAAGGGCGTAACAATTTTGAAGTACTTGCACTTGATGTTGAGCGTTACGACCATGGCGAAGATGCCTACTATCAGGATGGCGGTGTGCTTGAGGATGGGCGCCCAGTAGTTCCCGCCTTTATAGGTGAGGCCGGACGAGGCGGAATAGACTTCGATGACGGAGATGAGGCAGAGAAAGAAGAAGACCATCCATACTACTTTGTCGCCTTTGAAGATGTTGCCTAACGTCTTTTCCATTTACAGTGCTCTTACTAAGGTTTTGAACTGTTCGCCGCGGTCTTCCATGTTTTTGAACAGGTCGAAGCTGGCGCAGCACGGACTCAACAGTACGGTGTCGCCTGGTTTGGCCAGCTCGTAGCACGCTTCTACGCACTCTTTCATCGAGTGGGTATCGCGTACGGGCAGGCCGATATCGTCGAAATTACGGTGCAGCTTCGCATTATCGGCTCCGAGATACACCAGGGCGGTACATTTCTCGGCAACGAGGGGCTTGATGGGGGCATAGTCGTTGCCTTTGTCTTTGCCGCCTATGATGAGAATGGTGGGCGTTTTCATGCTTTCCAGCGCATACCAGCAGGCATCGACGTTGGTGGCTTTCGAATCGTTGATGTACTGAACGCCGCCCACTTTGCAAACCTTTTCCAATCGGTGTTCTACACCGGGAAAATCGCTCAGGCTTTTCCGTATAATCTCGTTCTTGATACCTGCTATCTTGGTGGCGATGCCCGCAGCGAGCGAATTGTAGATGTTGTGCTTGCCGGTGAGCGACAGTTCTTCCTGTTCCATGTTGAAGGGGGTTGGCTTTTCGATGGTGTATGCCCCCTCTTCGATATAGCCGATCGATCCTTTTTCTTTGAGTTCGGAGAAAGGGAATCGGATGGCCTGTATGTTGTATTTACGCAGTTCTTGCTGGATGATGGGGTCGTCGTTCCAATAGATGAAACTGTCGTTCGGCGTTTGATTGCGAATGATGCGCATCTTGGCGTCTACATAGTTTTGCATGCAATTGTCGTAGCGGTCGAGATGGTCGGGCGTGATGTTGAGCAGAATGGCAATATCGACCTTGAAATCGTACATGTCGTCGAGCTGAAACGAACTCAGTTCGATGATGTAATAGTCGTGCGGATCTTCGGCCACCTGCAAGGCCAGACTTCGGCCTATGTTTCCGGCCAGTCCGGCATCGTAACCGGCCGCCTTGAATATGTGGTAAATGAGCGACGTGGTTGTGGTTTTGCCATTGCTGCCGGTGATGCAGATCATCTTCGATCGGGTGTATCTGCCGGCAAATTCTATTTCGCTGATGATGTGCGTTTGCTGCCGGGTAAGTTTTTGTACGATCGGCGCTTCTTTCGGTATGCCGGGACTTTTGATCACCTCGTCGGCATTGAGGATGATCGCTTCGGTGTGCCGCCCTTCTTCCCATGCGATATGCCGCTCGTCGAGCATTTTCTTATACTTGTCTTTAATGGCCGACATGTCTGATACGAAAACGTCGAATCCTTCTTTTTTAGCCAAGACAGCAGCGCCGACTCCGCTTTCTGCTGCTCCGAGAATAACGATTCTTTTCATTGTCTGCTCTTCTTTTTATCGTATTTTCAACGTAATGATAGTCATTGCTGCCAGAATGATGGTGATGATCCAGAAACGGATGGTTATCTTCGATTCGTGCACGGCAGTATGAGGTTTCTTGATTAAATATTTGCACTCGGGGTCCAGTTGCGAGTCTTGCGTGCGAAAGTTGTCATGTATCGGCGTGCGTTTAAAGATGCGCTGCTTGATATGCTTCCGCTTTCCGTATTTATAGTAATACACCTGCAGAATAACGCTCAGGCTCTCGACAAAGAAGATTCCGCACAGAATGGGCAGAAGCAGTTCTTTGTGAATAATAATGGCACAGACGGCAATAATGCCGCCGATGGTCAATGAACCCGTGTCGCCCATGAATACTTGTGCGGGATAGGCGTTGTACCAAAGAAAACCGATCAGGGCTCCGACAAATGCACACATGAAGACAACCAGCTCTTGCGATCCCGGTATGTACATCAGGTTGAGATAGGATGCGAACTGGATATGCGAACTGACATAGGCCAAAATGCCCAATGCCACCCCGATAATGGCGGAGTTTCCGGCACACATGCCGTCCATTCCGTCGTTCAGATTGGCTCCATTGGATACGGCTGTCACGACAATGATGGTCATGATGACAAACAGTATCCATCCTGCAGCGGTTTTGTATTTTCCGCACCATGCCATCAGATGTGAATAATCTAAATTATGGCCTTTGATAAAGGGTATGGTCGTCTTTAAAGATTTTCGGGCTTCGGTACGGTGTTTTATCACGACCTCCTGGTCCTGTCGCTCGATGGCCAGGTTCTCGTTGATTTTTACGTCGGGTGATGACCACAGAACCAATCCTACGATCAGTCCGATTCCCACTTGTCCTACAATTTTGTACTTGCCCTTCAGCCCTTCTTTGTTTTTGCGAAATATTTTGATAAAATCGTCCATTCCGCCCAGAAAACCTAACCATACGGTTGTTACAATCATCAGTATGAGGTAGATGTTTCGCAAGCGCCCCAACAGCAGAACCGGTATTAAAATGGCTACGATAATGATGATTCCGCCCATCGACGGAACACCGATCTTGTTGACACCGAAAGGATCGATGGCAGCATCACGTTGTGTCTCGCTGATCTGTTTGTTTCTGAGATATCGAATGAACTTCTCGCCGAACCAAGCAGAAATCACCAACGAAAAAATCAAGGCCAACAAAGCTCGGAAAGAAATGTATCCCCAAACGTGCGACCCAGATATTCCGTATTGCTCTAAGAACCTAAACAAATAGTACAGCATATTCTATGAATTATTGATTGACGGATAACGTCTTTATTGGGCAAAGATTTCGCGCAGAATTTCTTTATCGTCGAAATGGTGTTTTACACCTCGTATTTCCTGATATGTTTCATGTCCCTTGCCGGCTACCAAAACAACATCTCCTTTCTGTGCCATCATGCAAGCAGTGCGGATGGCCTCTTTACGATCGGTAATACTGACGACTTTCTTCATTCGACTGTTATCTAATCCGGCTAACATGTCGTTGATAATCTCTTGCGGGTCTTCAAAGCGTGGATTATCACTGGTTATAATTACCTTGTCGCTCTGTCTTACGGCTTCTTGCGCCATCAATGGGCGTTTGCCTTTGTCCCTATTGCCGCCGGCCCCGCAAACAGTAATGACATGCCCCTTACCGTTTAACACTTCATGGATGGCATTCAATACATTTTCGAGCGCATCCGGCGTGTGCGCATAATCAACAATCGCTGTAAAACCTTCGGGCGAACGGATAGGATCTAACCTGCCGTTCACACTATGCAGCGTACTCATGATTACTAGGATCTCGTCCGACGGTTTTCCCAACATACGTGCTGCCCCATATACGGCTAAAAGATTACTGACATTGAATTTTCCAATAAACTGTACCCCCACTTCCCGGCCGTCTATCTCTAAATACATTCCCTCAAAATGAGATTCAAGTATTCGGCCTTTAAAGTCAGCCATAGATCGGGTAGAATAAGTCTTGACGGTAGCTTTTGTGTTTTGCACCATCACCATTCCGTTTTTGTCATCAGCATTCGTAAGGGCAAAGGCTGTCTTGGGGAGCATATCAAAAAAGGCCTTTTTCGCATTGCGGTAATTCTCGAATGTTTTATGATAATCGAGATGATCGCGTGTAAGATTAGTAAAGATTCCGCCGGTAAAGGTCAGGCCGCCTATCCTTTTTTGAGCAATCGCGTGCGAAGAACATTCCATAAAAACGTATTCGCAGCCTGCCGTTACCATCTTTGCCAACAAACCATTCAGTTCTATGGCATCTGGTGTTGTGTGATCGGCAGGAATCTCATGTTCTTCGATATAGTTGCACACAGTGGAGAGTAATCCGCATTTATGCCCCATCTTCCGGAACATATTGTATAACAAGGTAGCAATGGTTGTCTTTCCGTTCGTGCCGGTGACGCCTATCAACTTCAATTGTTTCGAAGGTTCGTCGTAGAAGCATGTAGCAACTCTTCCGACAATATCTTCTGTCGACGGTACTACAATATAAGTGATTCCTTGCAGAGGTTTTTCGGTTAAGTCTTCGCAAAGAATAGCAACAGCTCCTAATTCTATTGCCTTTTCAATATATTGATGACCGTCTACCTGGGTGCCTCTCATCGCAATAAAAAGATTTCCTCTTTTTATCTTCCTTGAGTCTATGTTAACACCTGTTATGTCGATATCGGTTTCTCCGATGATACGAGAGGATTTGATATCCTTTATCAATTCATTTAATACCATGTATTATTTGTTTTATGATTCTAATGTCAATTTGCAGATATCTCCTTTTTGGATATAATGTCCTGGTTCAAGACTCTGCTTTACAACCTTACCGCGCCCCGACAATCTTACTTTCACCCCCCTGTTTTCTAAGATATAGACCGCATCTTTTGCTCCCATCCCTTCTACATTAGGAACATATTGTCGACGGTATACTTTATTTCGCTTCAACCGGATAGTCTTATGCCTATTGATTTCAAGACTCCCCCAAATCGGATTTCCTTTGGAATAGCTGCCCGACCACTCACTATTTTTCGGGAAACCCAGGTGGTTCAGTACATAATTTGCCGCTATGATATTTCCTGGTTTGACATCGGGCAACAAAATAGATGTTGAATCCTTGGCATCTTTCACATCCAATTTCAAGTCCTGGGCCATGATACCTTCGGAAATATGGTGAAATACAACACCGCTCATGCCGCCACCCGATGCTGGCAATCCCGATTTTTGGATACAGACAATGCAACTGTATCGAGGATTGTCTGCGGGAAAGAATCCGGCAAAGCTTAATAAATAATTGGTTCCACCGACCTTATAGCCACCTGACCCTTGTGATATTTGAGCCGTCCCGGTCTTTCCGGCAACCTTAAATGATGAAGAACCCGCTTTCTTCCCGAGACCTTGGCTTACTACATGCTCGAGGATGGTCTGAATTTCTTTTAATGTTTTAGGTTTGCATATTTGCGACCTGAGTACTTTAGGCGGAAAATCTATCAGCACTTCACCATTTTTCGTTACTTGTTTGACGAACCGCGGTTGCATCATCTTGCCATTATTGGCAATAGCATTGTAGAAAGTGAGCACCGAAATAGGCGGTATTTGCGTTTCATAACCGATACTCATCCACGGCAAAGCTGTTCTGCTCCAATTTAGCCATTGCCCTCTGGCATTCTTCTTCGGCATGCGAATAACAGCTGAAGAAGAGCCTACCAAAGGAATATGCAGATTATCTGCCAGGCCGGTTCGATAGATTCCTTGCACGAATTTTTCGGGATGATTGCGATAATTGTCATCGATTACGCGACTGATACCGATATTCGAACTGTATAATAGCGTCTGCGGTAGCGTTAAAGTGCCGTAACCTCCGCGGCGCCAATTATGGTCTTTCATCAACCTCCCATACATCGGCCATACGCCTCCACCGGTTTCTACTCTGAAAGTAGTATCGACAACACCGTCGTCAAGTGCAACCATTATAGAGGCGGTTTTGAATACCGATCCCGGCTCCAACAAATCGCTCACCGCATGATTCTTTACTTCGCGATATTTTCCGTCGAAACACTTCTCCATATTTACAATAGCCTTGATATCTCCTGTCGAAACTTCCATTACCAATGCTACACCTACATTTCCGTTGATTTCCTTCAGTTCGTTTATTACAGCGCGTTCGGCCAAGTCTTGTATTCCTACGTCGATCGTAGTAACGATATCTGCCCCGTCAGTGGGTGGCGTGTCCATGATATCTAAAAATTTGTTGAGAACCTTGCGGCGATGGATGATACCATTGGTTCCGCGGAGTATAGAGTCGTAAGCCAACTCTAACCCGAATCGGGCCGTATCTTTGGCGCCGAACATTTCGCCGACTGTTCTACCAGCCAATGACCCATAAGGACGCTGACGAGCATTGAATTCTTCATAATGGAAACCGCTTGCATAGGGTGAAAGTTTGAAAACGGGCAGGGCTTTTACCTCGGTAAAACTATTATAGTCAATACGCCGTTTCCATATAGCCCAGTGGCGACTCTGTTTTTTGCGCCCTTCTTCGAGTTCGACTCTGAACGACGATGCGGATTTTTCAGGGAAAATAAGACTCAGTCCTTTGCATATAGAGTCGAGCTTCACTTCCCATAGCGAGTCGTTTTCAGCATCTTTCAGTGCTTTAAAGTCCATATAAATCTTGAATTCGGGCAACGAACTGGCCATCAGTTCGCCCTCACAACTCAGAATATTGCCTCGCATAGGCTTGACGGGCACGCTATCTCGTTTCACTCTATCGGCCACTTTCATCCAATAATCGCGCTTGGCGGTCATGATATACATCGTTCTTCCGACCACGGCAAGTGCGACCAGCGTCATCACTATGGCGAGGGCGCTGTAACGGGGCATGATTTTTTTATACTCGAATTTTGTCATTCTTCGGGAACGTTGATGATATAGGGCGGTTGATTGGGCACTTTCAGAATGCTATCTTTATTCGTTTTCAGAACCTGAAGCACATTGCTCTCGCGGCTCTTTTCCGTCAACTGACTGCTGGTCGACAGTGTTTTGTAGCGTATATCCTGTAGCTCTTTTTGCAACTTGTCTATCTCAATCAGGTTTTGTTGCACACTGTATCGATTCGATATATAAATGATAACGAAAAACGTGACGAGTAAGAATATCCATATCTGTTTTCTGATGGTTGAAGTGGTCAGTATGTCACCGCCCAGAATCTTATGCAAGGTAAAGTTCTTGGATAGGGGCGCTTCTTCTTCTCTGGCTTGTTCTTTGATGATTTCTTTCAGCGTAGGTGCTTCATCAGTAACAAGCTCAGAATCTTTTACCGACTCTTCCAACTGCTTTTTGTCCAGAATAGTCAGCATCGGTACGTCGTCCGTTTCGTTTATCTCTCTACTCATTTCTTTTCGGCTATTCTTAGTTTTGCACTTCTACTGCGCGGGTTATACAGCTGTTCTTCGGCGGCAGGTACTATTACTTTTCGATTGATCTGTCTGAATGGCGTTTCTATGCACCCAAAGAGATCTTGCTGCACTTTTCCTTCAGTATTTCCCAATTTCATGATGTTCTTGACAATTCGATCTTCCAACGAGTGGTAAGTGATGACTGACAGTCGGCCACCCGGTCTGAGCAGGTCCGTCGCACTGGCAAGCATTTCTTCCAGTGCTTCCATCTCACGGTTTACCTCTATTCGCAATGCCTGAAAAAGTTTTGCCATCTCTTTCTTTTCACGTTCTTTTCTGAGCACTGGCTCTACCGCCTGTATAAAATCCCGTGTTGTGACAATATTTTTCCGAACCCTGGCGCTTATCAATGCCGCCGCTATCTTACGCGCATTTTTCAGCTCGCCGTAAAGGAAAAACAAATTGGACAGTCGATTCTCGTCATACGTATTGACAATGTCGGCCGCTGTCAGCTGTGCCTTTTTGTTCATCCTCATATCAAGCGGTGCATCGAAACGGAAAGAGAATCCGCGCTCTTCGTCGTCGAAATGATGACTTGAAACCCCCAGATCGGCCAGCACCCCGTCTATTTTCTCTACTTCATAATAGCGCATCCAATTTTTCAAGTAGCGGAAATTCGACCTTATAAAGATAAAGTTATCTTGCAACAGAATCTCATTCCCTGACAGTTGGATATTCTCTTCGGCATCCTGATCTTGGTCTAAGCTGAACAGCCGACCTTCAGGTGCCAATTTCGACAAAATAAATTTAGAATGGCCACCACCGCCGAAAGTAACATCTACGTAAGTACCGTTGGACCGAACGTTCAATCCGTCGACGCTCTCGTGCAATAGCACAGGTACGTGATAGGTCTTTGCCGTCTTGATCATCATAACGTAGTTTATTCGTCGTCAAAGGTACGCAAAATACCCCACTTCTACAGACAAAATAGACGAAATAATATGGCTTGTGCAAGTCATAAGTTCCACTAAGAAGTACAAATAGTCTCTGTATAACTAATCAGACAATACGATGGAAAAGGAACTGCTTTTGAAAAATATAACGACCAACAAATAAAGCATATACAGATGAAAATAAATACAAGACCAAGAAAAAAAGCTAAAATTCTCTACACCTAAACAAGAGTTCTCATATAAATTCTTGCTATTGGAATCTACCGTTCATGCAGTAATAAAAATATCAGTACAAAAATTTGGTCATGGTTTAGAAAAACGTTAACTTTGCGACGTCTTTTCGAAGTAAGATTATTCTTTTTGAGCCGGTTACTCACAAGAAAAAGAGAGTTTTTTGAAATGAAAGACAAGTATACAGATTGTCCTATGGTGTAATGGTAGCACTACAGTTTTTGGTTCTGTCAGTGGTGGTTCGAGTCCGCCTGGGACAACAATAAAATAGAGGATGTGTCAAAAAGGTCACATTCTCTATTTTTTTGCACAAAGCCCGGACTTGAGATAGTCGGGGCTTTGGTCATTTCCCAAAGTTTTTCACTTTAGACATACAAAATTTAGCTATGCCAAAGTTACATTTTCTCCCTTATCTGTGCAACCAAGCGGTGCTTTTTCCGCAACGGGGGCAAGGAAGCCCTTGAACCGGTACCAAGAGCCAAAGAACAGAAGACACAGCACCGAGAAAGGAAGAAAGAGATTATTGCTGTCTGATAAAAATAATTTTTCGGGCTGGATGGTCGCCATCTGAGACAAAAAAATGGATTTTACACGCTGGATGGTCGCCATCTGAGACAAAAAATGGATTTTACACGCTGGATGGTCGCCATCTGAGACAAAAAATGAATTTTACGCGCCGGATGGTCGCCATCTGAGGCAAAAAATGAATTTTACACGCTGGATGGTCACCATCTGAGGCAAAAAATGAATTTTACACGCTG
>CAUQAO010000083.1:0-10004 GCA_963515815.1 uncultured Prevotella sp.
GATGGAGACGCAAACCGTGGATGTGAAAAACAACACCTATCTTGAGGTGAAGATGCGCCCGGCTGCCGACTTGTTGGACGAAGTGACAGTGGTGGGATTCGGAACGCAGAAAACAAAAGACCTTGTCGGAGCCGTAACGACGGTAGATCCCGACAAACTGCGCGTATCGTCGAGCAATCTTACCACGGCACTGGCGGGTCGCGTATCGGGTATGATCGCTTATCAGCGTTCGGGCGAGCCGGGGAAGGAGAATGTAGACTTCTTTGTACGAGGCGTAACAACATTCGGCTATAAAAACTCGCCGTTGATATTGATAGACGGCATCGAGTCGACCAGCAATGACCTGTCGCGCCTGACGACGGATGATATCCAGTCGTTCAACGTGCTGAAAGATGCAACTTCTACCGCAGTGTACGGTGCACGTGGCGCCAACGGCGTTATACTGATCAATACGAAGCGAGGCAAGGAGGGGAAAGCCAAGATATCGCTCAGAGCCGAAACCAATATCTCTTCGCCAACGAAAGAAGTAGAACTGGCCGATCCGATCACCTATATGAAAATGGCAAATGAGGCTGTGATGACACGCGATCGGCTGGGCGTAGTGCTTTATTCGGAAGATAAAATCAACAATACCCTGGCCGAAGGATCCAATCCGTATATCTATCCGGCAACAGATTGGAAAAAAACACTCTTCAAAAACCATACAACCAACCAGAAGTACACCTTGAATGTGAGCGGCGGCGGCGGTGTGGCCAGATACTTCGTGTCGGGATCTTTTACACAAGATAACGGTGTGCTAAAGGTAGATAAGATTAATAACTTTAATAACAACATCGATTATAAAACATATTCGCTGCGCTCGAATATAGATATAGATCTGTCGTCCTCGACACTTCTTACGGTAAGACTATACGGCAATTTCGAAGATTATAGAGGTCCGCTGCAAAGCGGCGACGCCATGTACAGTATGGTGATGCACGCCAATCCAGTTCAATTCCCCGCAGTATATCCGAAAGACAAAGACCATTCGTATGTCAAACACATCATGTTCGGAAATTACTACCGAAATGGCCAGTCACGATACATCAATCCCTATGCAGAGATGGTAAGGGGATATCAAGACTGGAACCGCTCGAGAATGACGGCACAGTTCGAAATGCGACAGGATTTCTCGCAATGGATCAAAGGCCTAACCCTGCGTGCCATGGCCAATATCGATAGAAGAAGTTCAATGGCCGTTTCAAGAAGATACTCGCCTTTCTACTACGGGCTGGAAAGTTACGACTCCTATACCAATCAATATAAAGTAAAGGTGATCAATAACTCGGGTTCGCAGGCAGGATGGTCGACCGGGACCGAATACTTGTCTGATCCGGGCGAGGCCGCTAAGACGCTCTCTTCTAATTTCTATTTGGAATCGGTATTGAACTATGATAATATCTTCAATAAGGTGCATAGCGTAAATGGTATGCTGGTTTACATGATGAACGAGCGAATAGAGTCGAACAACGAAACAACAACACTGCAAACCTCGCTCCCGTTTAGAAATATCGGCCTGTCGGGTCGCTTTACCTATACATACGATAGCCGGTATCATGCCGAATTCAACTTCGGATATAACGGATCGGAACGTTTCCATAGCGACAAACGTTTCGGCTTTTTCCCGTCGTTAGGTGTAGCTTGGTCGTTGCATAATGAAAAATTTTTCAAACCGGTATTACCCTATATCAATAAGTTTAAAGCAAGGTACACCTACGGTATCATCGGAAATGACGAAATCGGATATAAGTACGACCGTTTCTTCTATCTGTCGCAAGTCAATATGAATAATCCTGACCGTGGTGCCTCGTTTGGACGAGGTGATGTTACATACGGACTGAACGGCGTCTCGGTAAGTCGATATGCAAACTCGAGTATTACGTGGGAAAAGTCATACCAAAAGAACTTAGGCTTTGAGTGGGGCTTCTTTAATATGTTCCAAGTAAATCTGGATATCTTTAGCCAGAAACGTACAAACATACTGATGACAAGAAGCTATATTCCCCAAACCATGGGACTGAGCGCAGACGTACGTGCCAATGTCGGTGAAGCATCATCGAAAGGAGTCGACCTGTCTATTAATTTCGATAAGCAGATTAATAAAGACTTCTGGCTATCGGCCATGGGCAACTATACCTTTGCCAAGAATAAGTTCGATGTTTATGAAGAACCGGCCTATAAAGAAGCATACAGATCGAGGATTGGTCATCCCATCGATCAAAGATACGGTTACATAGCAGAACGCCTGTTCGTAGACGATAATGAAGCGCAAAACTCGCCTTCTCAGAATTTTGGTTCAAAAGTTATGGGGGGAGATATCAAATACCTGGATGTAAACAAAGACGGTCAGATTACAGAAGCCGACAAAGTACCGATCGGCTATCCGACAAGACCCGAAATTACATTCGGATTCGGTACGTCGATGGGCTATAAGAACATAGATTTCTCTTTATTCTTCCAGGGGCTAGCCAATGAATCATTCTGGATAGATTATAATAATATTTCTCCATTTGTAAACGAAACTCAGGTAATGAAAGTGATCGCCGACAATTACTGGTCGGAACAAAACCAAAATATTTTTGCTTTCTGGCCTCGATTAAGTAACACAATCAATACAAATAATGCTCAGACCAGTACATGGTTTATGAGAGACGGATCGTTTATGCGACTCAAAACGATAGAGATTGGTTATAGTTTCCCGAAAACGATGATTCGTAAGCTCGGTATGAGTGGTCTCAGGCTCTATGTGAGTGGTAATAATTTAGTAACATTCAGTAAATTCAAATTATGGGATGTCGAGATGGGAGGAAATGGCTTAGGTTATCCTATTCAACGAACAATCAACATCGGTCTTAGTGTTAATTTCAATTAGTCTTGCTATCAATAAAAATAGAATACAATGAAAAGAATTATTGCTATATTATTCGTCGTAGTCGGACTCGTATCCTGTGATTATCTGGATCTGGTGCCCGACAATATCCCTACGATTGATAACGCATTTACTATGCGGTCTGAAGCTGAAAAATACCTGTTTACGTGTTACTCATACCTTCCGAAAGATGCCAATATTGATGAGAACCCGGCGCTGGCTGGAGGAGATGAGATATGGGACTTGCCGGATGAAGCGATCGCATCCGCGATGGCCAAACTTGCTAGAGGTAATCAGAATATCATCGCACCTATCGCATCCTATTGGAAACACTGCTATTTGGCCATTAGAGATTGTAATATCTTTTTGGAGAATATAGACAAGGTTCCTGATCTTGAAGCATACGAAAGAGATCAATGGATTGCGGAAGTTAAGTTTCTGAAAGCTTTCTATCATTTTATTTTAGTGCGTAATTATGGTCCTGTATGTTTAATGAAAGAAAATATGTCTATAGCTTCGACTGTAGACGAGGTTAAAACATATAGAACTCCTGTTGACGATTGCTTTGCTTATATCGTAGAGTTGATTGATGAAGCAAAGGATAATCTTCCGGAAAAGATCACCGATCCTAAGTATCTGGGAAAAATAACCAAACCGATAGCTTATTCGATGAAAGCTAAGATATTGGCATATGCTGCAAGTCCGTTGTTTAATGGAAATAAGGATCAGGCAACCCTGAAAAATAATGATGGAACACAGCTGTTCAATCAGACTTATTCTGAAGAAAAATGGGCGGCAGCTGCACAAGCTTGTAAAGAGGCTATTGCTGTATGCGAAAAGGCCAATATAACGCTATTTAAGCATGAAAGTTTCTATCAAGGCTATCGGCTGACTGATACGATACAAACGCAAATTAGTCTTCGACTGGCTATTACAAAGCGTTGGAACGATGAGATTATCTGGGGGAATACACAAAGCTGGTTATCATCAATACAAATTAAAGGAGCTCCGGATTGGGCTCCAAGTCCGACTTCGCGTGTTTGGATGGATAATCGATATGACGCCCCCCTGAAGGTGGCAGAAATGTTCTATACAGAGCATGGCATTCCTATTAATGAGGATAAGACATGGGATTATAATAGCCGGTATAAGACGAGGGCAGCTACCCTTCAAGATCAACTCTATATAAAAAGTGGTTATACTACGGCAAACCTCAATTTTAATAGAGAACCGAGGTTTTATGCTTGGTTGGGCTTTGATGGCGGTATATGGTATGGACAAGGCAAGTATAATGATAAACGAGCTAACGATCTCTACTTTCTTCAGACAAAGTTAGGGCAGGCACAAGGTGGATCATCAAAGTTTTCTGGGCCAATTACCGGTTATTCATTGAAGAAGTTTATCCATATAGAAAATCTACGCTCTTCGTCTAGCTATACGGCTATCTCTTATCCATGGCCGCTAATGCGATTGGCAGATCTATATTTGTTGTATGCAGAATGTCTTAATGAGTCGGAAGGTCCAACTGCTACTGCTATGTCGTATGTGAATAAGGTTAGAGAGCGTGCAGCTATTCCTTCTATAGAAGAAGCATGGAAAACGTATTCAATATATCCTAAGAAATATACTACGAAGGATGGTCTGCGAGAGATTATCCAAAATGAACGTTTGATAGAGTTGTCTTTTGAGGCAAACAGATTCTGGGATTTACGCCGTTGGAAGCTTGCTATTACGGAAATGAACAAGCCGATAAAGGGTTGGAATGTAAGAGGAATGAGCACAGATGCTTTTTATAAGACTTTGTTGATTTATTCTCCTACTTTCAGACAAAGAGATTATTTCTGGCCTATATCTGAATCGGAAATGACAAAGAATCCGAATCTTGTTCAAAATATCGGATGGTAGTATCTCTTGGCGAATGATAAAAAGTACAGTTTTAAAAAGGATAAGAATTATATAGATACTTGAAAAAGATAATCATGATGAAAAAGTATTATTTTGCATTATTTATAGTCTTGGGACTTACCCTAAATTGCTTGATGGGCTGTTCAGACGATACCCAGGATTATATAAATTACTCTGATTCCAGCCTTCCAGCGCCAGCACAGGTGCTAAATCCTGTTTCTACATCGATTCCGGGAGGTGCTTATATTACTTATCAGATACCGAAAGATAAGAATTTAAGATATGTAAAGGCCGTGTATGAGACACAACCGGGGAAACAATATGAGGTAAAATCGTCTATTTATTCGGATACGATAAAAGTAGAAGGATATGGAGATACAGAACCGCATGATGTAAGACTTTACAGTGTTGGTAAGAATGAAAAAGAGTCAGAACCTGTGATAGTGCGGGTAACTCCTTTGACACCTTCTATTATAGACATCTATAAAACGCTAAAATTAGGTGAAACTTTTGGAGGGGTTAATGTGAAGTTGGAGAATCCTGATAGAGCGAATTTAGCTATTGTATTGATCGCTGATACGGCTAATAGTGGAAAATGGTCGGAAATTCATACCTTTTATAGTGCTGCAGATCGTGGTAGCTTCTCTCTGAGGGGAATGGATACGATACCTGTTAAATATGGTGTTTACCTTAGAGATCGTTGGTATAATAAGACTGATACATTGACTCGTGAGATAAAACCTTTATATGAGGAGTTAATAGATAAGGGCTCGTGGTCCCCTCTGTATTTACCAGGAGATGATTATAAATATACTGAGAATTATCAATTACCAGCATTATGGGATAATCAGTTTGGATATGGAGGTCACCTTTTCGCTTCTTTTGCAACGGAATTACCTCAAACGGTTACTTGGGATTTAGGAAAAAAAGTTGTATTGAGCCGAATGAAATCATGGCATCATCCAGAAAGTCCGTATGATGGTGCCAGTGTAAAGGAATTTGAGATATGGGGAGCAAATAGCTATAATGCATCCGGTGATTATATTCATGATGGTAAAAAAGGAGTATATACTGATAACTGGATATTATTAGGGAAGTTTAAATCGTATAAACCTTCAGGAACACCATTAGGGACGGTAACAGCTGAAGACCGTGATTATGCTCTGAATAAAGGTGAAGATTTTGAATTTGAGTCTGGAATTCCTGCTGTTAGGTATATTAGGTTGAAGTCATTAGCAAGCTATGCCATACCAACAGGTGGTAGTGGACAGATCGTTATTCAAGAGATCACATTCTGGGGACAGGTTATAAAATAATGTAATATAGACATAACTATGAGAAGAAAAAAATATATTTTCATCATTTCACTCATCCTTATGATGATATCATGTGATAAGATGGATGAGACATATAAGGATTTTATTGTACCAGAAGGAAGAATCTACGTGCAAAAGCCAATAGATGTGAAATCGTACTCTGGATATAATAGAGTAAAGTTCAAATGGATAAGGCCTATAGACCCTAATGTAACATTGACAAGGATATATTGGGATAATTATTCTGACTCAATTGATGTAACAGACTTTGGAAATAAGGATTCGATAGAGTTCATTCTCCCGATTGCCGAAGGACTTCACACTTTTCATATTAAGAATTTTGATGAGAATATGAATGCTTCAATTCCTATCGAGATACAGCAGAATTCATATGGAAGTACGCGCATGCAAGCTCTTTTTAATAGACCGATAAAGGAGGCTCTGATAGACCATGACGTATTGACTATCTTTTGGGCTGATGCTGACTTATATAATGGTAGCATTGGTCAAGAGTTTTGGTATAAGGATAAGAATGGACATAAAAAGAAGCTATTTCTGTCGGCATCGGATAATAAAACAGAACTTTCAGACTATGAACTTGGTACAGATATTGAGTATAAAACGATTTTCGTTGTAGATAGTATGAGTATCGATTCACTGAAGACCGAGTTCGAAGTCTATCCGTCAGGTAAGATACTATGTCGATTAGATAAGTCGAAGTTCAAAGAAGTATGGCTTGATAATGATGCTGCGCCTTGGGAATGGGTACTGAGAAATATCTGGGACGGCCAAACTACAAGTCCTTATGGATATTGTTCTCATGAAATTCTTCCAGAACAACCTGCAACAGTGACTTTTGATACAGGTGTAACCTCTTCGCTTAAGCAATTCAAATTGTTTATGAGGGCAGACGTGCCTTATGGTGGAGGAAATGTGAAAAGATTTGCTCTGTGGGGGACTAATGAGCCGAAACAAGATGGCAGTTGGGATGTTTGGACGAAATTAGGCGAGTTTACTTCCGAACATCACAAGATAGAAGATGGCGAACTCTTTATCATGCCTGATAATTTACCTGCGTTCAGGTATTACAGAATGCAGGTGTTTTCTACATGGGGGGGATATAAATATACGTATATCATGGAAGTAGATCTTTATTCTGCTCTGTAGCATTTTGTAGACAAATTTTTTGTTTTCATTATTGGTAAATAAATGTGGAAAAGGTAATCAGTCTATCTTAATCTGACTGCTGATAGCCTTTTCTACTTATTTTATTAATTTTTAATTTATGATATTAAATCGATTTTTAATTTAAATCCACAATCTTATGATAAAGTATAAATTATTTCTTTTGTTAATGTTTTCTGGGATGTTTTCTACTATCCAAGCAAAAAAGTATGATGTTGCAGCTTTTCTTTATCCGGCTTATGTTTCGGATGATCCTCGGTTACGTCCTTTTTGGCCTACAGGAATGGGAGAATGGGAGACAGTAATGACTATGCAGCAAAGAAATCCGGGACATTATTGGAATCGCTATCCTCTCTGGGGATATGTGAATGAGGCGGATCCTGCAATAATGAGCATGGAGATAGATCAGGCAACTAAGTACGGTGTAAATGTATTTATCTTCGATTGGTATTGGTTCGATGGGCGTCCTTTCATGGAAACGACATTGAAGAATGGATTTCTGAAAGCCCCTAATCGCAATAAAATGAAGTTTTATCTGATGTGGGCAAATCACGATGTTTTGAATCTTTGGGATACCCGTCTAGCAAATGTGAAAGAGAATAATGTGATTTGGCAAGGAAAAGTAAATCGAGAAGAATTTGAAAAAATCTGTCGTCGTAATATTGATCAATACTTTAAGTTACCTGAATATTATAAGATTGATGGGAAACCTGTGTACATGATTTATGATGTTCATAATCTGATAGAAGGATTAGGAGGGATAGAGCAAACCATTGATGCGCTGAAATGGTTTCAGAAAGAAGTAAAGAGAGCTGGGTTTCCAGGTCTTGATCTTCAGTTGACAATGTGGAGTATCAATCTTAATTATAGTGGTCTTGATGGAAAGAGGACTGAAGAACCGGCTAATGATTTTGTTACTAAATTAGGGTTTACTAGCAGCACCCACTATCAATTTGCACATTACTTATGGATGGATGATGAGTATTCTAAAATAGTTGAACGTGCAGAAAAAGAGTGGGAACGAATCGCGAATGAATTTATAATACCTTATTATCCTCATGTAAGTATTGGTTGGGATAATAGCCCGCGTACAGGTAAAAGCCCGATGACACGTAATAACACACCTGAGCAGTTTAAAATTGCTTTACAGAAAGCAAAAAGATATCTTGATCGACGTACAAAACAACATCCCCTTATAACAATCAATAGTTGGAACGAGTGGACAGAAACCAGTTATCTACAGCCTGATAATGTAAATGGCTACGGATATTTGGAGGCAGTAAGAAGTGTATTTAGTGAATAGGTATTATATTCATAGGGTTACAGAAGTTTTTATTTGAAATTATTACTGTCCGGTAAATGGAAGTTTTGTGGAAAAACAAAAGTAACAAAAAGGGGCTGAAATCCAAGTGAGGATTTTAGCCCTTAACTTTTATATCCGAAAAATTTATTGGACAGTAATAAGAAATGATAAAGCTTCATTGTGAAATATTTGATACACATCAATTAAATTACGATTATTTGTCTCTTGGTAAAAAAACTTCATTTCTTTCTTTTTTTTGTTTTGTTTTTTTGTTTACTTTTGCACTCGCTTTTTGAGATTTATCTTTTGCTTTTGCTTTTTTGCGTATGCATTTGATATTTATCTTATCATAGCTTTACTTCGTTCTTTGATATTTTTAAATACAGATTAGTAGTACAAGATTTCGTGGGGTTATATTTTCTTTATTAGTATAATTTTTATTGGTATTTTCTATTGGTAATAATTTTTATTGGTATTGTTTTTTTTCTTCACGATATTTATGAGTTTTGAATATCCTGATTAATTTTAGGTGTAATTATGAGCTCAATCTAATTTGCGATATTCGTTCTGGACAGATATTCTTTGCATTCTTTTTTAGTTTTTGTTGCATACTATTTTTTTTGTTTTTGCTACATGCTATTTTAGTTTGCATTCTCTTATTTTTTTACAATGTAGAGTTTGATCCTGGCTCAGGATGAACGCTAGCTACAGGCTTAACACATGCAAGTCGAGGGGAAACGGCATTGAGTGCTTGCACTCTTTGGACGTCGACCGGCGCACGGGTGAGTAACGCGTATCCAACCTTCCCATTACTGTGGGATAACCTGCCGAAAGGCAGACTAATACCGCATAGTCTTCGATGACGGCATCAGATTTGAAGTAAAGATTTATCGGTAATGGATGGGGATGCGTCTGATTAGCTTGTTGGCGGGGTAACGGCCCACCAAGGCATCGATCAGTAGGGGTTCTGAGAGGAAGGTCCCCCACATTGGAACTGAGACACGGTCCAAACTCCTACGGGAGGCAGCAGTGAGGAATATTGGTCAATGGGCGTAAGCCTGAACCAGCCAAGTAGCGTGCAGGACGACTGCCCTATGGGTTGTAAACTGCTTTTATGCGGGGATAAATGATATCACGTGTGATGTTTTGCAGGTACCGCATGAATAAGGACCGGCTAATTCCGTGCCAGCAGCCGCGGTAATACGGAAGGTCCTAGCGTTATCCGGATTTATTGGGTTTAAAGGGAGCGTAGGCCGTTTTATAAGCGTGTTGTGAAATGTACGGGCTCAACCTGTGATTTGCAGCGCGAACTGTATGACTTGAGTACGTTGGAAGTAGGCGGAATTCGTGGTGTAGCGGTGAAATGCTTAGATATCACGAAGAACTC
>CAUQAO010000084.1:0-9951 GCA_963515815.1 uncultured Prevotella sp.
CGAAAGCATAAAACGAACTCATTTGGTCGTTTCGTCCATGGACGAGAGCATAAAATGCCTTTGCCCGATGTCCTTTCACAGTAGAGTTTATGGACAGCATACGCAAGAAGTTTTTTAGTTTTAGTTTGTAACATTTCAGAAAATATTTGTACCTTTGCAACCCGAAGAATAGCCGCAATTATGTGTAATTTAGAGCTTAAGATCGACCTGAAAAGTTTAGAACCCGGTTCGAAAGTAATCGATTTCAAACTCGACAATGAATATTTCGAGGCTATCGATGCACCGGATATTCGTCAAGGCAATCTTACCGCTACAATATCTATACGCAAGATGGCGGACAGCTTCGAACTCAATTTCCATATTCAAGGATTCGTTGTCGTTACATGCGATCTGTGTCTTGACGATATGGAACAGTTCATAGAGACCGAAAACCGGATCTTTGTGAAATTTGGAGAAGAATACTCAGAAGAAGACGACCTGATCATTATTCCGAAAGACGAGGGAATCGTCGACATATCATGGTTGATCTACGAATTTATAGAGCTTAGCATTCCTATCAGGCACGTACATACACCTGGAAAATGTAACCCTGCGATGACAGAAATGCTGAAAGAGCATTTGGCTACCCGAAGTAGCAACGAGAACGAAAAGCAACCTATAGATCCTCGCTGGGCCGAATTAGAAAAATTAAAAACAACAATTTAAAGATTAAAAGAAAATGGCACATCCTAAAAGAAGACAGTCGAAGACTCGTACACTGAAGAGAAGAACGCATGATAAAGCTGTAGCTCCGACATTAGCCGTATGTCCAAACTGTGGCGCATATTATGTGTACCACACCGTTTGCTCTACCTGCGGTTACTACAGAGGCAAAGTCGCTATCGTTAAGGAAGTAGCTGAATAATGGGCAAGATCAATGCGATAATTACCGGTGTTGGCGGATACGTTCCCGACTACGTTCTCAACAACGAGGAACTTTCACGAATGGTCGACACCAGCGACGAATGGATTATAACCCGCGTCGGTATCAAAGAGCGTCGCATTCTGAAAGAAGAGGGTCTCGGAACCAGCTATCTTGCACGCAAAGCAGCCAAGCAGCTGATTCAGAAGACAGGAGTCGATCCCGACACAATCGATGCGCTGATCGTTACAACCACCACGCCCGACTATAAGTTTCCTTCTACGGCATCGATCGTTCTGGGTAAACTGGGGCTGAAAAATGCGTTCGCTTACGATTTAGAAGCTGCATGTTGCGGATTCATGTACACACTTAGTACTGCTGCGAGTATGATCGAAAGCGGGCGTTGCAAAAAAATCATCGTGATCGGAGCAGATAAAATGTCGTCGCTCGTCGACTATCAAGACCGACAGACATGCGTACTCTTCGGCGACGGTGCAGCCGCCGTGCTTGTAGAAGGAACCGAAGAAGAGGGTGTGGGAATGCAAGACATGTTTTTCCGGACAGACGGTAAAGGGCTCCCATTCCTGCACATGAAAGCGGGCGGAAGCGTATGTCCGGCGTCGCATTTCACCGTCGACCATCGGCTACATTACCTGTATCAAGAGGGGCGTCCAGTATTCAGATATGCGGTAACCGACATGAGCAACGACATTATGGAAGTGATAAAGCGCAACAACCTTACGGCTTCGGATGTTGACTGGGTGGTGCCGCACGAGGCAAACCTCCGCATCATCGAGGCCGTTACCAAGCGGGCCGAGTTACCGATGGAAAAGGTTGCAGTGAATATCGAGCACTACGGTAACACCAGTGCCGCTACTATTCCGCTGGCTCTTTGGGATTATGAAAGCAAACTCAAGAAGGGCGACAACGTCATCTTTACCGCATTCGGCGCAGGCTTCGTACACGGAGCTTCATTCTGCAAATGGGCGTACGACGGCAGCGCGATGGCAACGAAGTAACAACAACTTTAAATAGTTTAAGATCAGAAAGCGCATCCTTTCACAGAAAAGAATGCGCTTTTTCAGTCTCAAACAATAAAACAGGTATGCACAAAGCAGGATTTGTAAACATTGTGGGCAATCCGAACGTCGGGAAATCGACACTGATGAACCAATTGGTAGGCGAACGAATATCGATAGCCACCTTCAAGGCGCAGACCACGCGCCACCGCATCATGGGCATCGTCAATACAGACGACATGCAGATCGTTTTCTCTGACACGCCCGGCGTATTGAAACCCAACTATAAGATGCAGGAGTACATGCTGGCATTCTCAGAATCGGCCCTCGCCGACGCCGACATTCTGCTCTACGTAACCGACGTGGTGGAGACGCCCGAAAAGAACATCGACTTCTTAGCCAAGGTAAAGAAGATGACCATTCCGGTCATTCTGCTGATCAACAAAATAGACCAGAGCGACCAAAAGACCTTAGCGAGCCTCGTCGAAAAGTGGCATGCGCTCTTGCCCAACGCCGAAATCCTGCCGATATCGGCCGCCAACAAGTTCGGTACAGACATGCTGCTGAAGCGCATCCGAGAACTGTTGCCCCAGTGCCCGCCCTACTTCGACAAAGAACAGCTGACGGACAAACCCGCAAAATTCTTCGTCAGCGAAATCATCCGCGAAAAGATCCTTCTCTACTACGACAAAGAGATACCCTACGCGGTCGAAGTGCGCATCGAGCGCTTCAAAGAATCACAACGGCAGATCGACATTCACGCCGTAATCTACGTAGAACGCGACTCGCAGAAAGGCATCATCATCGGCCACCAAGGCGTAGCCCTGAAAAAGATCAGCACCGAAGCCCGAAAGGCATTGGAGAAATTCTTCGACAAGAAAATATACTTAGAAACCTTCGTCAAGGTTGACAAAAACTGGCGAAGCTCGGCCAAAGAGTTGGGCAGCTTCGGATACAACCCCGAATAAACACCTTCAAAACATCATGGCAAATTTAGTAGCGATAGTAGGCCGACCCAACGTCGGAAAATCAACATTATTCAACCGCTTAACGCAGTCGCGCAAAGCCATTGTCAGCGACATAGCAGGTACCACACGCGACAGGCAGTACGGCAAGTGCAACTGGAACGCAAGAGAATTCTCGGTCGTAGACACCGGAGGATGGGTCGTCAATTCAGACGACATCTTCGAAGACGCCATCCGAAAGCAAGTCATCGTTGCCACCGAAGAGGCCGACCTGGTGCTCTTCCTCGTCGACGTGAAAACCGGCCTGACCGACTGGGACGAAGACGTGGCACAGATACTGCGCCGAACCCGCCTGCCCGTTATCCTCGTGGCCAACAAGGTCGACAACAGCGGCGAATACTACACCGCCGCCGAATTCTACAAACTCGGACTCGGCGAACCTCAATGCATCAGCGCGGCCACAGGAGGCGGAACAGGCGACCTGCTCGACAAGATCGTCGAAAAACTGCCGGCCGAAAACAAAGAACAACTCGAAGAAGACATCCCGCGCTTCGCCGTCGTAGGCCGACCCAACGCCGGAAAAAGCAGCATCATCAACGCCTTTATCGGCGAAGACCGCAACATCGTTACCGAGATAGCCGGAACCACGCGCGACAGCATCTACACCCGATTCGACAAGTTCGGCTTCGACTTCTATCTGGTCGACACCGCTGGTATCCGCCGAAAAAACAAAGTAACCGAAGACCTCGAGTTCTACTCCGTGATGCGCAGCATCCGAAGCATCGAAAACAGCGACGTTTGCATCCTCATGCTCGACGCCACCCGCGGCATCGAGTCGCAAGACATGAACATCTTCCAGCTCATACAGAAAAACAACAAGTCGCTCGTCGTCGTGGTCAACAAATGGGACCTTGTCGAAAACAAAAGCAACGCAGCCATCAAAACCTTCGAAAACGCCATCCGCAACCGCATGGCCCCCTTCGTCGACTTCCCCGTCATCTTCGCCTCGGCCCTCACCAAGCAACGCATCTTCCGCGTGCTCGAAACCGCCAAGCAAGTCTACCTCAACCGCAAGGCACACGTCGGCACCTCGCGGCTCAACGAAGTGATGCTGCCCATCATCGAAGCCACCCCCCCACCATCCATCAAGGGCAAATACATCAAAATAAAATACTGCACACAACTGCCCAATACCCAGATACCCTCGTTCGTCTTCTACGCCAACCTGCCCCAGTACGTCAAAGAACCCTATCGCCGGTTCCTCGAAAACAAGATACGCGAAAACTGGTCGATGCACGGATGCCCCATCAATATCTTTATCCGACAAAAATAAACGAAAACATACAGCCTCACCCATGCGCAAGCTACTCTACATCGCCATCGCCGCAACCGCCGCCTGCACCTCGCCCGACCCCGCACAGCTGGCCGCCAACACCGCCGAACGCTACTACGCCTACCTGCTCGAAGGCAACTACCCGGCCTTTGTCGACGCCCACTACCGCCCCGACAGCCTCCCACAGAGCTACCGCCAGCAGCTCATCGACAACGCCAAGATGTACATCGCCCAACAAAAAGCCGAACGCAGGGGCATCAAAGCCGTCAGCATCGTCGGAGCCAAGGCCGACACCGCCCGCCACACCGCCAACGTGTTCCTGATGCTGGCCTACGGCGACAGCACCAGCGAAGAGATCGTCGTTCCCATGACACAGCATCAGGGCATCTGGTATCTGCGATAAAAACACGCGCACGGCACGTGCGCACTCCAACACCCGAACCGAATCCGAACGGCAGGCCGCAGCCTACCTTTCGGATTTGTTTTTTATGCCCATTTTTACGAAGTCTGCTCGTCGACCGCCGTCCCTCGCCCCGTTTTACATAAAATCTTTTGATTCTGTATCAAAAATCATAAAGATTTAAACTAAATTCAACGATTATGGAACCATAATCATAAAAGTTTAAACTAAATTCAACGATTATGAAACCATAATCATAAAAGTTTAAATGAAATTCAACGATTATGGAACCATAATCATAAAAGTTTAAACTAAATTCAACGATTATGGAACAATAACCATAAGAATTTAAATAAAAGCAGACAATCCGAGGGATAAAAAAGCGAGCTGCCCTCAAAAGGTCGTCGTCCGAACCTTCTGAGGGCAGCCCATGATGGCAGCGCGTTCGAAAGCCGCCAAAAAAAGGTCGCTATAACGGCACGTAGCCGCTCTCGGCCACAATTTGCTGTCCGGCGGGCGAAGTAAGATAGTCGAACAGCAGATACGCCTTCGAACGCTTGTCGATGTCGGCCCGAACAGCGGCATACACCTGGCTCACATAGGGGTAGGCGGCGCTCTTGATGGTTTGCGCATTCGGCTCTATGCCGTTAACGCCGATGGCGCGGGTGGTCTGGTTGTCGACAATGACCCGATAGTAATAATACGGGGTGAAGCCGATGCCGTTGACGTCGTCTTTCAGTTGCTGATAGGGCGAGAGCATCACGCGGCCCACTTGCATTTCGGGAAAATCTTTGATCGTTAGTCCGGCCATGACCATGGTCTCGAACTTTTCTTGGCTGCCCGAATTGGCATTGCGCACGTAGGGACAGATGGGGGCATCGGCGCCGCCTACCTCGTTCCACCGGGTTATTTCGCCGGTGTATATCCGCTGTATCTGCTCGATGGTCAGCGAGGCGATGCTGTTCTTGGGGTTGACCATAAAGATGAAGGCGTCGCGGGCGATGGGCTTTTCTATGAGCGTTACGCCCTTTTGCTGAGCATAGCGTTTCTCGTCGCGCGAGATGCTGCGTGCCGTCAGAATCAGTTCTACCGTGTTGTCGATCAGGTTGACGAACGATCCGTGGGTGTTCGATCGCCTCATGCACTGCAGCACCAGCTGGCGGTCGGCGCTCATGGCATCAGTCCAGGTGGGCAGAATGCCTTTGATGTCTTCGTTGGGATTTTGCGTAAAAGGTCGCCTCGCCCACGTGTAATCGAGGCCGAGCAGGCGGCACATCAGGATGTCGCGCAGCGGCGTAGTGGAATCTGATCCGTCGATGATGGGGAAATTGTGTGCCGTGATGCCCAGCTGGGTCATCTCTTGCTGCGAGCGATTATCTTCATTGGTCTGGCAGCTTGTCGTGAGGAGCAGCGTCAGACACAGCAACAACCCCAGACTCACGTTCGTCGGCCCGGTGACTCTACGGCCTTGCCGGAGCACTGGTACATTGAATATTTCTTTCTTCATATCGATTGGAAACGTTTTGATGTCGGTATTTCGTGAGGCGACACCCCACCTGAATAACGCTTAAGACGCGCGCAGCAAATAGAAACAGGAGGTGGCCAGAAAATTGCGTACGTAGGGAATTTTTTCCAGAATCGGAGACAGCTTCCGAGGTTTCAGTCCGAACTTTTGCCGGTAATGCGGATTGATCAGCCACAGTTGTCGCCGCACGACTCGCAGTCCGCAACGCTTCACCAGCTTTTCGAACAGTTCGACGGTCGTTCTGCACCGCTTGATGTACAGCAGTTCGTCTATCGTGGTTTGCTTCTCTCGTGCCGGCGTTTTCAGCAGGAAGGTATACACCGCGTTGGGCAACAGGTGCAGAAAAGGCACTTTAGACCATAGCTTGTTTCTGCAGATTTGCTGGTGGCCGCCGAAGGGCATGTACCACGCCGGAAAGGCCACGAACAGCACGCCATCTGCTTTCAGAAATGCCCGGATACGCTGCACGAAAGGTTCCTTATCCGTTATATGCTCGATGACATCGTGCAGTAAAATGACGTCGAATCGCTCGGCTTCAGTCTCGGGCACACGATACGACATGAAATCGCAACATTGAAAATCGCCGCTCAGATTTCGCGCTTCAAAAAACTGTCGGGCCTGCTCTATCCGGCACGATACAATGTCTACTCCCGTTACCTGACAACCCATTTCGGCAAAGGGTTTCAGGTTTCCGCCTTCGCCGCATCCTATCTCCAGAATCCGGGCCGGACAGGGTTGCGATCGGTCGAAACGAATGAAGGGGATGTAATAGTTTTCCGAGCTCTCTGCCGACTCGCTGAAGTATCTCTCTCGGTCAAGGTGTCTGTCTTGCATAATTCATTATTCTATTCATTGAACGCGCGTCTGATAATATGTCTTGTAACAGACCGAAAGACTGCGTTCCTAATTGTTAAATCTAAATAAAACAAATTCTATTTTTCCTGCTGAAATAATCTTGAAAATAATCGAGGCGGGAATTCGGCCGGCGAAAGACTGCACGCGAAACAAAAAACAATCTATTTCAAGGCCAGCAGATACTGCCTTAGCTCAAAACTCCACACCTTATAGCCGAACGGCGTGAGATGCAGCCCGTCTTGGGTAAGCGATTGGCGCATGACATTCGTTCCGCGGCGGATAAACTTATCGAAAAGATCGATGTAAGTGATCTGCCGGCTGTGGCAATAACGCTGAAGCAGACGGTTGATTTCGGGCACTACATCGGTCTTATTCTCGAGCGTTTTCCAACGGCCCGCCGATTCGTTAATAGGCAATATGCTCTGCACATACAGCCGGGTGCGAGGCGCCTCGGTCCGAATCTTGTCGATCACCTGCCGGCACAGCTCGAACACCTGCTGCGCATCGAGGTCATGACTCAGGTCGTTGATGCCCACCATCAGGAAGATGGCCTTGGGCTTCCCCGGCAGAATCTGATCCAAGCGATGGTAAATGCCCATCGCATCGTCGCCCGCAATGCCCCGGTTACGGATGCGCTTCCACTGCAGACGCTTATTCCAGTCGCCGCCGAACTCGGTCAAGCTGTTGCCCAGCATCACCACATCCGTACTGTCGACCGGACGCATTTTCGCAAATTCGGCCACCCGCTCATGATAATGCGCGAACGAACGATAGCCGGCCTGCCCCAGCAACGGGAAACATATCAGACACAGCAGCGATAATGCCGATAACCGAAACCGATTCATCTTAAAACTGTTCGAGAATAGCAATTCGCTTTTCCGTATCGGGATGCGTACTGAACAGCGAATTCATAAAACCAAGCAGCCCCGACGACATCTCGTCCGGACGCACAATAAACAACTGGGCAACATCCTCGCGCTTTACGCCATCCAGGCCGGGATCGTGCGACAACTTGCGCAGAGCCGACGCCAAAGCCAGCGGATTGCCGCACAATTCGGCCCCGCCGGCGTCGGCCATATACTCTCTTTTGCGCGAAATGGCAAAGCGCGTAACCAGCGTAAAAAAGTAAGCCACCACGCAGCAAACCAGCCCGATAAGCAGTACTATCAGCATCGACAGACCGTTGTTCTTTCCGTTGCTGCTGCGACGGCCGCCGCCCATCCACATCGCGTGGTACATCATGCGCACCACAAGCGACATCACCGTAGAGATGATACCCACAAAAATGATGCTCACCACCAGCAAACGCGTATCTTTATTGCGAATATGGCTCAACTCATGACCGATCACGCCGGCCAGCTCGTCGTCATTCAGCCGCTCCATCAATCCCGTCGTTACCGTAACCGTGTACGACTTTTTATTGATGCCGCTGGCAAAAGCGTTCAGCTGCGAATCGTCTACCACATTGATCTGCGGCATTTCCATTCCGCAACTCATGCAAAGATTCTCGACGATGTTGTAAATACGCGGATTCTCGCGCCGCGAAAGCGCACGCGCGCCCGTGGCACGCTGTATCATCGCCACATTCGAGAAATACGAAATGGCAAACCAAATGCTCACGCCGCAGATTACCCACGGAATGGTCGACACGAAATACCCGTTCACGGCAGGCACATCGAGCGTGTTCACCAGCTCGCCCCGTTCGTCGTAATATCCGCCGCCAAAGTAATTGAGCAGCGCCAGGAACACCCATATCATGCCCAAAATAATAACCGGAAACATCAGCAGCAACAGCACGCTCATCATGTTGTTGCGCCGAATCTGCGTCTGGATGCCTACATACTTCATACTTAGAACTTCACTTCAGGTGCCTTCTCTACATCAGCCCGCTGCTCGGGAGCAATCTCGTACATCGGCTCCTTACGGAACCCGAACATATTGGCAAAAACATTCGACGGGAACGTCTGTACCGCATTGTTCAGCTCGCGCGTAGCCGTATTGAAATAACGCCGAACGGCCGAGAGCTTGTTCTCGATGTCTGCAATCTCTTGCTGCAATTGCATGAAATTCTCGTTGGCCTTCAGCTCTGGATAAGCCTCCAACGATACGCGCAAACCCGACAGAGCATTCGTCAGCAGATTATCCGCCTGCATCTTCTCATTGATCGTCGTCGCCCCCATTCCCGCAGCACGCGCCGCGGTTACACGTTCAAACACCTCGCGTTCGTGGTCTGCATACCCCTTCACCGCCCCGATAAGCTGCGGAATCAGGTCGTAGCGCTGCTTCAACTGAACATCGATATTGGCAAACGCATTCTCACGATTATTACGAAGTCTCACCAAATTGTTATAAAGCCCGATGCCCCATAACACGAGTAGTACGACGACTACCAAAACTATAATTCCTACCATGTCAAAAAAGCTTTTATTGAATTTATTCGATGCGCAAATATAAACAAAAACCCGTCAATCCCTTCGCCTTTTAAGAATTATTGTGTACCGGCCGCATCCATGTAAACGCGCTTAAGGTCCAATGGAAGCACGAAAAAAGCTTCGGCGATTCTCTCGAACCACCGAAGCCAAAAAGTGTGTGATACAAATATAAAATAAAGTGTGAACAATAGTTCTTATTCAGTAGCGGCTGGCGCCGGAACTTTGACCAGCTTACCGCCCTCGACTTTTACCCAGATGGTTTCTTCGGCCGAAGATTTCAGTTCGTAGAGCTTCGCGTTGCCCTCGCCCTTGGCCGTTTTGCCGGTCAGCGTGAGCGAATGTGGGGCGAAACCTTCGGAGGCTTCGAAGGCCGGCAACAGTTTCTTGAGTTCTTTCTCGGCCGACTTTTTCTCTTTCGCCAATTTCTTTTGCGCCTGACCCAGGTTGTGCGACGCCAAGGTTACATCGGTGGCGTGGTTCATTTATTCGGCGAGGCGGAAGATCAGCGTGCGACCCTCGTC
>CAUQAO010000085.1:0-9822 GCA_963515815.1 uncultured Prevotella sp.
GAAGTAGGCTGTCTGGGCGACGACACCAACCAAGCACTGCTCAAAAGCATGCTCAGCGTAGGCTACCACATCCCCCGACACACTGTTTTGCTATCCACCGGCGGTGCAAAACAAAAAGCAGAAATGCTCGATGCCGCCCGACTGCTACTGCACAACGGCTACCAGCTGTACGCTACCGACGGAACCAGCAAATACCTGACCGATAACGGCGTGCCCAACACAAAAGTATTCTGGCCCAGCGACGCCCATCAGCAACCGCAGGCCCTGACACTGTTGCACGAAAAGAAAATAGACATGGTCGTCAATATCCCGAAAGACTTAACACCACGCGAGCTGACCAACGGTTATAAAATTCGTCGGGCCGCCATCGATCTCAACATCCCACTCATTACCAACAGCCGCCTGGCAAGCAGTTTTATCACCGCCTTCTGTGCGCTCGATCTCAAAGACGTCGACATCAAGGCGTGGGACGAGTATTAAAACCCGCCAACAATCAGCGGCATGCCCATCCCTCAAGCCGAAACTCCCATCGCCACCGGGCTGGTACCGTTGCCTAAGAAATTTGCCGCGCAACAGAAGCGCAACCGAACAACCGCCGTATGCAGAACCCTGTATACGGCGGTTTTGTAGGCAGACCACCCTGTTTCTTGCCTCTCGAACCTCCGTTTCTCGCTCGCTCCCCCGCTTTTTTCCTCGTCTCCGAGCATTTTCCGTCACGCACCTTCCATTTCTTCTTCTTTCTCGACCATTTTCATACCGAAAACAGTCGAGAGAATGGAAAAAATAACAGCCAATGGCCGAAAACGATTCGGGGAAATACGGAAAGCGACGAAAGTTTTGTCGGTGCACAGATAGAATAAGCTCATCGGCTGTCGAAGACAGGAGCTTCTGGCCCATAAAAAAGCCGGTGCAGAAAGGATCTATCGGTTTTTTTTCGTAATTTTGTAAGCAATAGAGATAACAGATTTCACTAACAAATAATTTAGACTAAAAATGACAATCGATCAATTTAATTTTGCCGGAAAGAAGGCAATTGTTCGTGTAGATTTCAATGTGCCGCTCGACGAGCACGGTAAGGTAACAGACGATACGCGTATTCGCGGCGCGTTGCCTACGCTCAAAAAGATTCTTGCCGATGGCGGTGCGCTGATTATGATGAGCCACATGGGAAAACCGAAGGGCAAGGTAAAGGCCGAACTTTCGCTCAGCCAAATCGTAGGCAATGTATCGGCTGCACTGGGCGTCGAGGTGAAATTCGCCAAAGACTGCGGGCATGCCGAAAACGAGGCTGCTGCACTAAAAAACGGCGAGGCACTGCTCTTGGAAAATCTTCGTTTCTATCCCGAAGAAGAGGGCAAACCGGTGGGCATCGACAAGGCCGACCCTGCATTCGCTGCGGCAAAAGAAGAGATGAAGAAACGCCAGAAAGATTTTGCCAAGAAACTGGCTTCGTATGCCGATGTTTACGTAAACGACGCTTTCGGAACAGCGCATCGCAAGCATGCTTCGACGGCCGTTATCGCCGACTACTTCGACGCCGATCATAAGATGCTCGGCTATCTGATGGAAAAAGAGGTAACCGCTATCGACAACGTGCTGAAAAATGCGCAGCATCCTTTTACGGCTATTATCGGCGGAAGCAAAGTGAGCTCGAAGCTGGCCGTTATCAAGAATCTGCTGGATAAGGTTGATAACCTGATTATCGGCGGCGGAATGGGCTATACGTTCATCAAGGCGCAAGGCGGAAAGATCGGAAATTCGCTGCACGAAGACGACCTGATGCCCGAAGCACTCAACGTGATGGCTGCGGCAAAAGAAAAGGGCGTGAACCTGAGCCTGTCTGTAGCAACGGTTGCAGCCGACAACTTCGCGAACGATGCGAACCGGAAAACGGTGGATATTTTCAACATTCCCGAAGGCTGGGAAGGTATGGACGCTGCCGAAGAGAGTTTGGAGAACTGGAAAAAGATTATCCTGGAATCGAAAACCATTCTGTGGAACGGTCCTGTAGGCGTATTCGAGTTCGAAAACTTTGCACACGGAACGGGCAAAATTGCTAAATACGTTGCTCAGGCCACACAAGAAAACGGTGCTTTCTCGCTTGTCGGAGGTGGCGATTCGGTGGCTGCAGTCAACAAGTTCGGTCTGGCCGACAAGGTTTCGTACGTGTCGACAGGCGGCGGCGCCATGCTCGAAGCTATCGAGGGCAAAGTATTGCCGGGTGTTGCAGCCATTGAAGGATAAAGTATATAGCAGGCAAGCGCATGCCGCACTGCTTGCGATAGTGCGATAAAAAAGATAAGATCCGCGAATGTCGCGGATCTTATCTTTTTTTACAGCGTATGTACGCGTTCGTTAGTTGTTCACTGAGCCACCCACGATGTCTAACAATTCGTTTGTGATGGCCTGCTGCCGGCTCTTGTTATACTGTAAACGCAGCGTTCCCAATAGCTCGTCGGCATTGTCGGTAGCAGTCTGCATCGCTACCATGCGGGCAGCATGCTCCGAGGCATTGCTGTCTAACAAGGCAGTGTAAAACATCAAGTGCAGCTGCTTCGGAATCAACGCATCGAGCACCGTCTTCAAATCAGGCTCGACGATAAAATTGTCGTTCAAAGGCTTTGCTTCAGTTGTTTCTTTTTCCGTTTGCCGGTTCTTCTTGCACAGATATTCTTGCGCTTTAGCCGTAACAAGATTCGATGACAAATCGCGGTCGTTGCCCCATCCCACTTCGGTAGAAAGGTCGATGGGCAAAAAGGTTTTCCGAACAAGTATCTGCGAACCTGCACTCTTAAAATGATGATAAATCATTTCGACACGGTCGTATTCGCCGGTCAGGTATTTAGTGGCAATACTGTGTGCTATCTCTTGACACTTCTGCGCGTTTGGTTTGTCTGCCAATTCGATAAAGTCGCCAGCCGATTGCAACCCGAGCTTGGCTACTTTATCGGCCACTTTCCGGCCAATGGGATAAATCGTAATGTCGGTGATACCAGCCGCACGGTAATCGGACACGGCCTGCTGCATCATCTTGATGACGTTGGCATTGAACCCGCCGCACAAGCTGCTGTTGCTTGAATAAACAGCCAGCGCAACCCGCTTCACTTCTTTCCGCTCCTCATCGAAAGGGGTCTGTGCATCGGGCATCGAAGCGAGAAAGGCTTTGAGAATATGTTCGAGCATATTCTCGTAGGGTAACATATTCTCGATCATCACTTGGGCATGATGCAACTTAGAAGAGGCGACCATCTTCATAGCACTCGTTATCTTGCGGGTGTTGTTCACACTGGCAATACGCATTTTTATCTCTTTCAATGACGGCATAGGCTATGCTTTATATAGTGCGGCAACATCTGCCATGGTGCTTTCTATGACCTTGACAACATCGTCTGTGAGCTGACCGGAGGTCAAAACTGCCAACGCTTCTGCGTGTTTGGTTCGCATTGTCTCTAAAAAGGCGTCTTGGCATTGGCGCACCTGGTCAATGGGCACCTCGCTCAACAGTCCATGAACACCGCAATAGATAATGGCGATCTGCTCGCCTACCGGCATCGGACTGTATTGCGGCTGAATGAGCAGCTGATTGTTCTTTCGTCCTCGGTCGAGTGTCATTGCAGTAACGGCATCCATATCGCTGGAGAACTTGGAGAAGGCTTCGAGCTCTCGGTATTGGGCCATATCGATTTTCAATGTACCCGCCACTTTCTTCATGCTCTTGATCTGTGCGCTTCCGCCCACACGAGAAACGGAAATGCCGACGTTGATGGCCGGGCGAAATCCTTGGTTGAAAAGGTTCGACTCTAAATAGATCTGACCGTCTGTAATGGAAATCACATTGGTAGGGATATAGGCAGAAACGTCGCCGGCCTGCGTCTCGATAATCGGAAGGGCTGTAAGCGACCCACCTCCTTTGACGTGTCCCTTCAAACATTGTGGCAGATCATTCATCATCTCGGCCACCTCTTGTTGATCGTTGATGCGAGCAGCTCTTTCGAGCAGACGGCTGTGGAGATAGAATACATCGCCGGGATAGGCCTCGCGACCGGAGGGACGACGCAAAATCAGCGATACCTCACGGTAGGCAACCGCTTGTTTGGAGAGGTCGTCATACACTACAAGTGCCGATTGTCCGCGATCACGAAAATATTCGCCTATGGCCGCGCCTGCAAAAGGTGCGTAATACTGCATAGCTGCAGGGTCGGCCGCCGTTGCAGATACAATGATAGAGTAAGGCAAAGCTCCATGCTCTTTCAACGTCTGCACGAGATTGGCTACGGTAGAAGCCTTTTGCCCGATAGCAACATAAATGCAGTATACGGGTTTGCCAGCTTCGTAAAAGCTCTTTTGATTGATAATGGTATCTACAGCAATAGCAGTTTTGCCTGTCTGTCGATCGCCGATAATCAACTCACGTTGCCCCCTGCCGATAGGAATCATCGAGTCAATGGCCTTAATACCTGTTTGCAATGGTTCTTTTACCGGTTGACGGTATATTACTCCGGGGGCTTTACGGTCAAGATGCATCTCGAACGAATCAGTCATATCAAGTTCTCCCAAGCCGTCGATGGCTTCGCCAAGAGGGTTGATAACACGACCAAGCATACGATCGTTGACACGTATGGAAGCAATGCGATGCGTACGCTTTACGCTCATACCTTCTTTAATACCCGAAGTAGCCCCGAGAAGAATACAGCCTACATTATCCTCTTCAAGGTTCATCACAATAGCCATTGTGCCGTTTTCAAATTCCAACAACTCGTTTGCTTCAGCATTACGCAAACCATATATACGAGCTACTCCATCCCCAACATTAAGAACAGTGCCAATCTCGTCAAATTGATTATCCGAACTAATTTCTCTAAGCTGTTGAAGTAGTACATCCGACACTTCGCTTGGTTTTATTTTGTCTGACATTTTTTTAGTTTTAAGTTATTTCTTAAGCTGCTTAAGGATACTGTTCAGTTTTGTCTGAACACTGGCATCCATACGGAAAGAATCGTATTCAAGTATAAATCCACCGAGAATATCGGGATTTACTTCTGCCTCAAACTCTACTGTTCCCAAGGTTCTATTCTGAACCATCTCTCGCATTTTCTGTTCCATATCAGGGCTTACTGCAGTTGCCGTGATCAAACGCCCCCTGATAATGTGCTTGTATGCGCGATAAAGAGTAATATACGATGCCGCCATGAATTGCAAGACATCTTCTCTGCCTTTTTGCAAAACAAGGGCGACAAAGCGATCGGTCAATGCACAGACATCTGTCCCGCAAACCATCTTGATCATTTCCTGCTTTCGCTCTTTCGGAAACATCGGATTATCTATCGTAGGTCTCAACTCTCGAATATGGAGATAACAATTCATCAAACTCTGCATATTCTGATAAACCGTATCTTCTTGCTTTTCCGCAATAGCACCCTTGAGCAGTGAACGGGCATACCGAACCGATATTACACCTATATCCATAACAACAACCTAATCTTTATTGTTAGTTTCAGAAACTTCGTCCAACAGTCGGTTAATCATTTCCATTTGCTGTTCGTTGGACGACAACTTTTCACGCAATACCTTCTCGGCAATCTGAACACTTAGTTCAGCTACTCGTGCTCGGATATCACGAATCGCATTCTGTTTTTCTACATCAATCTGTTTCTTTGCATCCGCAAGGAGACGTGCACTTTCTTCGCGTGCCTTTTCTTGGGCATTCTCCACAATGGCATCACGCGTTTCGGCAGCCTCTTTCATAATTAGAGCCTGCCTCTCACGTGCTTCTTGGAGAATAATTTCCCCTTCTTGCCTGATGTTCTCAAGCCGTTCTGAGGCTTCATGTGCCTTGCGCAGACTTTCGTCAATATACTTTTTACGATTATCCACCATGTTTATAATGGCGGGTAAACCAAATTTGGCAAGGACACCAAAAACCACCAAGAACGCCAGAAGCATCCAAAAGAGAAGCCCTATATCAGGCGTTAATATTGATGGTAAATTATCCATTCAAAACTTTATTTAATTAAGAATGCACAAGCTGCGACAGCAAAAAGGGCACAGCCTTCGACTAACGCAGCAGTAAGAACCATGTTCGACTGAATTTTACTTGTTGCTTCGGGTTGACGTGCAATGGCGTCCATTGCGCTACCACCAATTTTCCCAATACCCAAACCCGCACCAATAGTTGCAATACCTGCACCAATGCCGCAGCCCAGCTGTGCCAGACCTTCTGCAGCCAATAATGTTGTAATAATCATAATTCTATTTTTATTTTAATGAATACTTGCTATATAGTTTTAATAACTTCCCTTTCTCGTTACTCTGCCCCATGTTCTTTGTGTGCCAAACCGATAAATACAGCACTGAGCATCGTAAAAACGTATGCCTGCAAAAAAGCAACCAGCATTTCGAGTAGGTTCATGAAGAGCAACATCAACGCACTAAACAGATTCAATCCCACACCATAACGTACCCCCATTGACCAGCCTAAGAAGATAACGCAGGTAAAACTCAAAATGACTGCATGGCCCGCCATCATATTGGCAAAGAGACGAATCATCAGCGCAAAGGGTTTGGTAAAAACGCCGAACAGTTCGATAACCGGCATCAATGGAACAGGAAGCTTCAAAAACATGGGCACCTCTGGCCAAAATATCTCCCTCCAATATTCTTTGTTACCGAACAAGTTGATGACAAGCATGCTGCAAAGAGCCAAAAACATGGTGATATTGATATTACCCGTCACATTGGCACCACCTGGAAAAATTGGAATAAGCCCCAGTACGTTACAAGTGAAAATGAAGAAAAATACGGTGAGCAAATATGGTGCATACCGTTTGTAGTGTTTTTCTCCTACTGACGGTCTGATGACGTCATCGAGAATTGCCACAACAAACATCTCCATGACACCAACAAATCCTCCGGGAGCATCACTTTTCTCATTTTCCTTTTGGTACCAACGGGCACAAGAAAGAAAGACTGCAATGAGCACAATTACTACAATCCAAATTTGCGCTACAACTTTTGTAATACTTAAATCGAGTGGGCGCACAGCACTACCATCAGGCATTTTCTCATAAATTTTACCATGATGGTTTGCATCAAAGAAGAAGTTTGTCGGCAGATGGTGCAGTGTGCCCAGATACCATTCTCCCGTAGCTTTACTGCGGACAATAATTGGCAAGGGAATACTGATATGCTTTCCTTCGTAAGAGGCGATATGCCACTCATACGAATCAGACAAGTGTTCAAGAACAATCTCCAAAATATTGAGTTCTTCTTTTCCCGAAGTTTCTCCACTATTAGCAAAAAGCTGCAAGGGGATGAGCGAAAACATCAATAAGAGAAGTGTTGACTTTATCTGTTTCATTTTTTTTCAATCCTATAATCATTAGAGAAGTGCTACATCATTTACGTTCACGTGCAAAGAAGGTAGTATGGTGTACTAGCAATGTTACATAAAAAGCAGCGAAAACACAGAAGAAAACTAACATAGTTCTGCTATCCGCTACGAGATAATAGATAAACATTACAACGATTCCCAATAACATGCGAAATCCTGAAACTCCCATAAAGAATGTCGGCAAGCTCTCGGGCGACCGTTTTGCCACGCCTTTCCAAATCATGATACCGACATTCTCCACTGTCAGCGAAAACACTACACTGATGATAAGCGGGGTAAGAATTTCGTTCAGATACCATACCTTCATCACAATAAAAGCAATGAGCGACAACCCCACAATTAACAGCGTGCTTTGCTTTCTGTAACGCCAAACCAGTTTATCAATATCCATCACAATTGCTCTTTACGCCTAAATACGATAATTACTGTCACACTTCTACGCATAAACTTACTTCATTCTTCTGCACCTCCACGAATCCTCCTGAGATGATCTGCTCCCTCTTGCCTTCGTTTGGTACAAGAAACACCACCTTGCCAACCTCCAGTGAGGAAATAATGGGAGCATGGTTCTCTAATATTTCAAACTCGCCGAGGGTACCCGGAACCGTAACGCTTTCAACCTCACCGGAGAAAAGCACCTTTTCAGGAGATATGACTTTCAGTTTCAGCATAAGAACTCGTTATTAGTATCTTTGAATTTATGAGGCACTGGCAGCTTCAAGAAGCTTCTTTCCCTTTTCTATAGCATCTTCAATTGTCCCAACATTCAAGAAAGCCTGTTCCGGAAGATCATCCACTTCACCGTCTAAAATCATATTAAAGCCTTTAATCGTATCTTCGATGCTAACCATCACTCCTTTCACACCGGTAAATTGTTCGGCTACTGTAAATGGTTGTGATAAGAAACGCTGCACCCTTCGGGCACGATTAACAATAAGCTTATCCTCGTCAGACAACTCATCCATACCAAGAATAGCAATTATATCCTGTAACTCTTGATAGTGTTGTAAGATTTGTTTCACCCTTTGTGCACAATCATAGTGTTCTTTTCCAACTATCAACGGATCCAATATTCGAGAGGTTGACCCTAAAGGATCTACTGCAGGATAGATTCCGAGTTCAGTAATCTTTCTACTCAGCTCTGTCGTTGCATCAAGATGAGTGAATGTTGTAGCAGGAGCAGGATCGGTTAAATCGTCAGCTGGCACATATACTGCTTGTACCGAAGTAATAGAACCTTTCTTTGTTGAAGTGATGCGTTCTTGCATGGCTCCCATTTCCGATGCCAATGTCGGTTGGTATCCAACGGCAGAAGGCATACGGCCCAACAAAGCTGAAACTTCAGAACCTGCTTGTGTAAAGCGGAATATATTATCGACAAAGAACATGATATCTGCTCCTTCGCCATCATTATTAACACCATTGTCACGAAACTCTTCGGCAACTGTCAAACCCGACAGAGCGACCGAAGCACGCGCGCCCGGTGGTTCGTTCATCTGACCATATACAAGGGTAGCCTGCGACTTACTTAATTCTTTTTGATCTACCAGAGAAAGATCCCATTTACCTTCTGCCATGGCCTTATTGAAAGCCTCACCATAACGAATTACACCAGACTCAAGCATGTCTCGTATCAAATCGTTCCCTTCACGGGTCCGTTCTCCTACTCCTGCAAATACGGAATACCCATTGTGTCCTTTGGCAATGTTATTGATCAGCTCCATGATAAGGACCGTTTTACCTACACCGGCACCTCCGAACAATCCAATCTTACCTCCACGCATATAAGGTTCCAACAGATCGATCACCTTAATGCCTGTAGCTAACATCTCTTTGTGGGTAGACAGATCTTCAAACTTAGGAGGTTCTCTATGAATAGGATAAGTGTTCTCCATGGTCAACGGTTCCATACCATCGATAGGTTTTCCTATTACATTCATCATTCTACCTTTAATTTGCTCTCCCGAAGGCATAGTTATCGGGCTGCCGGTAGGTATTACCGTTAAACCTCGCTGCAAACCATCCGTATTATCCATTGCAACACAGCGAACGGTGTCTTCGCCTATATGCTGTTGTGTCTCAATAATAAGTTCAGTGCCGTCATTCCGTTCAACTTTCAGAGCCTCGTAAATCTTCGGAAGCACCTTTTCGGGATCTTGTCCGTTGGTATCGAAGTAAACATCGATGACGGGGCCTATGATCTGAGATATATGTCCTTTTATCTGTGACATGTTTTTTCGTATTAATAATATTTGTTTCTAAATAAATCTTAATCTTGTTCTTTGCAAATGTACGAAAAATACTTTGCATGTAAAACGGAATGTCTTTTCGTATTAACAGAACAAGCTATTTAATTAACGTCTGTTACAAATGAACGCTTAGCATTAGATACTGAGCTCGTCGAGAACCTTTATCAGCTTTCTGTCGAATGG
>CAUQAO010000086.1:0-9819 GCA_963515815.1 uncultured Prevotella sp.
GCCGAAAGCTTGGCCCATGCTTCTTTCTCGCTTATTTGTTTGTTTTCCGTAATCATATTGAGTTTTATTAAAACGGGCGTACGGCTTTCATCATGCGCTTCTTCCCGAATTGGTCTTTTCGTGTTTCGATAGTTGTCAGTCCGTATGCCGTTAGCATCTTGTGCAACGATTCTGCATAGCGGGGATTGATTTCGAGGTACAGGCTTCCTTTCGGTTTCAGTGCATGAAGGGCGTATTCTGCGATGGCTTGATAGAAGAACAGCGGACGGCCTCCGGGGGTGAACAGGGCCGAGTCAGGTTCGTGTTCCAACACATGCCGCTCCATATCTGTTGCTTCCGACGGACAGATATAGGGCGGATTAGATACGATCGTGTCCCATCTCATCGCATCTTTGGGGGCCGACAAGATATCTTGTTGTTCGAAACATACCTGGGCTTTTAATGCGCTTGCATTGTCTTTTGCTATTTCGAGCGCCCGGTCCGAGATGTCCCATGCCGATACCTTGGCCTGCGGGATGCCCAAAGCCAAAGTAATCGCAATACAGCCCGATCCGGTTCCGATATCTAAGATGGCGGGATGTGCGGGATGATCCTCGGAGGAGCTTATTATCCATTGGCAAAGTCCTTCTGTCTCGGGTCGAGGAATCAGTACCCCCGGGCCCACATGAAAAGTTCTGCCCGCAAAACAAGTCTTGCCGAGTACGTATTGCACGGGTTCGCCGTGCGTCAGCCTGTCCATGATTTTCTGTAGCGCGTGCCTTTCGTGCGTCGATAATTCGCTAACTTTGTCGCACAAAACATCTGTCAGCGTCATGCCGTACCGAACCTCGAGTACAGTTCTGATAATCGCTTTGGCTTCGTTCTCGTCGTAAAAGGGGAGGAGTTTTTCCCAGAGGCTTCGATAACTATTCATGACAACAAAAATACGAAAAATATATGAGCACAAATCCAACCGACCTTGATAAAGCATACATGCGCCGTTGCATTCAGCTGGCCAGGCAAGGCCATTTGTGGGCCAAGCCCAATCCGATGGTAGGTGCCGTTATCGTTCATCACGGAAGAATAATAGGCGAGGGCTACCATATACGTTGCGGCGAGGCCCATGCCGAGGTCAACGCCTTTGCTGCTGTGCGACCCCACGACGAACATCTGCTTAGCGAAAGCACCGTTTATGTGAGTCTGGAGCCTTGTTCGCATTACGGTAAAACGCCGCCTTGTACCGATTTGATCATCAAGAAACGCGTGCCGAGGGTTGTCTGCGGATGTGTCGATCCGTTTGCACAAGTAAAAGGAAAAGGGATCGAAAAACTTAGAAAAGCGGGTATCGAAGTAACCGTCGGCGTGCTCGAGCAGGAATGCCTGCAGCTCAACCTGCCTTACCTGCTTTACAACACCTTTCATCGACCTTATATCTTGCTGAAATGGGCGCAGACGCTCAATGGACTGATCGACGATAACGGGCAAGCCATTCAGCTGTCAACGCCCTTTACGCAGATGCTGGTGCACCGGTTAAGGGCCGAATATGATGCCATTGTCGTAGGGCGTTTGACAGACGAGCGAGAGCATCCGAAGCTCAACGTGCGCCAATGGAAAGGCGCGGACCCGTTGCGACTGGTATTACGAAACGGACAAACCATCGATTCGCTTTTAAATGATTTGTACCATCGACAAGTGCAAACGCTCATTGTCGAGGGCGGATCGACAACCTTACAAGGCTTTATAGATGCCGGTCTTTGGGACGAGCTCCGCATCGAGACGGCGCCTGTACTGGTAGAAAAAGGAACGAAAGCGCCTGCGATACCGCCGCATGCCATCTTACAGCAACAGCTGTTTTATGACGGGAATACGATTGCGACCTATCTTCGCGAAGATATTTTATAAAAAATGGAGTGAAAATTGATCAGCGCGCCACGCTCTTGTGTATTCCCGCTCGGAAATTGATCAGCGCGTCACGCTCTTGTGTATTCCCGCTCGGAAATTGGTCAGTGCGTCACGCTCTTGTGTGTTCCCGCTCGGGAATTGATCAGCGCGCCACGCTCTTGTGCGTTCCCGCTCGGGAATTGATCAGCGCGCCACGCTCTTGTGCGTTCCCGCTCTGGAATTGATCAGCGCGCCACGCTCTTGTGCGTTCCCGCTCTGGAATTGATTAGCGCGCCACGCTCTTGCGGTAAAATAAATTATTTCTTCTTAGGTTTGCGCCTCGCCCATCCTTCTTCAGAGAAATCGGGTTCTTCGCCCTTCAGTTTTATTTCCTTTTTGGTAAAAAACTGTCGCCAGTCGCCCACGTCTTCTTTACGTGTTCTGCGTTTCGGTTCGTGTTTCCCATGCTGGTCGTTATTCGCTTCGCGCCCATGTCCTGCCTCGTCAGCAGGATTGCAGCGCACTTGACGACCTTTATAAATGGCTCCTGTTAACGATCTCATCACCTTTTCTGCATCCCTTTCGGGCACTTCTATATACGAAATTTTTCCCAGCAGGTCGATATGGCCTACTTCTTGACGCCCATGAACATTCTTGTTGATAAACTGCATTACCTCTCCGGGATAAAATCCGTCGTCTTTCCCTAAGTTGACGAACAGCCGCTTGAAGCCTTTCTCTGCGCCTCTGGCATGCCTGTTATTGCGTTCTCTGCGCCCGCTGCGAGTGTTTTTTCCGCTCTTTCCGCTGTCTTTTTCATTGCGCCGGCCTGTCGGTTTCTCTATTTCGGGCGCATTGGCATAATACGCCAGGAAGCGTCCGAATGTCATGCTGACAATCTTTTTAATGATATCCTCTTTGTCGACGTATTCGAAGTGCCGGTCGATCTCTGTCATGAAAGGTGCAATCTGATCCTCGTCTACATCTATCTTCTCGATATCGTCCATCACTTTATACAGTTGTTTGGCGCATATCTCTTGTGCCGTGGGCAGGTTGCCGTCTACAAATTCTTTGCCTATAACTTTCTCTACGGCGCGTACTTTCGACTTCTCTCGCGAGTGAATAATACAGATCGATGTTCCCTTTTTGCCGGCTCGGCCCGTTCTACCGCTGCGATGCGTATAGTTTTCTATGTCGTCGGGCATACCGTAGTTGATGACGTGAGTCAGTTCGTCTACATCCAGCCCGCGGGCAGCTACGTCGGTTGCCACCAGCAATTGTGTAAGATGGTTGCGAAACTTCTGCATGGTAAGGTCGCGCTGCTGCTGACTCAGGTCGCCGTGCAACGACTCGGCATTGTATCCATCTTTGATCAGTTTGTCGGCAATCTCTTGCGTTTCGATTTTCGTGCGACAGAAAATAATGGCAAATATGCGCGGGTAGTAATCGACGATACGCTTTAATGCGAGGTACTTGTCTTTGGCATGAACCATGTAATAGATATGGTTCACATTCTCGGCCCCTTCGTTTCGGCTGCCTACCACAATTTCTTTATAATCGTGCAGATAGTTTTTGGCAATTTTTTCTATCTCTTTACTCATCGTCGCCGAGAACAAGAGTGTATTCCGATTTTCGGGAACGCCGCCTAAAATGGTATTGATACTTTCTGAAAAGCCCATATTCAGCATTTCGTCTGCTTCGTCAAGCACCACATTGTTTACGCCATTCAGTTTTGCTACTCCGCGATTCATCAGGTCGATCAAGCGTCCAGGGGTGGCTACTATGATTTGTGCGCCATGTCGCAACGCATGAATTTGCGTAACGATGCTGGCGCCTCCGTATACAGGTTCTATGTGTAAACCTTTAATGTACTTGGCAAAGTCTTTTAAATCGTCTGCGATTTGTAAACACAACTCGCGCGTAGGACTTAAAATAATAGCTTGAGTAGTTTTGTCAGTAGGGTCGATTTTTTGCAACAGAGGCAAACCGTAAGCTGCAGTTTTACCTGTTCCTGTCTGTGCTAAAGCAATTACATCATTCTTATTTCCCAGTAAATAGGGGATCACTTCTTCTTGAACCGGCATTGGGTGTACAAAACCAAGCTCGTCGATGGCGCGCCGAATCTCTTCGTTAACGCCTAATTCTTCAAATGTCTTCAAAATCTTTTATTTAATCGTTGCAAAGGTACGGCAAAAACGCTGAAGCACAAAGGAAAGGCATCTAGATTTTATTGCGTCTATTTCTTCTGCATCCAAGCATTTTGCCGTATCTTTGTCGCAAATATTTAATACGATGATAGATATTTGCTGTATCGGACATATAACTCGCGATAAGATTATTACACCAAAACAAACGATATTTATGTCGGGTGGCACTTCGTTTTATTTTACCCATGCTTTTCATCATTTGCCCCGCCAAGTTTCTTTTCAGTTGGTAACGAAAATAGGAGATGAAGACAGGCAGGTGGTCGACGATATGCGCCGTTCGGGTATCGACGTAAAAGTATATCCGAGCAAGCATACGGTATTTTTCGAGAATAAATACGGCGCGAATCAGAATTACAGAAAACAGCGTGTTTTAGCCAAAGCAGATCCTTTTACCATTGAAGAAGTGCAACCGTTAGATGCTAAAATCTACCATATAGGTTCGCTTCTGAACGACGACTTCTCGCCCGAGCTGGTCAAATACCTGTCTACTAAGGGGCTTATTTCGATCGATGCTCAAGGGTATTTGCGCGAGGTACGTGGACAGAATGTTCATGCTATCGATTGGAAAGACAAGTTCGAAATACTTTCGAGCACCGATATCATCAAAGTAAACGAGCATGAAATGGAAGTAGTTACCGGTCTTACCGATCCGCACGAGGCAGCTGTCCGGCTGCACGAGTGGGGCGTGAAAGAGGTGATCGTAACGCTTGGCAGCGAAGGCTCGCTGATTTACGTAAACGACCGTTTCTACGAGATACCCGCTTACCGCCCTACAGAGGTAGTAGATGCCACGGGTTGTGGCGACACTTATTCGGCAGGTTATCTTTACTGCCGGTCAAGAGGAATGGAGTATGCCGAAGCCGGTTGCTTCGCTGCTGCCATGTGTACACTCAAGTTAGCACATAACGGTCCGTTCGATGGTACTTTTAGCGATGTAATGCGTATGATTCGCTAATTTTATTTCTTGATACGGATGGTTCGTGTATCCGGATCGAAAATCAGATATTCATTTTCTATAAAACGTGCGAAGCTCCCGTCTTTGATCAATTCGTCCGGCGTTCCCGTATGCAGTTGTTTGTCGCAGTCTATCAGCCATAACTCATCGGCTGTCTGTAGAGCCAAATCTACATCGTGAATAGAAAGAAAAACGGTTTTACCATATTTGTGTGCCAAATGGGATAGCAGTTGCAAAATTTCTATCTTGCTTTGAAAGTCTAAGAAAGCAGTGGGCTCGTCGAGAATGATAACCGGCGTTTGTTGTGCCAATGCTTTAGCGATAATAACCTTTTGCCGTTCGCCGTCGCTCAGCGTCTGTATTTTTCGGTCGGCCAGATCGGCTATGCCTACCATTTGCAATGCCTGGCGTACTATATCGTGATCTGCCGCTGTCAAACCTCCCCAAAAATTTGTGTATGGCGACCGGCCCAAGCCAGTCAGTTCGGTTACGGTTATATTACTGATCTCTATTTTTTCTGTCAGTACCACACCGATCTTTCGCGCTAAATCATGCTGTGTAAATTGTTCGATAGGAGTACCGCCAATGAGAATTTGCCCGGATAATGCCGGTTGAAAAGCCGAAAGCGTGCGCAAAAGCGTCGACTTGCCGATTCCGTTGGTACCTATCAAACATGTTATGCGTGCTTTTTGTATTGCTGCATTTATTTTTGTAAGCACCGCATGGCGATCATATCCGATCGATAAATCAATTAATTCAATAGCATTCATTGCTTACAAAGGTACAGAATTGGCAGAAATTATGATTGATGGTCCGGTAAATCAATTAGAAGTCTGCCTTTCTTCCATTCGGCAATGGCATTAAAACCTCATTTTTTGATTCTTCCGCGTTGCGCGGAAACACCTAAAATACATTTTAGCCCCCGTTGTTGCGCAATGTTTTCGGGTAAAATTATTTTTGGGCCTTAAAATCAATGACGATAAAGCATAGCGGAGCTTATTTCCCTCAAAAATGTATCTGCAACACCTGTTGATCGGCATTGCAGACTATAATTTTATGATATTTGGAGATTTTACCGGAACAGTAATAGAAGAAACTATCATTTTTTGTTTTTCTTTTTCTATCGTAAAGGCATACCTTTGCAAAAAGGTGACCGACAAAGGTCAAAACACTGAACCATGTTAGAAAGAGACTATATCATACGACTTATTCGCGAGTTTATGGCTGCTTTACAGCGCATACTCAACCAAAAGAATGGCCCGGAAAGCCATGAAGAGCTGATAAAACTATATGAACAGTATATCGGTTCTTATTCTTTATACCATACGGCTCCGGCAGAGAACGTTATAGAATTGTTGAGCAAAGAGGATAAGGAAAGAGGCTTTTACAAGATAGAAATGCTGGCCGAGTTATATTATGCCGAGGCTGACATGGTATCTAAGCCCGAGGCGGATGTGCTGTTGCAGAAGGCTTTTTTGCTGTTCGATTATCTTGAATATTGCAGCAAGGTTTATTCAATGGATCGTTTGCGAAAAATGGATAGCATTAAGCAGCGACTGTCTGTCAACCCCATTCGTTTAAATGCAGAGGGTCAATGAATATATCGATCTACGAAGGTCTTGACCGTCTTGGCATACTCCATTCGATGATCTTGATAATTTTTGGCATGCGCCGAGCCCTTGGCGATCCATAGCTGTTTCGGAGAAGGTTTGGCCCGGTAGAGTGGATCAACCATGCGCGAAGCGACATAAGTATCTTGGTCGCCGTGTATAAAAAGCATGGGTTTGTGGCATTTGGCAACTTGTTTTAAAGGAGACGCTTCGCCAAACGACCATCCTTCTTGCAACTTGCAAAGGGCGCTGGAGGTATAAAGAAGCGGGAAAGCAGGCAGATAGAATTGCGCTTTCAGCTGATCGCCGAACTCGTCCCAGACGCTGGTGTAACCGCAATCTTCGACAAAGCATTTGACGTACGGCGGAGTTTGCTCGCCCGAGAGGCTCATCGTGAGGGCTGCCCCCATCGAGATGCCATGTATAACTTGTTGCGAGAATCCGACGGAATCGCTAAAAACCGAATCGGCAAAAGAGATCCATTGCAGTACGTCGTATCTTTCTTTCCATCCCATTTGTATCATCTCGCCTTCGCTTTCACCATGTGCATGCAGGTCGGGCAGTAGTACGTTGTAGCCTATCTGCGCATAAATATGGGCAATGGGCATCATGCAGGCCGCCTGGTCGTGATAGCCATGTAACAGGATGGCGGTTTTACCGGTGCGATGCCGGGCATATACGTACACGCCGTGATGGCGCTCGCCGCTTACCATTGTCAGTAAGGTGTCGTGGATAAGATGATGGGTGAGCAGGCTGTCTACCCACGGCCGAATTTCCGGATTCTCGCCGACAATGTTCTTTAAGCGTTCGGTGAAACTTTGTTGGGCACGAAATGGCCTTACCAAAGAATAATTTATCATGAAAAAACTGCCGCCCACCAGTACGATAGGCAGCACTATTAGGATGATTAGGATAGCCGAACACCATTTTCTCATCTTCTCGTTCGTTTTGGTTGTTATAAAAAAGCTAAGGAAACTCAAGCGATGGGGTTCTCGATCGGTCTCTCATTTCCTTAGCTTCTGATTTTTTTTTATTTATCGTTTAAGACTATTGCAGATTTCGGCATTGAGTTTCTTTACGCGCGCTTCATCTACCTTAATAACTTTACGATCGTATGTCATCAGCCCGTTTACCTCTATTTCTACGTCTGTTGTCTGGGTATATACGGCTGCAGAAAAGCCGTCGCGAATGAGCTGTTTCAGGTCATTGACAATTTCGACATAACGGTCTGTTACCTCTTTGCTGTCTTTAAACTGTACATATCCCCAGTTTCTGTCGGGCTGCCATAGATGGTCTTTGATCGGCAGGCCTAAGCCTCCGAATTCGCCGAGCACCGTAACGCGATCGAAATCGTACATGTACATCATCGGTCCGGGATAGTTATGAAGATCGAGTATATCGCCCGTCTTGAAATGGTTGCCGCCGCTTGCGGTATTGATCAGTCGCGTAGGATCGAGCGCTTTGGTAAACGCTACGATTTCGGGCGTCTTGAATTGTCCCCAGGCTTCATTGAAAGGCGTCCATACCACGATACAGGGATAAGACAGATGTTCGTTGATAATTTCGGTCCACTCGTCTTTGTAGTTGGTTTCCGATATGGCCGAGCGATGGGCCAGGCGCCCTTTTTCTTCATAATACTGATGATTCTGCCAATCGGGACTTGCCGGATAGTCGCCACTCGGCATATCCTGCCAAACCAGCATGCCTATCTTGTCGCAGTGCGTGTACCACCGGGCCGGTTCTACCTTGACGTGCTTACGAATCATGTTGAACCCGAAATCTTTGGTCTTCTTTATGTCGAAGACCAGCGCCTCGTCCGTAGGAGCGGTATAAAGGCCGTCGGGCCAGTAACCCTGATCGAGCGGTCCGAACTGGAAAAGGTCTTGATTGTTGAGCTGCATGCGCCACACACCTGCCTGATCGCGTTTAGCCGATATCTTACGCATAGCGCTGTAGCTTTTCACCGCGTCGACGGTTTTGCTGCCCGAAATCAACGATACCTCGAGGTTGTAAAGGAAGGGCGTATCGGGACTCCACAACTTCTGATCTTTGACGAACAGCTCTACGTCCCGTCCTGCAGCAGCCTTTCCCTGCGCAACGATTTTGTTGCCGTCTTTCATCACAACGCTAACGATATCACCGGCTTTGGTTCCGCAGGTCTTTGCCAGTACCGTCAGCTTGCTTTGGTCGATATCGGGCGTGTTGATCAGTTCGGTTATGTGCTTCTGGTTAACCGGCTCTATCCATACCGTTTGCCAAATACCTGTTACCGGCGTATACCAGATGCCTTCGGGGCGCGTGTTCTGCTTGCCTACCGGCTGATAGCCCTCTGTGGTGGGGTCCCACACTTTTAGCACTAATTTCTGATTGCCGCTTTTCAGGTAAGGCGTAATGTCGAAACTGAAGCCATCGTACCCGCCTTCGTGCGAGCCGATCTTGACATCGTTGAGATACACGTCGGTTTTCCAGTCTACGGCGCCGAAATGCAGCAACACATTCTTTCCCGCCCACGACGACGGAACGCTGAACGTCCGCTCGTACCAAAGTTCGTTGTCTTTGCCTACGGTTTTCTGCACGCCCGACAGGCTCGATTCTACTGCAAACGGAACAAGAATTTTGCCGTCGTTTACACGTACATTCGCCTCGCCGCGATGCCGGATGGCATAATTCCACAGTCCGTTGAGGTTTTGCCATTCGCTCCGTTCCATGATCGGCCGCGGATATTCGGGCAATACGTTGTTGGGGTCTACCTTGCCGGCCCATTCCGTTTTAATTTTATCACCGGCAGGTTTCCACTGCGCCATTCCTACGGTACAAACCGTCAAGGTAAGCAATAATACATTTAGTCGTTTCATTTTTTTGAAAATAGAGATTTTAAAAATAAGTTATTTGGAGTTTCAAAGATATATAAATTATGCGGAAAGGGCGGTCGGGCCGATTCAATAAGCGCCTCTTTTTGCAATTATTAGTAAAATGATCTGCCGCCTTTTGCTCGGCTACGGTATGAAAGTCGATTTCGTACTACCGAGGCATCCAACGACCTCATTTACCCGTTTCGTCCATGGACGAGGGCACAAAACGACCTCATTTACTCGTTTCGTCCATGGACGAAGGCACAAAACGACCTCATTTACTCGTTTCGTCCATGGACGAGGGCACAAAACGACCTCATTTACTCGTTTCGTCCATG
>CAUQAO010000087.1:0-9790 GCA_963515815.1 uncultured Prevotella sp.
CCGAAGTCGAAAGACAGCAGATTTACAGTCTGCCCCATTTGGCCACTCTGGTAACTACCCTTATGTCTTATTTAAAAGCTTGGTCTTCTTCGCTTTTTATTGGAGAGCCTCTTGTCGGATTCGAACCAACGACCCCGAGATTACAAATCACGTGCTCTGGCCAACTGAGCTAAAGAGGCAAATAATGCAACTATTAAGCTTTCCCTTTATAAGGACACGTTATAAACGGCTGCAAAGATAGACATTAAATTTAAAATGCCAAATTTTTTCGCGTTTTTTTTTAATGATTACGCGTTTTTTCTTTATACTTTGTTATCTGAATCTTCATAGCATCTACACAAAGATCAACACCTTCTTCAAAAGTATCGCAGGTCTTTTCAACAAACAGAGTTGTACCCGGAACCGTAATTGTAAGACTAGTTTCTTTATTTAATACTGTTGCGGGCTTTATTACCTTTAATTGAACTTCAACTTTCTGAATTTCCTCCAATGATTTTCCTAATTTTCCGACCTTTTTTTCGATAAAGGCCATTAATTTTTCTGTAGTGTCAAAACGAATCGACTGAATCTTAATTTCCATAAATTCCTCCTACTTTCTTTAAAGGGTTAAGCTCTTGGGTGGGCTTTCTCGTAAACTTGTTTCAATTGTTCAAAAGTCGTATGTGTATAAACTTCGGTTGTTCTAAGACTTTCATGACCAAGTAATTGTCGAACACTCTCCAAGCCTGCTCCATGATTCAACATAGACGTTGCAAAAGTATGCCTCAACACGTGTGGAGTCCGCTTTTTCAATGTACTGACTTTTGCCAAGCTTTTCTTTACTTCATAACGAACTTGATCATGCTTAACGCGACATCCCTCTATTGTTACAAAAAAAGCTGTCGATCGTCGTTCTACCTGTTCATTTCTCTGTTCGATATAATTGACCAATGTCTGATAGAGTTCTTCGCCAAAGGGTATAAGCCGTTGTTTATTTCGTTTTCCAAAAACCTTGAATTGCCTATTTAAGAGATCGACAGACTCATCATCTAAACCGACTAATTCAGACAATCTCATTCCAGTTTCATAAAAGACCATCAATATAGTATGTACGGATATTTCTTTGAATAAAGTTCTCTCCTGTTCCGAATCCAACAATTTATTCATTTCCGAGTCTTTTAAAAATACTGGAAGCGGTTTGCTTTTTTTCGGACCATTTATCCGAGAAGTTGGATTATAAGAAACTCTTCTTCGAGACAGGGCAAAACGATAAAGAGAACGCAAGGCACTCAATCTTCTATTAATCGATGTAGCATTATTTCCTCTATCCATCATGCTCTCCATCCATCCACGGACAACATCCGAATCTATGGACTCCCAAGAGAGCCGAGTTTCCAAATTCTGAAAGTACGTTTCAAAGGATTTCAGATCCTCACCGTAACTTTTAATCGTTAGTTTCGAGCGATTTTTCTCAAACCTCAGGTAATCCAAAAACTCTTCTATCATTGCTCATCGTTACTTTACACCGTTTATGTTATCATTCTATCGCCACTTGGTGACCAGAAGAGAAGATTCCGTCAAGTATCTTACGATTATTCTCGGCAACGAATATACGGAAACCTATTGAAACCAACAAAGTATTTTAGAAGATTTTACTCTTCTGCGTCACGTAATCGCTGCACATAGATGGCGTGTTCCATTCTGAGGCGTTTCAAGACAGAGGGTTTGTTGTACTGCTGCCGAGCACGAAGCTCTTTTACAACGCCTGTCTTTTCGAACTTTCTCTTGAACTTCTTGAGAGCTCTTTCAATGTTCTCACCATCTTTTACGGGTACAATAATCATGTTTTGCTTTTAATTATTTATTGATACAAATTAAATATTTGCGGTTTCACACCACACTAAATTACGGTTGCAAAATTACAGCTTATTTATCAAACAGACAAGTTTTTCGTTTATTTTTGCTTTCTATCTGCCGATTACACAGAACGGTATGCTACAATATATCACCACCTTTCTTACAATGCAATGACAATTACAAGGGTGCTGTCATTTTGTACAGCCAAGCTTTTTCCTTGTTATCCAGATGGGAAGAAAGGCGCTTATAAACCGTAGCATGATAACCGTTGAGCCACTCGCGTTCTTCCGGGAGCAACATGTCGAGTAGAATGGGCGTCGTATCGATGGGCGCTAAGGTTAGCGGTTCGAACTGTAAGAATGTTCCGAAATCAGTCTTTTTGTAGCATGTAACGAGTAAGGTGTTTTCTATTCGCACCCCGAACTTCCCTTCCAGGTAGATACCGGGCTCATCCGTTACGGTCATACCTGCCAGCAATGGAGCCGGTTTCCATTCCATTCGAATTTGATGAGGCCCTTCGTGCACGTTCAGATAGCTGCCGACGCCGTGTCCGGTGCCATGCATAAAATTGAATCCTTCGCGCCACATTGCCTGCCGCGCCAAGACATCGAGCTGCGAGCCACATGCACCAGAAGGGAATTTACAGAGTTCTAATTGGATATGTCCTTTTAAAACGAGCGTGTAAATTTTCCGCTGCTCATCGGTAATCGGTCCTAATGCGATGGTTCGAGTAATATCGGTGGTTCCGTCTTGATACTGCGCCCCGGTGTCTATGAGTATCAGTCCTCGAGGCTCGAGTTTCGTATCGGTATCGGCGGTGGCTTGATAATGTACAATGGCCCCATGCGCTTCGTAGCCTACAATGTTATCGAAAGAGCGCCCTTTGAACAAGGGTTGCTCTGCCCGCAGATCCGTCAACTTTTTATCTACGGACATTTCTGTTTGTCCGCCGGCTTCGACTGCCGGCTTCAACCATTTCAGGAATCTAACCATAGCCACGCCGTCGCGTTCCATCGCATGACGGAATCCCTCGATTTCCGCTTCATTTTTCACGGCTTTCAATGCCGAAACGGGCGAAGGAGCCACTATCTTTTCGGCTGTACGCGGAGCTTGATAGATGTTAAAATTAAGCTGATGAGGGTCTAAAAGAATGTTGTATTCGTGATAATCGCAGCGCTCTTTGATGATATCCGCTTCATTTCTGATCTCGATTCCCTCGGTTGCGAGATACGAGACCACATCGGGAGCCAATTTTTCGGGATCGATATACAACGTTGCTTTGGTCGTAGAAATGACAAGGTACGAAACGAATACGGGGTTGCAATGTACGTCGTTGCCGCGCAGATTGAGTATCCAGGCGATATCGTCGAGTGCCGAGACGATGGTGCCGTCGGCATGTTGTGCCCGCAAAGCCTGCCTGATTCGTTCGATCTTATGGCAGGTTCGTTCGCCCGCATATTGCAAAGGCTGCAACGTTACTTTGTTTTTCGGCACCGCAGGACGGTTTTTCCATAATTCGTTCAGCGGATCGAAGTTCGTTCGAACGGTGATACCGCCGCGTTTGCGCATATCCGCTTCGAGCTGTCTGACGAAGGCATAAGAGTTTACGCTGCCATCAAGTCCGATCTCGGTCACGTCGCTACTTTTCAGCTGTTCGCCCAACCAGTCGCTTATAGCAGGCGTATCGGGCACCCCCATGCGCATCAGTCGATACTCGGTTCCCGCCAGCTGATCGGCGGCCGCAATAAAATAGCGCGAGTCGGTCCATAACGCTGCACCCGTCATTGTTACCACGGCAGTGCCGGCCGAGCCATTAAATCCCGTTATCCATTCACGTCCTTTCCAGTGTTCAGGTACATACTCGCTGTTGTGCGGATCGGTACTCGGAAAAATAAAGGCTGCCAAATGCTCGCGCCTCATGATCTCGCGCAACCCTCGCAACCGCTCTATCACTTCTTTTTTCATATCATAATATTATATGGTGTCAATGTAGCAGAAATAACCTCAGATCAGAATAAAACCACCATCCGCTACCAGAGAAATAATTTATTTTTCGATCGCAGAACGTCAGGAGGTCCAAAAATAATTTATTTTGCCACCGCAGAGTGCCCAGAGGTCCAAAAATAATTTATTTTAGTGTCTTCTGAGTGTCCCAGCATTGGGAAACATCGCTTTTACCGTTTTTGAGGTTTCCCGAAGTTGGGAAAGTCGATTTTTATTGTTTTCCGACCTTCCCAAACTTGGGACAAATTATTTTCGCCGATTTCGGCCTTTCCCAAACTTGGGAAGCGGCATTTTCATCGATTTGGAGCTTTCCCAACATTGGGAAAGGCTTTCTCCACCGTTTTCCGATCAGCAGCAGGTAATGAAACTTCCGCCCGAGCCGAGAATTCTTATTCTATTTTCGCAAGCCCTTGATAACTGACATACTGCTCGCTGATTCCCAAAGCGTCGATGGTGCTCCGTGTAGTTATAGTAGTAAACTCGTGCGTATTGAAGCCCTTGCCTACATCGTTGTTGTAAACCCAAGACGGTGTTGGCCAAAAGCAGGCGCGAAACTTAATGGCACGATAGAAATCCATCGATGCGCCATTGTTGCCGTGGTGAGATATCTGCACATAATCGCAGTTTAGGTCGTCGCGATAAGCGCTCTTCAACAGTTTATCGCCTTCTTCGGGGCCGCAGTCGCCCAACATCAAAAACGACTTGACGGGGTCGGCTATCCTGATAACCATGCTGGAGTTGTTGTAGTCTTTCACGATGTCTTCATTACGAATGGCTAAAATCTTGCAGACGGTATGACCGAAGACCAGTTCTTGTCCTAAGGCAGCTTCGACGGTCGGTATTCCCGATTTTTTCAGCGCCTCATAATACTCCATTGCCTCGGCTTTGCTTGCTTTTTCGGTATCGAGTAGCGGTTCGGTCAGCGTAGAGTGGCATACCTGCAGTATTCTGACGTCTTTCGGCTCTTTCAGTATTTTGGTCAGCGCTCCCATGTGGTCGGGATGCGGGTGGGTCACGAACCAGCAGTCTACCACATTTCCCAGTCCGGCCAGGAACCCTCGCAGATAGCCTTCCTCTTCTTTCACACCGCCATCGAAGACCAAAATCTTTCCGTTATCCGTTTTCACGACATAAGCGTTTCCGATGGTATTGATCTGCGTAGGGAGCTGCCACAGCGTAAACGTATCGTCTTGTTTGGAAAAAGAGGGCTGCGTGTTGAAATAACCCAGCCGGCGCCACCGCCGCTCTACGGGTTTGACGCGTTCGCAAAAGTCGCTGTAGTCTTTTTGCACAGCTGGCGTCCATCCACACTCTGCATAGGCTGCCAAGCGAGGAAAGATTTGGTAATACAGTCGGGTGAGGTTGGGCGTAAACTCGCCCCACATCTGACATCCCGAACCAAGCACCTTGCTTTGCTCGGCCGCCGACAACCCATCGGGACAGGGATTGAACGAATAGGCCTTGTCCAGTGGCGTTACCGTGTACGGATAATCTAAATAGGTGTAGAAACGATTGGAGTTGACCACATCATAGCCCTTGGATATGGCTTTGTGAATGAGTGTCACGGCGCCGTCCCAGAACTGTACGATAGAATTGGGCGCCAAGGTCTGCGACTGGCTGGCCTGCACGCCGGCCTCATTGCGAATATTGTCGCCGGTAATTTCGTTCCATCCGATCATCCGACAGCCTTTCGACTCTATGAAACGCGACATTTCGTTGATGGCCCACAACTGCAAGTCGGAAGGCGTAGGGATGTTGTTCTTCTTCATGAACGCCTGCACCTCTTCCGAGTTCTGCCAATGCACGAAGCCCGCCTCGTCGCCGCCGACATGAACGATCTTCGAAGGGAATAACGGGATCACCTCGCTCATGACGTTCTTCAAAAAGGCCATCACCTTCTTGTCGCTTACCTGATACAGATCGCCATGAATGGGTTTCTTCTCTCTCCGGCTGGACGAGCCTAACCAGGGATAGGATGTAATGGCAGCAGACGCATGGCCCGGCATCTCGATCTCAGGGATAACGCGAATGCCACGAGCTGCAGCATATCTGACGATGTTTTTGATCTCGGCCTGCGTATAATAAGTGCGCTTGGGATGAATACTGTCCCACTGTGCCGGCGTTAGGTTCATGTGCGAAAAGTCGCGTTTAGAACCGATCGACACCAACTTGGGATATTTCTTGATCTCGATTCGCCATCCCTGGTCGTCGACCAAATGCCAATGAAAGGTATTCATTTTCAGGCGCGACATTTCATCTAACAGCCGTTTCACCGTTTCTTCGCCCTGAAAATGGCGACTTTCGTCTAACATGAACGCACGCCAAGAAAAAGCCGGCTGATCTTCTATCGTACAACCGGGAATCTCTACCTCGCCTCGCTGATTGACAGAAACAAGCTGGCGGAGCGTCTGCAGGGCATAAATAACTCCCGACATATCGGCAGCCGACACAGAAACGGCTGTCTGCGCATTAGACTTGATGGCTAAACGGTAACTTTCGGGCTTCGCATTGCCCGATCTGTCGATCTGCAACACCAAATCAGCCTCTGCAGCGCGATCGACAAATCGCGGTTCCAGGCCCATGTCCATCATAATCTCTACAAGATAGCTCTTATCCATATTGGACTGACAGTAAACCTTTGCAGCCTTTGCCAACACAACGTTCCCGCCGTGAGGCACCAATGTTTGCGGCTTGGGAACAATACGAAAAGAAGCTTGTTGTGCAAATAGGGCGCAACAAGCCAATAATGATACTACTATAAAAAAATAACGTTTCATCATACTGAATTAAAAAATAAGAGATAAGGGCACACTTCACAGCGCACCCTTACCTAACCAAATACAACTAATTATTCAAAATGCATGTTTCTTACATGAATTGTAACGCCAGAACTCGATCCCCAGTCAGTTCGGAAGAAGTCGCCTTGCTTACCGGTCCAATGATGCTGTTTCATAGCCGCATCATAATCATAAGAGAACGTCGTCCATTTAGAAGCAGCCTTCACGTCTACAGTCGTAGAGCGTCCACCGGCTGCCCCGCCGCCTCTGTCGCACCAGAAAAGTTCTAATGTAAAGTCGGCCGAAGCCTTATAACGGAACACGAACTTAGTACCGGCTTTGGCCGCTTTCAATCCATCAATCGGAACGAATGGATCGCCACCTGTCGTTACAAGAGTATACTCATACGGGTTATCCTCTGTTCCTCTCGTTATATTGAGCTGATTAATACCTCCACCACTCAGAGTCAGGTATTCTACCCCGTCTTGAACAAGATCATTCGGGTCAACCTGCGGAACAACCGATAATACTTTCGGACTTGAAACAGACTGGTCGGCTACATTCTGAGCAGTTATCGTGAAATCGGTCGGTTTCCATATCTCTATTTCTCGAGAACCGCTTTTCTGAGCATCGATAACAAGGCTTTTATCTCTGCCCTTATAGTCCTTATACTTTATAGTTAAGTTGACAGCCACACCTGACAGATTTGTCCAACTTACTTGTGCGGCATTCTCGGCCGGTTCCATTTTCAGGGTTCCTAACACATAATCCTTAGCTGCAGCCATCGCTTGTGGAGCAGCAGATGCTGTTACCGTTTCAGAGATTCCACCGTCATAACTGCAAGTCTGTAACTCGAAATTATGTATTTCGGTATCCGTAAACCCTCCTATCGTTATTGTTGAAAACCCGGATGCATCACGATTGAAAGAGCTAACCTTCTGATGTTTGGTATTGCCTTCCGAATCCTTATAGGTGATCAATGTATAGTAGTATTGTTCTACTGTTGGAGCCTTGAACTTTAAGATCACGGATCCGATAAAAGGATCTGCCGACACATCGGTAACAGGATCCATGTTAGTACCCTGATGATCGTCGCTGCCACAAGAATTTACCAGAAATACACACAGAGCGATAAAAATATAATATAACCTTTTCATTGTTGTCTATATTTTAGTGAAAATCTATTCTTCCCAGCCGGCATTCTGCCATTTGGCACCTGTCAGTTGGTCCATTTTTGTTACTTCAGACTTTTCTAACGGATACAATAAATACTTATCAGTTACAGACACACGAGGCTTGAATGCAAAACGCGTGTACTGATAAGAATCGTTATTTTTCTTGATATCCATTCCCGATATGTTCTTAAAATACGTTCCTAATGCTTTCCAACGACGAACATCGAAGAAGCGTTTGCCCTCAAAAGCAAATTCTACCATACGTTCATTGCGAAGACGCGTCTCGAACTCAGCCTTTGACAAGCCAGACTTCAGTCCCGGCATTCCCACACGTGCCCGAATCGCATTAACAGCATCTACAGCAGACATGGTCATGTTTCCGCCCAACGAAACTTTTGCATCAGGCGTACCCGCTTGATAAGCTGCTTCTGCAAAATAGAGATACAGATCGGCCAAACGGAACAATCGCACAAAACCATCAGAATTAGATGCTTTTGTACTCGCATAGTGATTATACTTACGGAGATAATAACCTGTCGGCGTATTCTTGACAGATTTTCCTGCTCTATCTATTTGCTCTTCTCCGCCTTCATACGTTTGCACCTTTTTACCATTAGGTTTATCCAAGAATCTTATCGCTCCATTATAATAGATAGAGGCATAGAATCGAGGATCACGTCCTTCGTAAGGTTTCGTCTCGTCATATCCCGAAGCACTGTTGACAATCGGCCTGGTATGCTCCGTATCTTGATAACCTGTTATTGCCATCTCACCGGTTGACGCCATATTATAAGCATCGACTAACTCTTGAGAGGGGCAAACGCCAGCCTGTGAAACGCCATCATTGGTCGGTAAACCATACCACAGCCAAATAGCGCTTCTGCCATTCACTGCATAGATCGTTTCCTTATCTGTTACACGGTTGTCATTATAATCGGCGAAGAAATAAGAATCGTATGCATTCTGAGCACCGGGAACAACCTTTGTCCAAAGCGAATAGTCGTGGGTAAGACACTGGTACAACGCATTCTTTGTTACATTCAAAGCATCGTTCCACGTAAAAGTATCATCATTAAACAATGGGCTTACCGCAAAAGTAATGGCCTCTGCCTCGATAGCATAAGCAACGCCACGTGTCATTATTCCATTTTGGTTCGTACCTATACTCCAAGAGAATCCCAGATCAACAGTCGGCGTAGCTAATGCCGAATCACAATCGGCAATAATCTGCTTCACTATATCACCGACCTTAGCCTTCGACGCCTTAGAGTAATCGTGATTTGTTCCGATATCTTCTGTCAATAAAGGCACCTGACCATAACGTTTGAAGAGTTCTAAGTAATAATAGGCACGCAACACATAAGCCTGAGCTTTCCAACTTGCTCGCTCTTCGGGCAGACAATAAGCTGTCGCATTATCTATATGGGCAAGGAATACATTACATTTACGGATTCCATTATACAGTCGAGTCCATGGATGGCCATCATAGCTACATCCACCATAATTCTCTGTCGTTATACCCTGATCATACCAGTATTGGAATTTTGTCCCGGCAATAATCATACGCGAATCAACCGCCTCGTCTGTTAGCGAGGAGACATCCAAATCTAAACCGGCTCTATAATTATAACAAGAGTTCAAATAGCCCAATGTACTATTTCTGTCAGTCCAGGCTTCATCCATATTGGTATGCCCATCATTGTTTTCCAAATCTAACAGATCATTACATGACGACAGCATGAACAGCCCCATCGCCACTGCAAATAATTTGATATATATTTTCATATTCATATTCGTTTATTTCAAGATGAATTAGAAAGAAACCTGTAAACCTACACTATAGAGTCTATAAGGAGGAACAGACGCATATCCACCTGATTCAGGTCCGAAGTCTTTTGTCTTCATATGATTTGTCGTGAACAAGTTATGACCACTCAACACTACCCTCACTTTTTCTAAGCCAACATGTTTGACAAGCAATGTCGGTAACGTATATCC
>CAUQAO010000088.1:0-9785 GCA_963515815.1 uncultured Prevotella sp.
TTTACAGGCAAATGTCCTAAGACATTTTGGACTAAAATGTGTTTTACAGGCAAATGTCCTAAGATATTTTGGGCTAAAATATGTTTTACAGGCAAATGTCCTAAGACATTTTGGGCTAAAAGGTGTTTTAGGCACTGATGTAGTGCTACATCAGTGCCTAAAACTTATTCGGGCTGCAGTTGAGCGTTCAGCCCTCTGCGCGGGGCGTTTTCTATGCATAGTTTTGGCTCTGTATCGTTTTTTTTATAATTTTGCATCCTCACAAATGCGCATGATATTGATGCTTTTCAAAAAGTTAGGAACATGAATCAAACAGAAGTTAGACCGATGATGACAGCAAACGAAATACGCGACTCGTACAAGAAGTTCTTCGAGTCGAAAGGGCATACCATTGTTGCTTCGGCGCCGATGGTGATCAAAGACGATCCGACATTGATGTTTACCAATGCGGGAATGAATCAGTGGAAGGATATTATTCTGGGCAACAAGCAGCCCGAACCGCGTCGCCGAGCCGACTCGCAGAAATGCCTGCGTGTAAGCGGAAAGCATAACGACTTGGAAGAGGTGGGGCACGATACTTATCATCATACGATGTTCGAGATGCTGGGCAACTGGAGCTTCGGCGATTACTTCAAAGAAAAGGCCATCGACTATGCATGGGAGTATCTGGTAGAGGTGCTGCACTTGGATGCGGCAGATATTTATGTAACGATTTTCGAGGGGTCGGCCGAAGAGAAGATTGCGCGCGACGACGAGGCGGCCGGCTACTGGCTGAAGCATTTGCCGGCAGATCATATCATCGAGGGAAGTAAGCACGACAACTTCTGGGAGATGGGCGATACGGGGCCGTGCGGGCCGTGTTCGGAGATTCATGTCGACTCGAGAACGCCTGAAGAGAAAGCGAAGAAACCCGGTCGCGAACTGGTGAATCAGGACGATCCGCAGGTCATCGAGATATGGAACATCGTTTTTATGCAGTTCAATCGCAAGTCGGACGGCTCGCTCGAACCGCTGTCGATGAATGTTATCGATACGGGCATGGGCTTCGAACGTTTGGTTCGGATGCTGCAAGGCAAGAATTCGAACTACGACACGGACATCTTCCAGCCGTTCATTCACGAGATGGAGCGCCTCTCTGGTTTGCGATACGGCACGTGTGAAGACGTAGACGTAGCCATGCGAGTTGTGGCCGATCATCTGCGGGCGGTTGCTTTTTCGATAGCCGACGGACAATTGCCGAGCAACGCCAAAGCCGGTTACGTAATTCGGCGCATCTTAAGGCGGGCAGTGCGCTACGCCTACACGTTCCTGAACCAGAAAGAAGCTTTTGTATACAAACTGCTCCCCGTATTGGTACAAGAGATGGGCGAGGCCTATCCCGAGCTGGCTGCACAGCGCGAACTCATCGGCAAGGTGATGAAAGAAGAAGAAGATTCGTTTCTCAGAACACTCGAGAAAGGCATCAACCTGCTCAACGAGGCAATGGAACAGCTGCGCGCCAGCGGTAAAAAAGAACTGGACGGCGTGCAGGCATTCCGTCTTTTCGACACCTACGGCTTCCCGCTCGACCTCACAGAGCTGATCTGTCGCGAGCATGGTTTTACCGTAGACGCGAAACGATTCGACGAAGAAATGCAGCAGCAGAAGGCCAGAGCCCGCAATGCCGCTCAGGTAGAAAACAGCGATTGGGTTGAAATCCGAAGCGGCGAACAACAGTTCGTGGGTTACGACTATACTGAATACGAATGCCACATTCTGCGTTATCGCAAGGTAACCCAAAAGAAGAATACCTTTTACGAATTGGTATTAGACTACACGCCGTTCTACGGCGAGATGGGCGGCCAGGTAGGCGACCAAGGCGTGCTGGTAAGCGAAACCGAAACCGTAGAAATTGTCGATACGAAAAGAGAAAACAACCAGAGCATTCACATTGTCAAAACACTGCCCCAAAAAATCGACGCCCACTTTATGGCCTGCGTAGATACTGATAAAAGAGACGCCAGCGCGGCCAACCACACCGCAACCCACCTGCTGGATTATGCCCTGAAACAAGTGCTCGGCGAGCATGTAGAACAAAAGGGTTCGTATGTGTCGGCCAACACGCTGCGCTTCGATTTCTCGCACTTCCAGAAAGTAACCGACGAAGAAATACGACAGGTAGAACGGCTGGTCAACAGCATGATCAGACAAGATATCCCGCTCGACGAACACCGCGACACCCCCTTGGAAGAGGCAAAAGCCATGGGCGCCATCGCACTTTTCGGCGAAAAGTACGGCGACACGGTACGCGTAGTACGCTTCGGCCCCTCGTGCGAGTTCTGCGGAGGCATCCATGCGTCGAGCACGGGCAGGATCGGCATGTTCAAAATCGTTTCCGAAAGTTCGGTCGCAGCGGGCATCCGCCGTATCGAAGCCATGACCGGAAAGAACTGCGAAGAAATCATCTATGCCATGGAAGATATGATGAAGCGCGTCAAAGCACTCTTCAACAACGCGAAAGATCTGCAAGGCGTGATCGAAAAATACATCGAAGAGCACGACACGATGAAGAAAGAGATAGACCAGTTCCGTGCGCAGGCCGTTGAACGAGCAAAAGAGCTACTGCTCAGCCGTGCACAAACCGTTAACGGCATAACGCTCATCAAGGGCATTCTGCCCATCGATGCCGCTGCAGCGAAAGATCTCGTTTTCAAAATCCGAGAAGCCATTCCCACCACCCTCTTGTGCGTTATCGGATCTACGGCACATGGCAAACCGCTGCTCAGCGTCATGCTCAGCGACGACATGGTAAAAGACCAGAAGCTGGATGCGGGACAGATGGTACGCCAGGCCGCTCGGCTTATTCAGGGCGGAGGCGGCGGGCAACCGCACTTTGCATCGGCAGGCGGAAAGGACGTCGACGGCATCAGCGCAGCAGTCGATAAGGTAATCGAGTTGGCACTGCAATCGGCATCTTGAACTGATCGCCCCCAGCAATGGCAAAATACACATTCCGCGTCCCACGCTCCATATAAATTGAAGCGTGGGACGTTCGTTTTCGCCCCACGCCCAATATCTTTTTACCAAAAAGCGTGTTTCCCTATTTTGCAGGTTGTTTATTTTTGCGTTTCTTTCGCAGCCAGATGATCAAGCCCGTAACCGGAAGAGAAGCGCCAGTGAGCGAGGCGAGAAACATGATCATCTTTCCCCCGATGCCCCAGATGCTGCCATCGTGCAGCGAAAAATTCATGCGCATCATGGCATCGGCCGCACTCAGGTCTTTGTACCTGCCTACGTAGGGCCCGGTACCGCTGAGGGGTTTCAGGGTGTATTGGTCGAAGAAGAGGTTGTCCACTCTGTAGTGAGCATTGCGCTGATAGGCGATGGTCACGCTGTACACATCGTCTTTCTCCGTCGGAAGAGAATAAGAATACTGAACGGCCGTAGGCGCCGAGGCTGTTACTTTTCGATACAGCTTATCCAGGTTAAATGTTTTCTGCTGCCGAACGCCCAGAGTATCCGACGCGGGTATCGTATAGTCTTGCACCGTTCCGCCACCGGACACGATGGCGTAGGCGCCCTGACTGAACCATTCTAAGGCCATCATCAGTCCGGTAAAACACAGCACGATGAGCGGCAGCAGCATGTAAAAACCCAGAACAACATGCAGATCGCGGTTGAATCGGTCGAACTTGAGCGGGCGCCGAAAGGTAAGAAGCTGTTTCAGCACTTTTTTGTTCCAACGCTTCGGAAGCCAGATGACCAGACCGGTGACGAGCACAATGAAGAACACGAGCACGCCGTAGGCTACAAGGTAGTGCCCGATGGGATAAGGCAGCCATAGCGAACGGTGCCCTTGCATGAGGAAATGGAAAAAGTTGAAACCGCCTCTGGATCGTTTCTCTATCTTCAGCACCTGGCCTGTGTACGGATTCAGGTAAACGCTCGAGCGCATCCGCAGCTCGCGGTTGAAATAATCTACGCGCAGAGCGTCGGTCGCTTCGCCGTAAGCAATCTCGTCGGGAACGGAATCGGCGGCGGCCTTGTTGGCTATTGCCAGGGCCTGTGAGGGTTGTATAAACGGGCGGTTCTGGGCCTTGACGGTTTCCCAGGGTCGGCCGATCGATTGTATTTCGTCTTTGAATACATACAGACAGCCTGTTATACAAACCACAAATACGACAATGCCCGAGAGCAGCCCGAGCCAGAGGTGCAATTTTCTACATAGTTTTTTCATATCCTTTTTCTGTGTTATTTCTGTTGAAAGGGTGCAGGGCCGATTCGCTGCATCTTGCCGCCCAGTTGGGTCAACTGCTCGGGCGATATTTTCTGTCCGCGCGGACTGCGAACGGCCGGGAAACCGGCGAAATACGTATCGGCCGAAGTGTACCACTCCAGTCTTTTCACGTGCCGGTCGGCCTGTAACTTCCGGGTGATCGAAGGGGCGTAACGCGGATTAACCACCGAGAGAAAACAGCCTCGCGCCTCTATTTCGACAACCAATATCAGATGATTCTCTTTGTCGAAAACGCTGTTCGCATGCCGCGCAAGCTCCATTTCCGAACTGACGGTAATCTGCCACCCATGTTCTGTGTTAAGCCGGTACATTATCTTTTGGAATACGGTGCCGTGGGGCGAAGTATCTCTGATGCCTTGATGGGCTATATAATAATGTATCATCTCGTGCAGAAGTACGTTCTGAAACGCCTGCTCGCTCTGGTCGTAATAATTGCTGATGCGGATGGCGTAGTCGAATTGTTTCGGACGGCCCCAGCTCATCTTGCGTTTGTACGACATACTGCCTAATCTTGTTCTCGACTTCGATATCGCCAAGTGCGGCAACGGCAGCGCACCGTCGAAATAATCGCGGTTGAACGTATCGAACCATGTATGCAACCAGGTTGTTGTTATCTGCATAGTAAAAAGAAGTTTACCCTATAACATGTGTTCAAGATGCGCTACGGCATCGGCCAAGTCGGCAGAGAATGTTGCCGAATCTTTCAGATAATGGGCTCGGCCCTGCGCCAAAGCCGCATACAGGTCGCAGTTCATTTCGTCTACGTAAGCCCCGATAGCCATCTCTATATCGTCTTTCTGCCAGTCGAGCGTAGAATATCGGTACACTTGAAACTTCTGATGAAAGAAGCAATAGGCCGTCTCGATACTGTCTTTCGTTATCATGGGCGCGCTTTACCAGAAACGTTTATGCTCTTCGGAATAATGGTAGCCGGCCGCAGCCATACGTTGCTCCAGATCGTGCCGGTCTACATTGAAATGATAACATATCTGGTCCAGGTTTTCGAACTCCTCGTCGCGCAATAGAAAATTGATAGCCGATACCAGCATCGGGATATCGTTTAAGGGAAGGTGTTCCATCGTTCAACTGTTTTAAATTGATTCTTTATGAAAAGTCTAAGTTGCCGAAAAGCACTTAAATCTTGCAGCAAAGTTACAACATTCTTCATCAATAGTCTCTATGGCTGCCGTACAAAGATCGTATGAAAGGCCCCGAGGCTGAATTATCCGAGAAATATTTTATTTTGGCACCACGGAGCGTCCAGAGGTCCGAAAATAATTTATTTTGGCACCACGGAGCGTCCGGAGGTCCGAAAATAATTTATTTTAGCACCGCAAAGCAACCGGAGGTCCGAAAATAATTTATTTTGGCACCGCAGAGCGTCCGGAGGTCCGAAAATAATTTATTTTGGCATCGCAGAAAGCCCGGGGGTCTGGAAATAATTTATTTTGGCACCGCAGAGCGTCCGGAGGGGCCGAAAATAATTTATTTTCATTCTATCCTCCCAAAGTTATTATCAGATTCTTTTTACTTTTGCACTGTTTTTGTCCGACACAGGCAAGATTATTATTAACGAACGGTTGCATATACAACTTAGCATAGAATTTTATGATGATGAGGTTTATCTTTTGGCTGATGCTTTCGATCAGCCTTCCACTTTCGGCACAGAAAAAAGTAACGGTAAGCGGATATGTTCAAGACGCTCACTCCAGCGAGACGCTTTTAGGTGCCGTGATTCAAAACAAGACTTCGAACGTTGGCACTACAACCAATTCGTACGGTTTCTACACGCTCACGCTGTCGAGCGGAGAAGTCAGGCTCAACTGCTCGTACGTAGGTTATCGAAACGAAGAGGTAACGCTGCAGCTCGATCGTGATACGGTGATCAACTTTCGCCTCACGCCGTCGGCCGAACTGCCCGAAGTGGTGGTAGCTTCGTCCAAAGACAATGCAGGCATCCTGGCTACCGGCATGGGCATTACCGATATTCCGGTGAGCCAAATTGCGCATACGCCGGCACTGCTGGGCGAGACCGACGTGATACGCACGCTGCAGATGTTGCCCGGCGTGCAAACCGGAACCGAAGGTACGGCCGGATTTTACGTGCGCGGCGGCAATGGCGACGAGAATCTGATCCTGCTCGACGGTACGCCAGTGTACAAAATCGACCACATGTTCGGCTTCTTCTCTGTCTTCACGCCCGAGGCGCTGAAGAAAGTCACGTTTTACAAAAGCTCTTACCCCGCACGATACAACGGTAGGCTGTCGTCGGTTGTCGACGTACGGACAAAAGACGGCGACATGCGAAACTTCCACGGCTCGGCCTCGCTCGGGCTGCTCACCAGCCGGATGCAGATAGAAGGCCCCATCGTGAAAGACCGCACCTCGTTCAATTTCTCGGGCCGCACTACTTACATGAAATGGCTGGCAAGCCCGTTGATGAACGACGACGAGCGTTTCGGCTACCAGTTTTACGATCTGAACCTGAAAATCAATCATCGCTTTTCCGATACCGACCGATTGTTCGTCTCGGCCTACCGTGGCAGAGATGTGCTCGACCAGGATTATAAAGACAATTACAACTCGTACAACAGCATGTACAAATCGAAATACGGCGGCGACATACAGTGGGGCAATTCCATCGTGTCGCTCAGATGGAACCACATCTTCAACAATCGGCTGTTCGCCAACACCACCATCGCCTACAACCATTACGACATGAACATTTACAGCTACGACATCTCAGAGAACTCGCGACGAATAGAGAAAACCGACGGCAGCTACAACTCGGCCATCAAAGACTGGTCGGGCACGATCGATTTCGACTACGAACCCTTGCCGCAGCATCGCATCAAATTCGGCACGTCGTACACCTACCACACGTTTATGCCCGAGGTGGCGACCAGCAACTACGTGGTAGAAAGCAACAGACCCGGCGAGACAAAAGCAGAGCATTTCGCCCTGCCCAAACGCCCCATTTACGCCAACGACGCCCTGATATATGCCGAAGACGACTGGCAGCTCGGCCCCGTGCTGACGATCAATGCCGGAGGATCGATCGCCCTGTTCCACGTTCGCAACAAATCGCACCTGACCCTGCAGCCGCGCCTCTCGCTGCGCTGGCAAACATCGCCCGACATAATCCTGAAAGCATCCTACAGCGAAATGTCGCAATGCTTCCACCTACTCACCTCCATGCCCATATCGCTGCCCACCGACTTGTGGGTGCCCATCACCGACAACATCGACCCCGAACGCTCGCGACAAGTCAGCCTCGGAGCCTATTACACCGGATGGAAAGGTTGGGAACTCTCGGCCGAAGCCTACGCAAAACAACTCAAAAACGTGTTGGAATACAAAGACGGAATGAGCTTTCTCGGCTTCTCGGGCAATTGGGAAAGACTCGTCAGCATGGGCGACGGACGCTCCATCGGCATCGAACTGATGCTGCGCCGCACATTGGGACGCGCCACAGGATGGCTGGCCTACACCCTGTCGAAAACCGACCGGAAATTCAGCAAAGAGAGCGGCGTGAACAGCGGCGAACGATTCCCCTTCGTCTACGACCGCCGGCACAACATCAACGCCGTAGTCAACTGGAAAGTAAGCCGGCGCTTCGATCTCGATGCCACCTGGACCCTCTACTCAGGAATGGCCGCCACCCTCTCTACCGAAAAAGGCTTCATCGTTACGCCCGAAGGCACCGAGACCGGCCACTACGTGTCGAGCCGAAACAATTACCGCCTGCCCCCCACCCATCTGCTGTGCCTGGGCGCCAACTTCCGGAAAACACTCAAGAACGGCGTAGAGCGAATTTGGAACATCAGCCTCTACAACGCCTATAACGCGATGAACCCGACGCTCGTAACCCGCAAAACCGACAATCAAGGCAGAGAAGTGCCCAATATGCTCACCAAATACACCCTGCTGCCCTGCATACCATCGTTCACCCTCACCTACAAATTCTAAAAAAAGAAACGTATGAAATCAAGCATATTCGCAGTTCTCATCATCGCCGCAAGCCTGTTCGCGAGTTGCAAAAACGATCTCGAACTCGACGGCAAATATACCAAAAGAGTACTATCCGTCAACGGATACATCAATGCCGACAGCACCCTCAACCGGCTGCTCGTAGCCTGGACCGACAGAAACCATCCCATCCCCATCAACGACGCAACCCTACAGATAACCGTCAACGGACAGCCGCGGCAAACCATCGGTCACAGCAGCGACGAAGAAGGCAACTACCTGATCGACGGCAAACTGAACCCCGGCGACCACGTACGCATCGACGTCACCACAGCCGACCGCTCGCAACACGCCTACATAGAAGACATCGTGCCGCAACCCATCGAAAAAATAGACGAACTGAAAGCCGAATTCGTCAAAAACGTGAGATACATCGCTAACAACGGCATGCGCAGCACCGCCGATATGTACAAAATAGCGCTACAGTTCCGCGACAATGCCCGAACCGACTACTACCGGCTCACCACAACCATTTATCAAACCATAAAACAAAGAAAAGTATACCCCTGGGAGCCCGATCCGCAGGAGCCTTACCAATACAAGGAAATACCCCCATCGACCGACTACGTCGCCACCGAGGATCCCGTCATGATGGAAGGAAAAGTACTTACGCCCAACTCCGACTTCGACTTTGCCAACGGAGGCTCCATCGTCAACCGTTACGGCATATTCAACGACCTGGCCTTCAACGGCACCGACTGCCGTATCAACATCTACCAACAGCTCGATATGTACACCCTGCTCAACGAACCCGAATCGCCCCTCACCTACTCGGTCGATCTCGGCATAACCCTGTCCAGCTTCACCCCCACGGCCTACTACTATCTCAAGGCCATGAATATGCGCCGATCGTCTTACTACGAAGACAACAACGACCTGACGGGGCCCATCAAAATGCCATCCAACGTCAACGGCGGAACCGGCATCGTAGGCTTCTACACCTCAAGAAACCTGCCCATACACATCTACGGTCCCGAACGCTACCCCGGCCTATACAATTGAGCATAGACAATCGAGAAGAGAGAAACGAAGTTCGGCGCAAACCAATTGAGAAACGAAGTTCGTTTCTCTTTTTTTGTGCCATCTCACCACCATTCTCTCAAAACAGCGGGCAAATTCGGGCAAACGAACTGTTTTGCACCAAAAACAGCGGGAAAATTCGGGTAAACGAACTGTTTTGCACCAAAAACAGTAGGCAAATTCGAGTAAACGAACTGTTTTGCACCAAAAACAGTGGGCAAATTCGAGTAAACGAACTGTTTTACACCAAAAACAGTGGGAAAATTCGGGTAAACGAACTGTTTTGCACCGAAAACAGTGGGAAAATTCGGGTAAACGAACTGTTTTGCACCAAAAACAGCGGGCAAATTCGAGTAAACGAACTGTTTTAGTCCGAAAAGACATTGTTGTTGTTAACCCCTTTCGAAAGGGGTTAACGAAATATATTTATGATGTTTACCTTTTTCGAAAAAGGTTAACA
>CAUQAO010000089.1:0-9745 GCA_963515815.1 uncultured Prevotella sp.
AATGCCGCGAACGATGGTCACCTCCTGGATATCGTCGGTCGAGAGTCCGCGCATATCCACGCCCGCGTTCGAAAAGTTGCGCTTGGTAGAAGTGCGATCGAGCGCCCCCGCCAGGTATTGCATATTGCCGTTGACGCTGACCGGTGCACCGTCGATCATGAAGCGCGTGCCCAGCGACGACGTGTTGTACTGGTCGCTGGCTACGGGCACCTCGCGCAGATTGATGGTGTTCGGCACGTTCAGCACCGGATCGTGCGCCCGACCGCCGGGCAACAGTTCGAGCAGATCGGCAAAGCTCGAGGGCTGTAGATGCTCCATGGCCTGCCGGTGAATGGTCGACGCGCTCGAAAGACCATGCCCCTCTTGCGCCGTAACCACCACCTCTTCGAGCGAGTTGACATTCGGCCGCAGGTAATAAACGCCATCGGCCTTCGGCGTAACCGTCAGCGGCTGAAAACCGATGTACGTTATCCGAACCGCCCTGACGAAGCCGGCATCCAGAACAAAAATGCCGTTGGCATCGGTGATGGCTACTATCTTTTTTGCGCCGGCCAGCGTCACAGTTGCACCGACAATCGGCTCGCGCGTGTCCTTTTCCAGCACTTTGCAGCGAAGTTGCCCGTAAGCCGCACACGAGGCCGCACACAGACACAGCGTAAAGAGTATTCTTACCAAATGAAATAGCATTCTAAATAATTCTTTTCTTTAATTACAGCAACCGACAAGCGGAAAACCAGACCGTTTTTACACCTTTTTCTCTCGCACAAGCCTTTTTTGCCTTGTTTCGGTTAACCGCTTTCGAAAGCGGTTAACGTACACCATGTTTTTTTGCGATTTCCGACGGGTTTCATGCCAGAAACAGTGTACAGAGACGAGGAGATGTGCCGAAAAGGCACATCTCCTGTTGTTTTTTTTGTTGCGCGCCGGCAGAAAATACGCATACTTCGCAACTTATTTCGTTGCATCCGACGATCGGCCGATCAAAACCTTCTTGCCGTTGTGGATATAAATGCCGGGCTGTACCGGACGGTTGATGCGGCGGCCCTGCAGGTCGAACCAGAGGTCGGCGCCGGCCGGGTGGTTCTTCACGCCGTCGATGCCGGTGTTCACGTCGCTGCCTTCATAGTCTTCCCACATAAAGAATTCGGCTGTACCTTTAGCCTGTCGGGGTTTCCATCCGCGGGCTTTTACTGCCTGCGCTTGTGCTTTGGTCAGCGTATTGTTTTGGGTGTAAAACTTGTTGTACACGCAGAATTCGCGCGTCGCGCCATCGGTTTCTTCTACGAGCGATGCAATCAGGTTGTTCATCGCCTGCCCCTCGATCTTGTTGCCCCAGCAAGCGAAGAAGGCCAGTTCGGTATTCTGGCTCACATCAAGCGCCGTGAGGTTGTTACGGCTGCACTCCAGGTGGTTCAGCAGCGGGTTGCCGGATACGTCGAGCGTTGTCAGTCCGTTGCCGTTCACCCAAAGTTCTTCGAGCTTGGGTAAATTCGACACGTCGATGGCGTTGAGGTTCGGATTCTCGCCCAAATTGAGGTTTGTGATCAGCGATTTGCCCGCGAGGTCGAGCGATGCCACCCGGCTTCCTTGCAGCGAAATGCTGTTGAGGTTGTCGGTGCCGGTGAGGTTGACCGACGAGAGGTCGGAACAGTAACTGGCCCACAGTTGCTTTAGGTTGGGCCTGTTCGGCAGGTTGAGGCTCTGCAACGGGTTATTATTCACGCGCAGCTCGCCCAGCTTATCGGCTTGGCTCACGTCGATGTCGGTGATGCCCTGGTTTACGATGGTAAAGTAATAAACATCGCCATGAATCACGATTTCGGGGGCTTTGACAGTCAGGTAAACCTTTGTCGATGTCATAAAATACTTTTCAGCTCCCTCGAACGAGATGTTCACGCCTTCTTCGGGGGTAGAGGTATTGACGTCGCCGTCGCTATCGACATTTTTGAAAATCATAATGTCCATTTTGATCACCTTGTCGATGGCTTTGTTCGTCTTGATTTTAATGACGCCCGGTCCCACTTCGGCATGACTTGTGCCGGTAAAGGCGAAAAGGAAAAGACACGTAAATAACAGGGAGTAAAATTTTCTCATCTTCTTTGTTTTTTTAGTTGATTAATTGCTTTTTATTATTATCCGGACCGCAAAGGTAGGCAGATCGGAAGGTGCGCACAATACCCAAAAATAAGTAAATAGGGACTGTGCGGAAGGCTGAACGCCCGATGGAAAAAGGACTGAGAGGTGTAGACAAACCGCGGCGGCAGAATCGGCTCCGGTATGGCTTGTGTGGGTGTTTTTACTTAAAAGCTCATGGCAAATCCGAACCGAATGCCGTTTTTCCTGACGTCGGCATGGCCGTTGTAGTTGAAACGATGAACAAAGTCGACGGAAAAGAACTTCAGAATATTGTGAACGCCGGCTACGAGTTCCATGTACGGCACGTTCTTGTCCATAACGTGGGCGCCGGTGGGAAAGGCGAACAGCAGATCGTCGCCCAGATTTTGCGCCAGAAACGGGTTGTTTTTATCGGTTACCGTTCCGAACATGCCTTTGAAGGCTACGTATTCGCGCCACTTGAGTTTCTTGATGAGCGGCACGCGGTTGAGCAGCTTTCCGTTCATATCCCAAGCAACGGACCAGAAGGCGTAACGGTCGTTCAGAAATTCCATGTTGCGCATCATCGAGAAGGTTTCTTCGTGCTCGAAATAAGAGAGGTTGACGGGTGGCATGATGAGCAAAGGGAAAGGTACCTTGTTCCATTGTGCACCGGCATTGACATGACCGTCGATGTACCCCCAACTGCCCAACCACTGCCTTTTGTACAATCCTATCTCGGTAAAGTTGAGACTATACTGCCCGCCGAGGAAGTTTTTTAATCCGACGGTGTGGCTGACGGTGAACTCGGGACTGTCGAAATTGATAGGAAAACGCTGCTGCTTGGTGTTGATGAAAGCCTGCCCGGGACAATAACGCAGCCCGAATTTAAATTCGGTGGTACGTATCTTTCGCTGATCGAGCCCGTCATTCATACGAATGAAATGCAAATCGCCGGCAATTTCATTGCTCTCTGCTTTCAAAGACGTATTGAGGCTGAAACCCCAGTCGGTTTCGTAAACAAACGATAGTTTCTGTCTTTGATAGAAATACATCTGCTGTACCTTCTGAACACGAAATGCCATGAAAGCATTGTCTTTATTATGGATCAGAAATTTGTCGGCCGGCGACATGACATCGGAAGCCGATTCGAAGATGATGTTGCGCTGCGGAAATTCAAAAGGCGAGTTCTTTTTCTTGTTCAGCGAATAGGTTATTTCGCTTCCGTAATACGTGCGGTGCGACTGGGTTCCGTAAGCGACATAGCCTTTCCAGAAAAGATGAGGATTGAACGCCGCCATCGTTCGTCCGCTGATACGGAATCGGAATCCGTCGACAAAATTTTTAGAAATGAGCGTATTGATCGGCCCGAAGTCGAACTTGCTCTTCGTACTGCTACTTGTGGTTTCGACGTAATTCTCTAACAAGGCTTTTACGACGATGATTACCCATTTAAAGTTCTTCGACTGCTCCATTCTGTGCACAAAGGCATCCATAGACGATTCGCCCTTGGTTAATTCTACTGCACGATATTGATTCCAAAAATCTTCGTCGCGCACCATGGCATCGGCCTCATGGCGCGTTTTTGCCCGTCCTTTGAATATTTTATTGGGCAATTCGTCGAACGCATAATCGCTTAACCGCGTATTACGCACGACCAAGACCTGCGATAAAAAGCTGGTGATAGACAGTTCTGCCCACATATCGTCTTTCGAAAGTACCCATTCGCCGTTATCGAGTTTGGTAAACTCCTGGTCGATGTGCAAATTATCGACAAAGTTTACATCGCTCTTGCGGGGCATCGTCAACATACATTTCTTGACGTGCAGCGACGAGTCGGCCAAAACATACAGCTCGCCACGGAAACCGAAGTCTTGCTGATTGTTCGGAATAAACTGCAAATGGTAACACAAATCGCGGTCTACATATACCGTGTCTTCTATGTAAAATCGATAAAACGATATGGCTGTCGAACCGATAGGACTGGTAAAAGGATATTGGAGCAGACGAATATGATCGTCGTAGATATCGACATCGGTGAATACTTCTTTCATCATCGTATTCAATATATCGCCGGTTTGCAAAACCTTATTGATGCCCTGACTTTGTTGCCCCTTGATAATATCTTTCTCTGTTTTCGGATCTTTGCGATAAATATGCTGCGTTACGGTTTCTTCTACCGATATGGGCAGTACCAGTTTGTTGTTATATGTGCTGGTTTCAACCTGGTCAAGCATCCATTGCGACTTGCTCAAACGCCCCTTTTCCAAGTCTTCGGCCTTAATATCATTCAGCGATAGCGTCAACTTCTGATATTTATTGAACTGATAATACGGGTAATTTGTCAAGTCGCTCCGCTTTTTCGCTTCGATAACACGGCGCATCAATTCTACTGCCGGGTTATCTTTGCGCGAATATCTACCACGCTTGCTCTTAATAATTACCTCGTTTAAATTTTTAGCATCTTCCTTCAAAACGATTCTAAGATGCGAAGGTGTATTTGAATTGACCGGAATCGTCTGCGTTTTGAAACCGACCGAACTGAATGTCAACACCCATCCTTCGTGTCTTTCAATAGTAAACTTTCCCTCTATATCACTAGCTGCCGCTATATGATGTCCCTTATACATCGCGCTGGCATAAGGAATTGCATAACCGTCAACATCTACTATCTCGCCCGTAATCTGTGCTTTGACTGTCTGCGTCAAAACTATTATGATGAAAATAAAACCAAGAAGTCTTCTCACTTTAACATATATGCAGTACTATCTGATCCTAATGAACCCGGATGTACTAAACTATTCGTCAATACTTATCGATAATTGCAAAGCTATTCGAAATTATCAAACCTTTTTTTCAATCTGTTTACAAAGGTAGGCATAATGCTACTATTTTAAAGAAAACTCTTTTGATATTAATGTTTTTTCTATTAATTTTGCACCTACGTATGAATCGACCTCCACTGTCAGCTATTATTTTCGGTACAGGTTTCGGAATCGGATTTTGGCCTTGGGGATCCGGAACTGCAGGTGCATTGCTTGCCACTGTTTTGTGGTTAAGCATGGCTTATTTGTTCAGCCCGGTATTATTATTCGGCATCACTCTCATATCAATCGTCGTTTTTACATTCATAGGCACATGGGCTGCCAATCGGTTAGAGCCTTTATGGGGGCCGGATCCTAAACGTGTTGTCATTGACGAAATGGTCGGAGTATGGATTCCGCTACTCGCAGCGCCGGCCAACGACATGTATATAATCGGCGGATCGTTCATACTTTTCCGTTTTTTCGATATACTCAAACCATGGGGTATCCGTGCACTCGATCGTAAACAAGGTGGCTTTTGGGTCATGGCTGATGACCTGTTGGCCGGCGTTTACAGCCTAATCGTAATCCTCGTTATCAGATGGATACTATAAAAAAGACCATCATTACATTTTGCAAGGCGCAGTTTTCGGCATGGATTGCCTCTGCTATCGACTTCCTTGTTACTATTATTACGGCTCATTTCATCGGGTTTTGGTATGGTTATTCTACCTTTGTGGGTGCATTGGCAGGCGGAATCGTTAACTGTGCAATCAATTACAGATGGGTATTCAGACCCAATGGCATCAAAAAGCGAAGAGTCGTAACACGATATATCATTGTTTGGACAGGTAGTATTATGCTCAATACACTTGGAACATTGGTTTTAACCGAACTGACAGGCTTCAGCTTCATCATCGTTAAAGCCATTATCGCCGTTATAGTGGCTGTAGTATGGAACTACCAAATGCAGCGCTTATTCGTCTTCAAAAACCGATCTGCTTCGAAGCCTTCTTAAGCGTATAACACCGGTATGTTTCATGATTCTCATATTTCCGACAAAATCAATTCGACAAACTATATGAACTACAGAGATTACTTACAAAAGTTGATATATGTCTTGCTCAATCCCATCATCAAGGGAATGATCAAGATAGGGTTTACACCGAACATTGTTACGACAATAGGATTCGTCGGCAATATCATTGCCACTGCATTTTTTATCAAAGCTTGCGATTTTGCTGCCAACGGACAGAGAACAGCATTGATTGGTTGGGGCGGAGCGATATTGCTTTTCTCTGGCTTATTCGACATGATGGATGGCCGTTTGGCAAGATTAAGCGGCATGTCGTCTACCTTCGGCGCCTTATGGGATAGCACGCTCGACCGTTACAGCGAACTGTTCTCGCTTTTCGGACTCACCGTTTTCCTGCTGTTTACAGTAGGTGTGTGGGCCGGCGTTATTACTTTTCTGGCTTTGGTAGGATCAATCATGGTCAGTTACGTACGTGCCAGAGCCGAAGGATTGAACATCGAATGCAAGGTTGGCTTAATGCAACGCCCCGAGCGTGTTGTCGTAACTGCGCTTGTCGCCATTCTTACCGGCATTACCCAACAGGTTTGGTGGCTCATCGGCGGTATGATTCTCATTGCCGTTCTTGCCAACATTACCGCTTTTTGGCGCGTTGCCCATTGCTACCAACAGCTTAAAGAAAAATAATGTTCAGCATTTACATCGTAACGATCTACGCCTTGCTCATTTATTATACGCCGACGCGTAAGATCGCTTTAGCCCTTACACCGTGGGTTTTATTTGGCTGTTCGTACGATTGGATGCGCTTTTTGCCCAATTACGAAGTTAATCCTATCGATATCCGCGGTCTGTACGAAACCGAAAAACATTTCTTCGGGATTACCACATCAGCAGGTACGCTCACGCCCAACGAATACTTTGCCCTGCATCACACATCAGCGGTCGATCTGTGGGCCGGTTTCTTCTACCTTTGTTGGGTACCTGTACCTATCGGCTTCGGATTGTTTCTCTATTTGAAAGGCGATTACAAGCATTATCTTCACTTTGCAACGGCTTTTCTTTTCGTTAACCTCATTGGTTTTGCTGGCTATTATATACATCCGGCCGCACCGCCCTGGTACGTTATGTTGCACGGTTTCGAACCGCTGTTGCATACGCCTGGTAACGTGGCAGGACTGGGCCGGTTCGATCAGCTCGTGGGTATCCCCATCTTCCATTCCCTCTACGGCAAAAACGCCAATGTATTTGCAGCCGTTCCTTCGCTGCACGCGGCCTATATGCTGGTAACAACCTTTTACGCTATTCGCAGCCACCAGCGCAAACCGGTCGTTGCTGCCTTCGCACTGATCTGTATTGGGATCTGGTGGACTGCCATCTATAGCAGCCATCATTATGTCATCGATGTTATCCTGGGCATCATTACCTGTCTGGTCGGAGTGAGTGTCTTCGAATGCGGCCTGCTACGCATCCCCATATTGAAGCGAGCCTTCGATAAGTATATCCGAATCATATCATCACAATACCCCAAGAATAATGGACAAATCTCTTCGCTTTCTCATCCTCATACTCACAGCGATCTGTTCGCTGAACATCGTAGCCGAAACTCACGACTGTTCTCCCAGAAAATGGGGTATACAAGCGGGTATAGGCGCTACAACCATTACCGACAACTCGCCCGAAGGCCAACCTTTTTATGTATCGAGCGACGACGAAGGAAACACATTCTACCTTTCGGCCGACTACTTTCTTAACCCACGGCTGGCGTTGACGGGCGGGCTCTATTTCGAACAAAACGGAATGCTGACAAACTATGCGAGCGGCATCGGACTGAAAAAAAACAATATGATGGGACTTACAGGCGGCGCAAAATACTATTTCTTTCCCAAAAAATGGATCGTGCAACCGCACATCGGGGCAGCACTGCAAACCAACTTCCTCAATCTTGGCCGATCGCAAGGCAAAGGAACCTACGTCATCAGCAATGCATATCCCGGCGCTCATCTGTACCTTGAGCACGACGTGCGCTGCCCCGCACTCTGCATTATGCCTCAGGCAGGAGTAGACATACGCCTGCTCAGCACCGTTTCGCTTTGCATAGACTACGACTATCGTATCAACCTGGGCGGGTACAACCGTGCGCTTCTGCGTTTCAATGACGGTCCGCTGATCGGAAAAACTGCCGAAAGAAAGACCGAACCGTTCAGAACGGCCGTCTCGATAGGTCTGAAAATCGACTTCCCCACCCGAAGAATCAGCAATCGAACCTATACCAATCTGCTGTGGCTCATAGAAAGTTGGATCTCGAGCAAGACAGAACGCTACTGACAAAACAAAAAACCAACAACGATGCCGTTTTTCATCGCTGTCGGTTTCAAGATTCTATTCCGATATCGTGTGTGCCTTACTTCCTCGCAGGCCGCTGCACGGAAGTACCGTTCTGCCGAAAATATTTTTCGAAGAACAGTAGCTGATAATCGATGGCATTGGCCCAATAAGTGCTCGAATGATCGCCGGGCCGTGTTGTAAAGTCGTGCCCGATGCCATGTCCCAACAGCCGCTTGTGCAGATCGAGATTCACCTCCAAGAAGAAGTCGGAATCGCCGCAATCGATCATTATCGCCAAATCGCCATTCTTTATCCGCCCAATCTGGTTAACCACCGTATGCTCGTCCCACACCTTCCGGTTAGAAGCCATCTCGCCCAGCACCTTTGCCAACTCCCAGTTCAGCGGAAAAGGCCTGATGTCTACACCGCCGCTCATACTGCCGCAAGCCCCGAACACATCGGTGTGGCGCATAGCCAGAAACAAAGCGCCGTGGCCGCCCATGCTCAAGCCGGTAACGGTACGCGCCTCGCGCTTGGCCTGCGTCGGATAATGCGTATCGATATAGTCGATCAACTCTTTCGATACAAACGTCTCGTATCGATAATCTTTTAGCTTCGGACTGTCGAAATACCATGAGTTCAGCACCGACGGCGTAACGAATATCATCTGCTTCTCGTCAGCAATATCCGGCAGATTCGGCTTCACCCTCACCCACGTAAAACAGTTGTCGGTAGCCCCATGCAGTAGAAAAACGACCGGATAGCGCACGTTCTTTGCAGCTTTCGTGCCCGAAGGCGTTACTACAACCACCTGTATGTCGCGATTCATCGCTTCGTGATGAATCGTGACGGTATCGACCTTACCCGCGAAGGAACCCATAACAAACAGCACACAGCTGAACAATGTAAATGCTCTTTTCATTTTCTATCAGTATTTATTTTGTGTCGTCTCATGCTCCGATCGGTGTGAAGCATAGAAAGAATATATATCGAAAAAATCAGAACAAATCGGCATCTGATGACACGTTCGAAAACTGTTGCATCCAAGCCACGCCCCAGACATTTCTTAAACGAGCCACGGAAACATGTCGTATACTCGATCTCATACATATTTTTCTGCTTTCATTCTAAGAGCTGTGCCATCAGGTCGTCACATCCTTGGCTTTATGTACGCGGCCAGCCTTCAAATCATTTATGGCCTTATCGAGTTCTGTAGGACTTTCGTGCTCAAACGTCCATCCCATGCGCTTGGCAAGGTTCTTGAGAAACTTGATATCAGAAGCACTCGAAACAACCATCTTGATCGTTTCTTTGTGAATTGATACCGTATTCATTGTTTTTCCTCCTTGTTTTATTGTTTCTGTGCAAAGATACACTTTCAGAACGATAATTCCAAATCGCCATCCTCTTCGACGCCGAACTTCGTTTATCTATTAAAAAAGCTTCGGCGATTCTCTCGAACCACCGAAGCCAAAGTGTGTGATACAAA
>CAUQAO010000090.1:0-9744 GCA_963515815.1 uncultured Prevotella sp.
GTGTTCGCCAGCTCGTAAAATTCATTTTTTGCCCCGGCGAAGTGTTCGCCAGCTCGTAAAATTCATTTTTTGCCTCGGCGAAGTGTTCGCCAGCTCGTAAAATTCATTTTTTGCCCCGGCGAAGTGTTCGCCAGCTCGTAAAATTCATTTTTTGCCTCGGCGAAGTGTTCGCCAGCTCGTAAAATTCATTTTTTGCCCCGGCGAAGTGTTCGCCAGCTCATAAAATCCATTTTTGGCCTCGGCGAAGTGTTCGCCAGCTCATAAAATCCATTTTTTGCCTGAACCTATTTTCAATTTTTGAATGTTAAACCGCTGGCGTCGGCATCGATTACGATGGGTTCGTCGGTGATCACCTCGCCCGACAGCAGTTTCTTAGACAAGTCGTTCAAAACATACCGCTGGATGGCGCGCTTTACCGGCCGCGCTCCGAACTCGGGATCGTAACCCACCTCGCACAGATAATCGATGGCGTCGGGCGTCCACTCGAGCGTAAAGCCTTGCGAACGGAGCATCTCTTTTACGGCTTTCATTTGTAGCTTCACTACGTCGGCAATCTCTTTCTTGGTCAGCGGCAAGAACATGATCGTTTCGTCAATGCGGTTCAAGAACTCGGGCCGGATGGTTTGTTTCAACATGTTCATGACGGTTTGCCGGGTTTCTTTCATCTTTTCTTCGCGGTTATAGTCGTTGATATCGGCCATTTGTTGCTGTATGTACTGGCTTCCGAGGTTCGATGTCATGATGATGATGGTGTTTTTGAAGTTGACGGTCCTTCCCTTGTTGTCGGTCAGCCGACCGTCGTCCAGCACTTGCAGCAGGATGTTGAATACATCGGGGTGGGCTTTCTCTATTTCGTCGAACAGTACCACGCTGTAAGGTTTGCGCCGTACGGCTTCGGTCAGCTGTCCGCCTTCGTCGTAACCGACGTATCCGGGAGGCGCACCGATGAGCCTCGAAACGCTGAACTTCTCTTGGTATTCGCTCATGTCGATACGCGTCATCATCGATTCGTCGTTGAAGAGGTATTCGGCCAGCGCCTTTGCCAGCTCGGTTTTACCCACACCGGTCGTGCCTAAGAAGATGAACGACGCGATGGGGCGTTTCGGATCTTGCAGACCGGCGCGGCTCCGCCTTACGGCATCGCTGACGGCCTGTATTGCTTCTTCTTGCCCAATGACGCGCTTGTGCAGCTCTTCTTCCAAGTGGAGCAGCTTGTCTTTTTCGCTCTGCATCATTCGTGTTACGGGTATTCCGGTCCATCGGCTTACCACTTCGGCAATATCATCGGCCGTGACTTCTTCTCTGACCATGCCTTCGGTACCCTGCGTGGCTTTGAGTTGCAGTTGTATGTTGTCGATATCGTCTTGCAGGCTTTTCAGCTTTCCGTACCTTATTTCGGCTACGCGTTCGTAGTTGCCTTCGCGTTCGGCGCGTTCGGCCTCGAACTTCAGGTTCTCCATCTCTTGCTTATCCTGCTGTATTCTGTTTACAAGATTCTTTTCGCTTTCCCACTTTGCGCGGAACGATTGCTCTTGTTCTTTCAGCTCTGCGATATCTTTGTCGAGCTGTTTGATCTTCACCTCGTCGTTTTCTCGCTTGATGGCTTCGCGTTCTATCTCGTACTGTTTCAGTTTACGGGTTATTTCGTCCAGTTCTTCGGGCAGCGAATCGCGTTCCATTCGCAGTTTGGCGGCAGCCTCGTCCATCAGGTCTATGGCTTTATCGGGCAAGAAACGGTCACTGATGTAGCGCTCGGATAGCTGAACGGCGGCAATACAAGCATCGTCTTGAATCCTTACTTTGTGATGATTTTCGTAACGTTCTTTCAGGCCGCGCAGGATAGAGATGGCGCTCAGTTCGTCGGGTTCGTCTACCATGACGGTTTGGAATCGTCGCTCGAGCGCCTTGTCTTTTTCGAAGTATTTCTGATATTCGTTCAGCGTAGTGGCTCCGATGGCTCTCAGTTCGCCGCGTGCCAAGGCCGGTTTCAGGATATTGGCCGCGTCCATGGCGCCTTCGCTTCCGCCGGCTCCCACAAGCGTATGAATCTCGTCGATGAATAAGATGATTTCGCCGTTTGCATGCGTTACTTCTTTGATCACACCCTTCAAGCGCTCTTCGAATTCGCCTTTATACTTCGCTCCTGCTACCAATGCACCCATATCCAGCGAGTAGACCTGCTTGTTTTTCAGATTTTCGGGTACGTCGCCCCGTACGATACGCTGGGCCAATCCCTCGACAATGGCGGTTTTACCCGTACCGGGTTCGCCTATCAAGATAGGGTTGTTCTTGGTTCGTCTGCTCAGTATCTGCAGCACGCGGCGTATCTCTTCGTCGCGTCCTATTACCGGATCAAGTTTTCCGGCACGTGCATCTTCGACCAGGTTCTTGGCATATTTCTCTAACGCTTGGTAGTTTTCGTCGCCGCTTTGACTCTGAATTTTCTGTCCCTGTCGCAGTTCTTCGATGGCCTTCTGCATTTCTTTTTCGGTACAACCAGCATCTTTCAAGATGCGGCTTGCTGTAGAATCGACAGTCAGCAGGGCCAATAGTATCAGCTCAAGACTGACAAACTGATCGCCGAAGTGTTGAGCTATCTCCAGGGTTTTCTGCAATACCTTATTTGTTTCGTTGCTCAAATAAGGCTCTCCGCCGCTCACTTTGGGCAGATGCGCTATTTCGTTTTGCACCAGCGACTCGATTTGCGTCGGACTGATGCCTAACTTTTGAAAGATAAACGTCGTAACCTCCTTACCTTTGGTCAGCAGACCAAACAGCAAGTGAATGGGTTCGATGGTCTGTTGACCGGCCTGTTGTGCTCGGTTCACAGCCTCTTGTACAGCCTCTTGGGCTTTGATGGTAAATTTATCGAATGTCATTGTTCAATCTCCTTTCATTGTTTTTACCGGTGATATTCCAAAATACATGCCCCAACGGCAATGTGCGACAAAATGACGTTTTCGAATGACTATTTGTCTGTGTTTTTCATGATTTCCGTTTGTCGGTGATTCCCGAAGCGCTGTTATTTCAGTGTTCGTCTAACGATCTGCAGAAAGTCTCGCCCAATACGAATCCTTCTTCGTAGAGCCGTTCCAGTTTGGCGGTATCTTTTTCCATTCTTCCTACTTCCATCGGTTTCATTGGCCGAATGCAAACTATCTGTTCTTCTTCTTCGAGCCGATCGATCAGATCGAGTTGTTCGTTGTAGGCCGCGATTCTGCGACTTAATGCTACCCTAAGCCGCGGATATTTTTTATAAACGAAATGCGGAATCTTATGGTCTTTTCCAGTGCTGCGATAGCCCTTGTTGCGCGTCAGCACGACAACGTTTCGGGCATGCCCGGTGGCTATGGCACGCATAACGGGTATAGAGTCGACGATGCCGCCGTCGAGCATAGGTACGCCGTCTACCCAAACTATTTTGCTGACATAAGGAAGACTGCTCGAGGCCTTGACAGTATTGAGCGCTCGCTGCCGGTCTTGGGTCTCAGACAGGTACATGGGACGCCCCGTTAGGCAGTTGGTCGTAACCATTTCGAAAGTGTCGGCATACCTGAAAAACGTGTCGAAGTCGAATGGAATATACTCGTTCGGGAACTTGTCGTATAGCAGTTCTTGGTCGAAGATACAGCCTTGCGTAACCAGATGGCGCAGGCCAATATAATCGTATTTGGCCAGAAAGTCGATGTTCGACAAGCGAGCACGTCTCGGCTGCCGACTGATGTACGACATGCCGTTGCAGGCTCCGGCCGATACGGCAACCACATACTTAAAATACAGGCTGTGCTTCATAAGGGCGTCGAGCACGCCACTGGTAAATACGCCGCGCATACCGCCCCCTTCTAACACCAAACCCGTATTTCTGTCGATTTGCATAACGTGAATCATTAATTACGGCAAAGTTACGCATTTGTCGGCAATTTTTCTCTATCTTTGCACAATAAGATAGGCTGCGCCTCAGCAATTATCGGTCTATCTGCCGCAGAGGCATTAACAATCATAAAACAAGTAAGTATGTTCGATCAGCAAACCTATGTAAGACGCCGTTCTGTGCTGAAGAAAGAAGTAGGCACTGGTATCATTCTGATTTTTGGCAACAACGAGTCGCCGGTCAATTTTCCGAATAACGGCTATTATCCTTTCCGGCAAGACTCATCGTTTTTGTATTATTTCGGGCAAAGCAGAGAGGGCCTTGTAGGTCTCATCGACATCGACAACGACTCTGAAATGCTGATCGGCGACGATATCGATATTGAAGATATCGTTTGGTACGGTAGCGTCGACAGCGTTCAGTCTATGGCCCAGCAGGTAGGCGTCGGCCAAACTGCACCGATGAAGCAACTCAAAACCATCTGCAACAACGCCATGAGCAGCCACCGCAAGATACACTTCTTGCCGCCCTACCGGCACGACATCAAGCTGCAGATATACGATTTGCTGGGCATTCATCCCGTTCAGCAGAAAGAGAGCGCATCGATCGAACTAATCAAGGCCGTAGTCAAGATGCGATCTGTAAAAGAGCCGCAGGAGATAGCTGAACTGGAACGCGCAGCGAAAATCGGTTACCTGATGCACACAACGGCTATGCGACTGACCAAGCCCGGCGTAACCGAGAAGTTTGTCGGCGGACAGGTAGACGGAATTGCCAATTCTTACGGCGCCATGGTCAGCTTCCCGACCATCTATTCGCAGCACGGCGAAATCATGCACGGAAATCCTTCGCTCGCCGTTCTGCAGGCCGGACGCCTTGCCTTGTGCGACGCCGGATGCGAAACCGTCAACAATTACTGCTCCGACAATACGCGCACCTATCCCGTCAGCGGAAAGTTCACGCAGCGGCAGCTGGATATTTACCGCATTGTCGAGGCCTGCCACGATTATGCCTTAGAGGTGGCCAAACCCGGCGTGAAGTATGCCGACGTACACTTTGCCGTTTGCCGGCTGATGACCGACCGCCTTAAAGAACTCGGCCTGATGAAAGGCGATACCGAAGAGGCTGTACGTGCCGGCGCCCACGCCATGTTCTTGCCCCACGGCTTGGGACACATGATGGGCATGGACGTGCACGACATGGAATCGCTCGACCAAATCAACGTCGGCTACGACGAAGAGACCCGCCCCAATTTAGAACAGTTTGGTACCAATGCCCTACGCATGGGCCGACGCCTGCAAGAAGGATTCGTCGTGACCGACGAGCCGGGCATCTACTTCATTCCCGCCCTGATCGACGACTGGAAAGCATCCGGCCATTGCGCCGAATTTCTCAACTTCGATCTGCTCGAAACCTATAAAGACTTCGGAGGCATCCGAATCGAAGACGATCTGCTCATCACCAAAGACGGCTGCCGCTTCATCGGCGAAGACCGCATACCCTACCATCCCGAGGATGTAGAAGCATTCATGGCCGATAATTAAAAGAAAACAATTAATCAGTAAAACGCAAATATGAGAAAAATCTTAGTTATCACGCTCATCGCATTGGCGGCAACGAGCGTCGGCGCGCAAGCCAAGAAGACGAAAGAAAAAAGCAACAAGCCCGTCTTCACCGTAGTGAAACAGAACCCCATCACCAGCATTAAAGACCAGAACCGCAGCGGAACGTGTTGGGCCTATTCTACGTTGAGCTTCTTAGAAAGCGAGCTACTCAAGAAAACCGGCAAGACCTACGACTTGAGCGAAATGTACGTAGCCGGAAAAACCTATATGGACCGTGCCGTGGCCGTGGTCCGAATGCACGGCGACATCAGCTTTGCGCAGGGCGGAAGCTGCTACGACCCGCTGTATTGCTGGCAGAATTACGGCATCGTGCCCGAAACCGCCATGCCGCTACCCGGCACGACGATCGGCGATTCGCTGGCAAACTTCAACGAATTCTTCGACGTCATGACGCCCTACGTCCAGGCGTTGGCCAAAGGCAAGCAAAAGAAACTCACACCCGTTTGGAAGCAGGGTTTGCAAGGCATCATCGACGCCTACATCGGCAAAGCGCCCGAGCATTTCACTTACGAGGGCAAGACCTACACCCCCCGCTCGTTTGCCGACGAGCTGCCCCTCGACATGAACGACTACATCTCCTTCACCAGCTACACGCACCACCCGTTCTGGACCGAGTTCATAGTCGAAGTGCAGGATAACTGGCGTTGGGCACCCAGCTGGAACGTGCCCATCGACGACCTCTGCCGCATCATCGACCACGCCATCATGAACGGCTATACCGTGGTATGGGGAGGCGACGTTTCCGAAGACGGATTCACGCGCAACGGCCTCGGCATCGCTTACGACCTGAAAAAGGCGCGCGATCTCTCCGGAACCGATGCCGAACGATGGGTAAAAATGTCGTCGGCTTCGAAGATCGCCAAGATCGATTCGCTCGGTGTCAATGCACCCGAGATCGTACCCACCCAAGAGATGCGCCAGGAAGCCTACGACAACTGGGAAACCACCGACGACCACGGCATGCACTTCTTCGGCATTGCCAAAGACCAGAACGGCCGCGAATATTACATGGTCAAGAACTCGTGGGGCGAGAGCGGCAAATACAAAGGAATATGGTACCTGTCGAAGGCTTTCGTGGCTTATAAAACGATGGACTTCGTAGTCAACAAGCACGCCGTGCCGCAAGACATTCTCGACCGGCTGAAGCGTTGATCCCCCGATGCAGGCCACGCCTCGGCATCCTGCGCGTCGGGATAACTGCCGGCCGCCTCTCCGTTTCGCGAGAGAAGCGGCCGGCAGTTCGTTTTCCCCGCCGTTGCCCCCTGTCCCCAAATAAATTCGGCGCACCTTACAACATTTCGGCCCAAAGCGAGTTAATAAAAAGGAAGCGTACAAAAAAAAAAACGAAAACAATGATGAACCGAAACAGACTTTACGCAAGGCATGCCGGCCGCCTGGCACTGTACATCCTGTTGTTGTGGTGCCCGCTGGGTGCCGCGGCCCAATCGTCCATGACCGACGACCAGGTCCTGGCCCTCGTGCTCAAAGAGAGCACCTCGGGAACGTCGCGGCGGCAGCTCGTCACCAAGCTGATGCAGCGCGGCGTGGACATACAACAGATACGACGCGTGAAAGAGAAGTACGAACGGCAGAACAAACAAACCGGACTGGGCAACGTGGCCGACCAAACCGTGGCCGAGGCCGAAACACGCATGCGGCAGGCCAACGGAGGCACGAGAAGCAAGACCGAACGCAGCGCCATCGGCAAAACCGAACTTACCGACAGCCGACGCCTCTCCACCCTCCGCATACAGGAAACGCCCGGCAGCCCCACGGCCTACGACGAAGGTGGCGAAGACTTCGCCGCCATGCAACGCGAGCTGCAGACCTTTGCGCCCGTCGATTCGCTCACGCTGCTGCGCCAACTGCTCAGAAAACAAGAACAGAACAAGCGCAGAGTATTCGGACGCGACATCTTCAATACCCAGGAACTCTCGTTCGAGCCCAGCATGAACATCGCCACGCCGCAAAATTACCGCCTCGGACCCGGCGACGCCGTGTTCGTCGACATCTACGGCGCCTCGCAGCGCAGCCTGCAAACCACCGTTTCGCCCGACGGCGACGTCAACATCGAAGGCTTCGGACCCGTACAAGTCAGCGGCCTCACCATTGCCCAGGCCAACGCCCGCCTGCGCACCCAGCTCGGCGCCCGATACACCAGCAGCAAAGTACGGCTCACCCTGGGACAGAGCCGAACCATCACCGTCAACGTCATGGGCGAAGTACGCACCCCCGGCACCTACACCCTCTCGGCCTTCGCGTCGGTGTTCCACGCCCTCTACCTGGCCGGCGGAACCAACGATATCGGAACCCTGCGCAGCATCAAGATCTACCGCAACAACCGGATCGTTTCAACCGTCGACGTGTACGACTACATACTCAACGGCCGGCAGCGCGGAAACATACGCCTGGCCGAGGGCGACGTGATATACGTAGGGCCGTACAACTGCCTGGTGAGCATCTCGGGAAAAGTAAAACGCCCGATGTACTACGAAATGACCCCGCAAGAGAGCCTCGCCACCCTGCTCAAATACGCCGGAGGCTTCACCGGCGACGCCTATCGAAAGTCTGTCCGCGTGCTGCGTAAAACGGGGCGCGAACTCGCCGTCTACAACGTCGAAGAATTCGACACCGCCAACTTTCCCATCGCCGATGCCGACTCCGTAGCCGTCGACTCCATCCTGCAGCGATACACCGGAACCATCGAACTCAAAGGCGCCGTCTTCCGACCAGGACTCTACCAAGTAGGCGGCTCCATCAACAGCCTGCGCACCCTCATCCGGCACGCCGAAGGACTGCGCGAAGAAGCCTTTACGGCCCGCACCGTGATACACCGCATGAAACCCGACCGAACCCTCGAAGTGATCGCAGCCGACCTCGACGGCATCCTCGCCGGACGAACACCCGACATACCGCTCCGTGAAAACGACGTCGTTTTCGTGCCCACAAAAGCCGAAATGATGCAACAGCAAACCATCACCATACACGGCGAGATACACTTCCCCGGCATCTACCGATACGCCGAAAACGAAACCCTCGAAGACCTCGTGCTCCAAGCCGGCGGACTGCGCGAAACAGCCTCCACCGTCAAAGTAGACGTTGCACGCCGCATCGTCGACCCCCGCGCCACCCGAACCGACACACTCATCGCACGCACCTACAGCTTCGCCCTGAAAGACGGCTTCGTGGTCGACGGCACACCCGGCTTCACCCTCATGCCCTTCGACGAAGTGTACGTACGCCGCAGCCCAGGCTACAGCGAACAGCAAAACATCACCGTAGCCGGACAAGTAACCTTCGAAGGAACCTACACCCTCAGCACCAAAACCGAACGACTCAGCGACGCCATACGAAAAGCCGGCGGAATCACACCAACAGCCTACACGAAAGGAGCACGACTCGAACGAACCATCACCCCCGACGAACGCCTGCGCATGGAAACACTCCTGCGACTGGCACGCACCCAAAGCTCGCGACGCGACTCCGTCGACCTCGCCGCCATCGACCTCGGCAACACCTATTACGTCGGCATCGAACTCGATAAAGCCCTCAGGCAACCCGGATCCGACGCCGACATCACCCTGCGCCAGGGCGACCGAATCATCGTGCCACAATACAACGCCACCGTCAAAATCAGCGGCAACGTAATGTACCCCAACACCGTCGCCTACCGCAAAGGCAAGTCGGCCGCATGGTACATCGACCAAGCAGGCGGATTCGGCAACCGCGCCAAACGCAGCCGAACCTACATCATCTACATGAACGGAACCGTAGCCCGCGTAGGCCACAACGCCAACATACAACCCGGATGCGAAATCGTCGTGCCCACCAAGCCCGAAGCCAACCGAACCAGCCTCACACAGTGGCTCGGCATCGGAACCTCGGCCGCCAGCCTGGCCACCATGCTCGCCACCATCGCCAACCTGGTAAAATAAAAACCGAACGGCCCCAGCACCACCCGCCCCGGGCCGCCCGAACAACCCAAAGCGATGTTTGACTTGTTGAAACCGGAAAAAACGTAAACCACGGCCGCATGCCGAAGCCCTCTCTCACGAAAAATGGGGGGAGAAGCCCGCGTGCCGAAGCCTTTTCTTACGAAAAACAAAGGAGAAACGTGCGTGCCGAAGCCGCCAGCCGGAAACTTTTCGGAGGAATCCGCGGTGCACCGCCCGCCGGCCGCCATCCACGACCCGGAAAGCGCTGTGCAGGGCTCGTTGCTTCCCCGCTTTTCGGTCGGAAGCGCAAAGA
>CAUQAO010000091.1:0-9699 GCA_963515815.1 uncultured Prevotella sp.
TTTTCGTTCCGCGGCGTCGGCTGACGCGTGCAAGCATCTTGTTTTCGTTCCGCAGACGATGTAAGTGCCGTGCAAAGTGTTTGCACGGAGTTTCACTTCGCCGAAAGCTACTTTGTGCTTTATAAAACTTGGTGCTCGTTCGAGAGGGGTTCTTTCCGTTCCGAAAGAGAGCGTTTTATAGCGGGGCCGACTTGCAGGCGTTGGGTGCTCTGATTTGAATTGATTTGGCAATGGTAGGCGCAATTCGGTCTACCGTTACGGGTGTGCTGATGCGCTGCGGTTTGATGCCTGCCCCGTAAAAAATGATGGGGAAGGGAACAAACGATGCGCGTGCGATATAATTGTCGTGGTTGTCTTCGTTCAGCAGTTGCCATCCTGGCGCTACTTCTATCAGCAGGTCGCCGCTGATGGCTGGGGTGTACGGACTTTCTTCTACGTTGCGGATGCCTGAAATCTGTACTAAAAAGTCTTTCGAACGTGACAGGATGTCTTCGAACGAGAGAAGCTTGTCTTCGATCAGTTTCCGGTTCAGGTAGATTTGGTTGCGGAAGCAGGCCTCTACATAGCGGCTTTGTCCGTAAATGGCGCCGAGGTACATGTTGAGCAGGTTGGCCGTGCGGTTGATGTAGAAGGTGCCCGTGGGGATGCGATACTTGGCGTAGTCTACCTTCGGATCTTCGGTGTAGCCGGTGCCGGTGAGTACGAAAAGCACGCGGTTGGGGCCGACCGACTGTTCGATTCGGCTGATCAGCGACGCCAGCGTTTGGTCTAAGTTGCGGTAAACGGTTTCCATCTCGACCCGCCAGTTTGTCATGTCGCTGCCGGCGGCCGACAGGGTGATGCACAGATAGTCGGTAACGTCGTCTCGGCCCATGGCATTGGTGTTGAGGCAGTCGATCGAGGCATTGCCGATGGCATCGTTCACGGCCGATTTGGTTTTGCCCGGCCGCGGCCGTGTGCTGCTGTAGGCGTTGATCCACTTCCGAACCTTTTCGTTGTAGTAATCGGACGTTGTCCAGCTGTCGGTCTGTTCGTCGATCCATACGGCGCCGTCGGCAGCATGTCCGGCAGCCAGCACGGCGGCCTCTCGCTGCGCAGCTATACTGTAAACAAGGGCTGTTCCGTTGGTCGAAACCTTCAGCTCGTCGCCGATGGTCGATGTGGATAAGCGTTGTGGCGAGGTTGTGTATTCGGCATCATCGACACAGAAAACCGGCCGCAAGGTCTTTCGGTCGAGCCATTGCGTGCCGATAATATTATTGTAAAAGGGACTTGTGCCGGTAGCGATGGCCGCTATTGCCGAAGCTCTGTCAACGGGATTGAACGGATAGCTGGCCGCTTCGTAAACGCTGCCTTTTTGTAGCAGCTTCTTAAAACCGTTTTGTGTGTATAAAGGCGAATAGTGCTCGATGTAATCGTTTCGCAGTTGATCGATCGTAATGTTGACAACCAGTCGCGGTGCAGGCTGCAAAGTTTGTGCTTGTAGCACTGTTCCCGATAAGGTTGCAATGACTACAGCCGAAAAGTATCTATTCATCTTTTGTTGAGTTTTGACGTAAAAAGCATGAGCCAACTGTGCCTTATAAGCAAAGACAATGCCACAATCATCATGCCTTCTGCATAATGTTGGAAAAACGACAGCCCCAGGAAAAGACAGAGCAGGGCATGCCACAGTTTGATGTACGGATGTATCTTGTGTTTTCGCAATTGTTTTATACAAGGATAAAGAAAGGCCAGGGAGAGCGGGCTCAATAGCAGTATCTGGAAATTCAGCCGCACGGTGGGATGCTGCGAGAAGACCATTGCCAGCAAAATAATACCCGCCAGCCCTGTGCACAGCATCAGCACGGCGTCGTATCCCCATAGGATGCGCCCCGTTTTTCGTTCTGCCAGGCACACGAAAAGGGTCGTTGCCAGCAAAACGAGGGCACAATGCGTGGGCGTAATCGGATGCGCGGCCTGCGCTGTTGATGCCACCGGGGCAACAAGGTAAAAGGTGGTGTCGACCAATTTGCGCTGCTTTCCTTGTCGGTCCACGACGATGGCCTGTTCAAAATCTCTTCTGAGCGTGTCGGGTAGGAACTGCTGTTGCGCTTTGTTTGTTTTCCTGTCAGCTTTCACCCCGAGCAACAAATCGTTTCCGAACCGTGCCCAAACATGTCCCGCTGTCCATTGATGCACCATTGTTCGATACGAGCTTGTTATCGATTTGTTTTCTGCATACAGTACCGTACCGCGAATATGGCGTGTGATCATGTCGCGGGCACGCGTCGTGCAATTATCGTAAAAGTAGTTGTATCGGTAAACCTTGTTCTCGGGTCTGTAGTTAACATCGATGGCCTGCGTAATGGCCCATTTCTCTTCTCGGGTAAGATTAAGTTGTTGTTCGCATACCCATCGCCCTCTGGCGGCATAGTTCGAAACGAATGTGGGCAGTTCGTCTATTCCCATTTCGTAATCGGTGAGCCCGAACACAAAGCGCACGACGAAGAAACGCTTCTGAAAAGAAAACATGCCGTAATTGATGACCAGATCCTGGTCGCGCCCTATGTCATGGTATCTGATGGCCGTATGTCCGTAGAGAGAATAAACATTGTCGTCGGGGCCGCATGTCAATAAACTGATGTTTACGGAATCCATGCTCTTCAAAATGATACTGTCGGTTTGAGCATTGCTTCGGATTGCCAATAAAACGAGAACAAATGTGGACAAAAATCTTAAATCGACGGTGAAATGTTTCATGATGCAAAAATAACTTATATTTCGCAGTTCTTATGTGCTAATTCGGAATTTTTCGATATTTTTGCAGCCAAATCCAGAAATAAGAATAGAATGAAAAAAACAATAGGCGCCCTTTTATTGGCCGCTGTATTATCAGTCTCTTCATTTGCCCAAAGTGGCACCAATTCGCCGTATAGTCAGTTCGGCCTTGGGCTTTTATCCGATCAAACAAGCGGTTTTAATCGTGGAATGAACGGCTTGGGATACGGATTCAGAGAGAATAAGCAGGTAAATTTTCTTAATCCTGCATCTTATTCGGCCCTCGATTCCTTGAACTTTATTTTTGATGCGGGACTTTCTGGGCAAATTACCAACTTTAAAGAAAACGGGCGTAAGAAGAACGCAAACAACGCCGATCTTGAATATGTTGTTTCAGGTTTTCGTTTGGCCAAGCGGGTAGGGTTGAGCTTCGGACTGATTCCTTTCACCAACGTGGGATATAATTATGCCAATACCTCTGTCATTAGCACCGATCAAAATCAAACGCAAACCACATCTACCAATACCTATGCCGGCACCGGCGGATTCCATCAGGTGTATTTAGGCATCGGAGCAGAACCGATCAAGCATTTGTCGGTCGGTGCCAATATCTCTTATTTGTGGGGAAGATACGATCGCTCTATCATCAATAGTTACAATGACCAGTCTATTAATACTATTTCAAAGTATTATACAGCATCCGTGGTCGACTATAAGTTGGATCTCGGTCTGCAGTACACGGCTCGTCTCTCGAAGAAAGATCAGCTTACGCTGGGCGCCGTTTACGGTTTAGGCCACAAGCTGAACGGCGATCCTTCGTGCAATGTGTTGTCGACCAATCCGCAGACCGGTGTGTCGGATACGGTATCTTATACGATAGTGAAAGGTTTGGAATTGCCTGCCTCGATGGGAGCCGGATTGGCGTGGAACCATCAAAACAAGTTGAAGATAGGTGTCGATTATCTTTTACAGCAATGGTCTAAGGTTGAATATCCCGAATACGCTATGGTGAATGGTCGACCGCAGTATTCGCTCTCGAAAGAATTGTTTAAAGATAGACATAAGCTGACTGTCGGCGGAGAATTCTGTCAAGACGAGTATGGTCGGAGTTTTTTTAAGCGGATACGTTATCGCGCCGGTGCTTCTTATGCAACATCTTACCTCAAGATTAACGGACAGGACGGCCCCAAAGAAATGAGCGTCAGCGCCGGTTTCGGTATTCCTATCGTAAATGCTTATAACAATCGTTCGTTGCTAAATATTTCTGCACAGTGGGTTCGGCAAGATTCGAAAACTTTTATTACGGAGAATACCTTCCGAATCAATATCGGTCTGACCTTTAGCGAGCTTTGGTTCGATAAGTGGAAGGTAAAATAATCGACTTTGTTCTCTCAGGAAAATAGTTGAATGGATAAGAAGGCTTTTCTTTCTTTGTCAGTCGTTTTTCTATGGATGTTTTTTGTTGCTTGCGAAAAACAGAAAGAACATATCGCCCCAGCCATATACGAACGCGATTCGGTAGCTACGATGACAAGTTACGGCGTGAATCAATTGATTTCCGATTCGGGCGTCATCAAATACCGGATTGTAACCGAGCGATGGGAGGTTTTTCAGAACACCACACCTAAAAAGTCGGTCTTTGTGAAGGGAGCCTTCCTCGAACAGTTCGATGAAAAGTTCCATGTGCAATCGTATATACAATGCGATACGGCCTATTATTACACCGATAACCAGCTTTGGGAATTGCGCGGCCGAGTCAGGATTTTGACAAAAGACGGGCTGCGCTTCTCCAGTGAGCAACTGTTCTTAGACAGGCGCAACCACGAACTCTATTCGCATGTTTTCTCAAGGCTCGTCACCCCCGAGCGCACTTTACAAGGAAGCTATTTCAGAAGCGATGAGAAAATGACGAAGTATTATGTTTCCAACAGCCGCGGATCGTTCGAAAAGTCCGACTTTACCGGCGAGAGCGATACTGCCTCTGCGGCATCCGGGGTTACGAATGTTCCCTTCAGGATGCAAGCCCCGCCGCGCCGCCGAACCCAATCTGCCCCTTAACTCTCAATCTCCGGAATGACAGAACAAGTAGACATATCGCTGATTATTTGCATCGCCATTACGATGATCTTCTCTGCCTTTTTCTCGGGTATGGAGATAGCCTTCGTTTCCAGCAACCGAATGCTTGCCGAGATGGACAAAGAGCGAAACAGCTTTGCCAACCGATTTCTTTCGCTCTTTTACAACAACCCCAACGGTTTTGTCAGCACTATGCTGGTAGGCAACAATATCGTTTTGGTTATTTACGGAATCCTCATTGCGCGCCTGTTCGACAACACCATCTTTGTCGGTGTCGATCCGGCTGTCACGGTTCCGCTCGACACTGTTTTGTCTACGCTCATCGTGCTGTTTACCGGCGAGTTTCTGCCGAAAACCCTTTTCAAGAACAGTCCCAACCGTTTATTGCGTATATTCGCCTTTCCGGCCTATCTGTTTTACATCATCCTGTGGCCCATCAGCCGTTTCGCCACGTTCCTGTCGCGCATCATTCTGCGCCTGTTCTGTATCAGCATTCCGAAAGAAGTCGTGTCCGAAGGATTCTCGAAAGTCGATTTGGATTATCTCATACAATCGAGTATCGACAACGCCCGCAGCGACGAGGATATTCAGAACGAAGTGAAAATCTTCCACAACGCCCTCGATTTTCCCGACACCAAAGTGCGCGACTGCATGGTGCCGCGCACCGAGATCAACGCCGTTGACATGAACAACTGCACGCTCGATGAACTGAAGCAAAAGTTCATCGAGAGCGGCAATTCGAAAATCATCGTCTACAAAGACGACATCGACCACATCGAAGGCTACATCCACAGCGCCGAGCTGTTTAAAAACCCCGCCTCGTGGCAGCAGGGCATACGCACCATGCCCTTCGTGCCCGAAACCATGGCCGCGCAGAAGCTCATGCACATGCTCCTGGTACAGAAGAAGAGCCTGGGCGTGGTGGTCGACGAATTCGGCGGCACCAGCGGAATCGTTTCGTTGGAAGATATCGTCGAAGAAATTTTCGGCGAGATAGAAGACGAGCACGACAGCAGCAAATACATTGCAAACCGCATCGGCGAACACGAATTCGTTTTGTCGGCCCGACTCGAAATAGACAAGGTAAACGAAATGTTCGAGCTCGACCTACCCGAAGCCGACGACTACATGACCGTGGGCGGACTGATTCTGAACCATTACCGAAGCTTCCCGAAGCTCAACGAAATCATCCGAATCGGAAAATACGAATTCAAGGTGCTCAAAAGTACCATGACCAAGATCGAACTCGTCAGGCTGACCGTCGTTGCAGGCTGACCTGCCGGAAAGGATACGACGGCAAATTTCGACTCAAATGTTCATCCGTTTGCCGATAAATTAGTACTTTTGTACGCACTTCCGACGGCAGGCACAGCCCCGAACAAAGCCATCGAAGGGACGGCAAAGAGAAAGACAGAAAAGAATAGAAACAAAACAATAAAACATTAAAATGGCAGCATTAGGAAAAATTAGAAAGAGAGGAGTCATACTCATCAGTGTCATCGGCTTTGCTCTTTTCGCATTCATCGCCGAAGAGGCCTTCCGCTCGTGCGAAGCGTCTCGCAACGAACAACGCCAGCAAGTAGGCGAAGTGTTAGGAGAGAAAATCAGCGTTCAAGACTTCCAGAAACTACTCGACGAGTACACCGAAGTCATCAAACTGCAGCAGGGGCAAGAAAACCTCAACGACATGCAGATGAACCAAGTGAAAGACATGGTTTGGCAAACCTACGTACAGACCAAACTCATAGAAAAAGAAGCCAGCAAGCTCGGACTGACCGTTACCGACCAAGAGTTGCAGAACATACTGACCCAGGGAACCAACCCCATGTTGATGCAAACCCCCTTCGTCAACCGGCAAACCGGCCGATTCGATATCAACGCGCTGAAGAAATTCCTGGTCGACTACAAAACACAGCAGGCCAATCCGCAGGTGGCACAGCAGTACCAGGCGCTTTACAAGTTCTGGACGTTCGTCGAGAAAACCCTGCGCCAGCAAACACTTGCACAGAAGTACCAGGCCCTGTTCGCCGGCTGCATCCTTTCGAACCCCATCGAAGCCAAGATGGCCTTCAAAGAAGACAATGAAGAAAGCCGCATAGAGCTGGCTGCATTCCCCTACAACAGCATCGACGACAACAAAATCGAGGTGACCGATGCCGAACTCAAGGCAAAGTACAACGAAAACAAAGCCAGGTTCAAGCAAAACGCCGAGAGCCGCGACATCAAGTACGTAACCGTTAAGGTCGAAGCATCCGCTGCCGACCGCGTTGCCCTCCAAAAGCTCTTCGCCAAGTACGCTGCCGACCTTTCTGCCGCTGCCGACCCCGAAAGCGTTGTGCGTCGCAGCACATCGACCGTCAACTACCTGGGCCTGCCCGTAGCCAAGACTGCGTACGGCACCGAGATAGCCGACCGGCTCGACTCCATCGCCGTTGGCGCCACATTCGGACCCTTCGAAAACAAGGCCGACAATTCGCTCAACATCATCAAGCTCGTGGCCAAACAGCAGTTGCCCGACTCGATACAATACCGCCAGATACAAGTAGGCGGAACCACACCCGAAGAGGCACACAAGCGTGCCGACTCTATCTTCGCAGCCCTCAAAGCCGGCGCCGACTTCGAACTCATCGCCAAGCGTTACGGACAGACCGGTACCGCCACATGGATGACCACCGCGCAGTACCAGTATACACCGTCGATCGACCTCGACACGAAAAAATACATCAGCCTGCTGAACACTGCACCCGCCAACGAACTCAAAAACCTCGAAGTGGGCCAGGGCAACGTCATCCTGCAAGTGCTCGACCGCAAAAACATTATCAACAAATACACCGCGGCCGTGATCAAGAAACCCATCGAGTTCTCGAAAGACACCTATTCGGCCGCCTACAACAAGTTCAGCTCGTTTGTCAGCGCCAACCCGACTCCCGACGATATTATCAAGAATGCCAAAGCCAGCGGATACACCGTGCAAGAGGCTAACGACATCACCACAGCCACCCACACCCTGGTGGGCATCAACAGCACCCGCGAAGCCCTGAAATGGCTCTTCGAAGCCAAAGCAGGCAGCATATCGCCCATGTACGAGTGCGGCGACAACGACCAACTGCTGCTCGTAGTGCTCAACCGCATCAACCCGCGCGGCTACCGCTCGCTCAACGATCAGCAGGTGAAAGACCTGATCAAGGCCGAAGTGGTACGCGACAAGAAAGCCGAACAGCTCATGGCCAAAGCCGGCGCACTGAAGAGCATCGCTGCCGCCAAGGCCAAAGGCGCACAAGTAAGCGAGGTGAACCAGATCACCTTCTCGGCACCCGTATTCGTGATGACCACCGGAGCCAGCGAACCGGCCCTGAGCGGCGCTGTAGCAGCAACGCCCAACGGCAAATTCGACGGCAAACCCGTGCGCGGCATGGGCGGCGTTTACCTGTTCCGCGTAACCGGTCGAACACAGCGTGCTGCCAAGTTCGAAGCAACCGCCGAAGAACAGAAACTGCGCCAGAAAGCCCTGCAGTCGGCCGGCAACTTTATGAACGAACTGCTGATGAAGGCCGGCGTGGTAGACAACCGCTACCTGTTCTTCTAAACAGTCGGCAAAACGAGGGTCGATCGCGTTCGACCCGCTAAAAACGCCATTCTGCGGCCGATTTCGATCGGCCAACTCATATAAACCAATTAGAAAGAAGCCCGATCTTGTTCGGGCAAAGCAGAATCGGAGGATGCGCCCAGTGGCGCATCCTTTTTTGTGTCTATACCGAACGGCAACTGCCGCGAACCGATCGACAAACCGATAAATTCGAGCTGTAAGATGATTATAGTTCAACTGTTGTTTTAAAATGTTAATAAAATAGACTAAAAGTTGAACTGCAAGCTTATTAATTTAACTTTTCACTTTTGCAGTTAAACTGCAATAACATATTTTTAATTTTTCATTTTTGCAGTTGAACTGCAGTTGTATATTTTTAACGTTTTATATTTGCAGTTGAACTGCAATAATGTATTTATAATGTTTTATATTTGCAGTTGAACTGCAATAGTGTATTTATAATGTTTTATATTTGCAGTTGAACTGCAATAGTGTATTTATAATGTTTTATATTTGCAGTTGAACTGCTAATATATTGCAACGTAGATTTGACTAAAAAATAAGGAGAAAATAGATGAAAAAGATTATTGGATTCGATTTGGTGCAGGCGTCGAACGGTGCGCACTACAATTTTATGCTGATCACGTGCGATCGGCTGAAGCAAGAGACGGGATTGGTGAAGAAACCGTTGGTGCGCGAGGCGCTCGCGGCGTTAGAGGCGGCGCTGGCAGCAGAGGCGGCGTATTTCGGGCAGCCGCGTAAGAGTTTGCTGACGGATGAGATCAAGGCGGCCGATGCGGAGCGCGATCGGCTGTACGCGGGCTACAAATCTATCGTGAAGGCTTTTTTGCAGGTGCCGATGGCCGACGCGGCTGCGGCGGCGAGGGTGCTTTGGCAGCGTATCAAGGATCACAGAATAGAGGGGCGGATGCAGCTGGACCGTGAGACGGGCTTGATGATGCACATGCTGGAGGAGTGTACAACGGTGTATGCGGCACAGGTGGCTCGGCTGGGGCTGACGGAGTATGTGGCGGCGCTGAAGGCGGCCGACGACCGGCTGCACGAGTTGACGCTTCGGCGTTCGGACGATCGGGCGGCGCGGCTTTCGGGTACATTGCGGTTGGCGCGGCTGGTGTGCGATGCGCGGTTTCGCGATTTGGTCAGGATTGTCAACTCGATTGCCGTGGTGGAGGGCGAGGCGGTTTGTGCGCCGTTCATCGGGTATATGAACGAGTTGGTGCGCGAGTATAAGCAGAAGGTGATTCGCGGTCGTAGAC
>CAUQAO010000092.1:0-9639 GCA_963515815.1 uncultured Prevotella sp.
ACGTTAATGGAAATGGCTGGCGGGAGCCCCGCCGCAAACAAACGTTAATGGAAATGGCTGGCGGGAGCCCCGCCAGCCATTTTTTCTTTTTTAAGTAGCCTGTGGGGGGTCGCAAACGGTTTTCGTTTAGGGTTTTTCTGCTACGTTGATCAACTCATTGTAGGTATCGGCCCCGCAGTTTCTGACAGACCAGTCCCTTTGCGGGCATTGGCCGGTGCTGATGTCGAGCGGGCAATTTCACCCTCAAGGTAACTCAACGGTTGGCTGATCCCGTACACAAGGTTCAAATAAAACAGCGGTAGTTTTAACAACCGGGCAAGCGGAATATTGAGAAAATTTAATTAATTTTGTGCCATCTATCAATTGACAGGGTTTATTCCCTTTGTTTATTCATTAAATTCAGTTAAAAGCTATGCAAAAAAAGTTGCGTTTATTATTAACGCTGTTGTTATTGGCCACAACGTCTCTGATGGCGCAGGTAACAACTTCTTCTATGAGCGGTAAGGTTACGCTTGAAGGTAGTAACGAAGAACTTATCGGTGCTACAGTTCAGGCTGTGCACGAGCCTTCGGGCACAAGTTACGGTGCAGTGACCAATGTCGACGGGCGCTTCAACATTCAGGGTATGCGTACCGGCGGTCCTTACAAGGTAACGATTAGCTACATAGGCTATCAGAGCAAGAGTTATAAGGACATCAAGCTGCAGTTGGGCGAAGTTTATAACCTGAATGCAACGCTTTCGGAAGATGCGACTCAGCTGGGCGAAGTGATTGTCAGTGCAACAGCTTCTAAGTTTGCAGCAGAAAAGACCGGTGCTTCGACCAACATTTCGAACAGTCAGATTCTGAACATGCCGACCGTGAGTCGGAGCATTACCGACGTTACGCGCCTTTCGCCCTACGGCGGTAGCGGAATGAGCTTTGCCGGCGCCGACGGTCGTACGGCTAACTTCACGGTCGACGGTGCAAACTTCAATAACAACTTCGGGCTGAATTCGAAGCTCCCCGGTGGTGGCAATCCTATTTCGATCGATGCCATCGAAGAGTTGCAGGTGGTTATTTCGCCCTTCGATGTTCGGCAAACCAACTTTATCGGCGGCGGTCTGAACGCCATCACCAAGTCGGGCACCAACACCTATAAAGGCAGCGCCTACATTTACCACCGAAACGAAAATATGCGCGGCGACGCCATCGAGCAGGAGCAGATTGCCGGCGCTCGCGAAACCGACCGACATACTACGTACGGTTTTACGCTGGGTGGCCCGATCGTGAAAAACAAACTCTTCTTCTTCGTTAACGGCGAAATGGCGAATGTGCCGACTATCGCCAACCGATGGAGAGGATCGGAGAACGGCGTGGCCGACGAAAAAAACTATCTTTCGCGCACAACGACGGCCGATCTGCAAAAGGTTTCCGACTTTGTAAGCAAGAAATACGGATACGATACGGGATCTTACACCAGCTTCCCCGCCGACGAAAAGAACTACAAGTTGCTGGCTCGCCTCGATTGGAACATCACCGACAGGCACCATCTTGCGTTGCGCTACAACTATACGAAGAACCTCAGTTGGAACGGTCCCAACGCCACCTCTATGGACGGCGGAACGCGTATGTCGGGGGCACGTACTTCGCAGTATGCCATGACTTACGCCAACTCGATGTACTCGATGAATAATCTGGTTCATTCGTTCTCGTTCGATCTGAACAGCCGTCTCTCCGAGCATCTTGCCAACCAGTTATTGATCACCTACTCGAAGCTCGACGACCTGCGCGGATCGGATTCGGCCGAGTTCCCCTTCATCGATATTCTGAAAGACGATCAGAACTACATCTCGCTGGGGTATGAGCTTTTTACCCTCAACAATGCCGTTCACAACACCATTTGGAACATCAAAGACGATGTAACGTACTATTTGGGCAAGCATAAGATTACCGGCGGAGTCACGTTCGAACATCAGATGGCCGACAATCAGTACATGCGCAACGGAACGGGCTACTATCGCTACAGAAGCATGGACGACTTCTTCAATGGTGCCGCCCCCGAGATCGTAGCCCTGACTTATGGTTATAACGGCAATACGAACCCTGCCGCACGCGTGCAGTTCAATACCGCCGGAATCTATGTGCAAGACGAATGGCAGGCCGCCGAGAAGCTGAAACTTACGTATGGAGTGCGCTTCGACGGATTGTTTTTCAACAACAGCGACCTGATGACCAACAAAGCTATCTACGATCTGGATTACAACGGCCGCCATATCGATACCGGCAAATGGCCCACGTCGAGCCTGACCGTATCGCCGCGTGTTGGCTTTACCTACGATTTCTTCGGAAACAAAACTTTGAAACTGCGCGGCGGAACGGGACTCTTCTCCGGGCGTTTGCCGCTGGTGTTCTTCACCAACATGCCCACCAACAGCGGTATGATACAGTATCAAGCGCAGATCAACGCAGCCAATGCGGCGAAGAAAGGATTCACGATGAACGAGTTTGCCGGCGGTCTGATAACCGACAGCAACGGACGCGCAACGACCGAGGCACTTTACAACAAGCTCACATCCTTGGGTTATCCGGCCAACATCACACCTGAAGATGGAACGGTCCCGTCGGCCATTGCTGCCGTCGATCCCAACTTCAAAATGCCGCAGGTGTGGAAAACTTCGCTGGCGGTAGATTACATCATTCCGGTTTCGTTCCCATTCACGGTTACGGCCGAGGGCATCTTCAACAAAACCATCAACGGTGTGTCGATTTCAGACTGGAGCATTCCGTCGGCCGGCGGATTCGCTCGTCTCAACGGTGCCGACAATCGTCCGATTTATCCCGATGGATTCCATAAAGGAACCAAAGCATTCGTGCTCGAGAATACAAGCCGCGGTTACGGATGGACGGCTAACCTGACGCTGAACGCACAGCCTACAGAGAGCATCAGCCTGATGGCAGCCTATACGCATACCGTATCGAAAGAGGTAACCGGTATGCCGGGTAGCGCAGCCGAGTCGGCATTTACTTATGTTCCGACGATCGAAGGTCCCAACCACATCAAGCTGCACAATTCACAATACGTTACGCCCGACAGGTTCGTTGTATCGGCAACGGCTCACGATAAGAGCGGCAACCATTACAGCCTGATTTACGAAACATGGCGCGGCGGCTACAACTATTCGTACATGACTGTGAACGATATGAATGGTGACGGTTACTCGTACGACGCACTGTACATTCCGACCGACGAACAGGTAGCCAATAAGGAGTTCCGCTTTGTTTCGGAAGACGATAAAATGCGCTTCATGGACTACGTTCATAAAGACAGCTACCTGAAGAAACACCAAGGCGAATACGCCGAAGCATACAGCGTTTACACGCCGTGGGTTCACCGCATCGACTTCAGCTACAAGCACGATTTCAAGGTGAATGTCGGTCGGGTGAAGAACAATCTGCAACTGAGCTTCGACATCAAGAACCTAATGAATCTCTTCAACTCGAGCTGGGGTGTGATGAAGTATCTCAATCCGGCTATCGGCAGCGATGCGCGCATACTGAAGTACGAAGGCTTCGATGCCGACGGTTACGCTAAGTTCTCTACGCCGAAATCGATCGACGGCAATACCACTACGTTCGTACCCTTCCACGGTATCGGTCAGTGCTGGTATGCTTCTATCGGTATCAAATACACGTTCAACTAATTTTAATGATCACGAAAGTTATGAAAATGAAATATATTCTTCCGGTGCTGTTAGGAGCATTCGCATTGTTTACCGGTTGCACCGACGACGATTCCGTAACCCTGCTCGATCAGGTACAGGTTTCTTCATCATACGTAGCCATTCCGCAGACCGGCGGATCGGCAACCATCACGCTGAAAGCGCAGGCCGATTGGGCGATCGAGAAGGTGGTAAGCAAGAAAGATTCACTGAAGTGGCTCACAATTTCGGCTGAATCGGGCAAAGCCGGCGAGGTGGAGCTGACGTTCACCGCGCCCTCGAGTCTCGATGGCCGAATGGCACAACTACTCATCAACTGCGGTAGCGCTACGCAACGCGTCAACATTGTTCAGGGCGAAATAACTCCGACGATAGCCACCTGCGCCGACGTAATAGCCGGCCCTGTGGGTAAGAAATACCGTGTTACGGGAATCTGCACGGCCATCTCGAACTTTGATTACGGCAACTGGTATTTGACCGACAAGACGGGCCAGGTTTATATTTACGGAACGCTCGACAAGAACGAAAAAGAAAAGAATTTCAAGAGTCTGAATATAGAAGTGGGCGACGAAATAACTGTCGAAGGACCGAAAGAGTTATACAATACAATAGTCGAACTGAAGAACGTTACCGTTGTCAAGATCGAAAAATCGCTGATCAAGGTCGACTCTGTCAAGAACAGCAAACTGCCGGCCGAAGGCGGCGAAGCTACCGTATATCTTACCTGCAAGGGTCAAGGCGTATCGTTCGAAATTCCGAGCGAAAGCAAACCGTGGTTGTCCATTTCATCGATCAAGACCGTCGGAACCACCAGTGTTTATGTGTTCAAGGCCGAAGATAATAACGCTGCAGGGCGAACGGCCGATTTAACCTTCACAACCACCGATGGCAAGAAAGAATACACCACCAAAGTTAAGCTCACGCAACCCGGAGCTATCTACGATGCAACGGTGGCAGAATTTCTGGCAGTTCCGGTTTCGACCAGGCGTTACCGCCTGAAGGGAACTATCACTAAAGTACAAAATGAGAATAAAGGCAACTTCGACCTGAAAGATGCTACGGGCGAGGTCTATGTCTACAGTTTGAAGAGCTTCAAGACAAAGCATCTGAAAGTAGGCGACCAGATTACCATCGTGGGCCAGCGCGGAGATTATAAAGGAAAACCGCAAATGGTATCGCCCGAACTCGAATAGACAAGGTTACCGAAATAGGCTTTTGACCGAATGGGAAAAGCCATATCCCGTCTCTTAATGAGGCAGCGGATATGGCTTTTCTCCGTTTTTTACGCTGATTTCTGTCGAAAAAAGGGAATAGGGGAACGAAAAGGAGCCGCGTCTCTGTTCGGGACACGACTCTTTGAGATGGGATCATCGGTATGCTTCTATCGGCAGAAGAACAACACGATGAGCTGTGCGGTAAATATTCTGAGGAACATGCTGAGCGGATACACCGTCGAGTAACCGATAGCCGGCGCTTCGTGCGAGCATACCTGGTTGGCATAGGCCAGAGCAGGTGGGTCAGTACAGGTTCCGGCCAGCATGCCCATCAAGGTAAAGTAATTGAACTTGTACTTTAGTCGGGCGATGGTTCCGATAATGAGTATCGGTATGACGGTTATCAAGAAGCCAGTGTAAACGTATTTCAATCCGTCGCCCTGCACAACGGTCTCGACGAATCCTGCCCCAGCCTTAATGCCGACACTGGCCAGGAAGAGCACGAGTCCGATTTCGCGCAGCATCATGTTGGCCGACGTGGTGGTGTAGGTTACCAGGTGGAACCGGTAGCCGTAGCGGCCGATCAAGATAGCGATGATGAGCGGACCGCCGGCGATACCCAGCTTCAGCGGAACGGGCATGCCCGAGATATGAATGGGCAGACTGCCGAAAATGATGCCGACGAAGATGCCGATAAAGATGGTTGCGATGTTCGGTGCATCGAGCCGTTTTACCGAGTTGCCCATCAGGCTGGCTACGCGATTTACGTTGTCTTCGGGACCTACCACCATGATGCGGTCGCCGACGTGCAGGTGCAGGTCGCTGCTGGCAAAAAGGTCCATACCTTGCCGAGTGATTCGGGTAATATTGACGCCATATACGCTGGAGAAGTGCATCTTGCCAAGTACCTTTCCATTCATAGACGAGTTGGTAATGATGATACGCTTCGATACGAGCGGCTGTTCTTTGTTTTCCTCGAGCCAGGGGATGTCGATGATAGGACCGATGAAGGCCTGAATGGCTTCGGCATCGGCCTCGGCACAAACCACCAATACTTCGTCGTCCATCTGGAATACGGTGCTGCCTGTGGGGATATCGACCTGTCCTTCGTGCAGTATGCGGGTACAAACGAAGTCACGATTAAGAAATTCTGAAATTTGCTGCAGCGATCGTCCGGCGATATACGAATTGGCTACGCGAAGCCGCATCTGATGCGGTTTCGCATGCGGGTTTTCTGTTTGTGCGGCTTTCAGTTCTTCGTCTTCGGCGTTAAGATCTATCCGGCAGATGTAACGGATGGCGATGGTTGCGCCGATGATGCCGAGCACACCCAAGGGATAGGCGCAGGCATATCCGCTGGCTATTTGGGGCATGTCGCCTTTCGGATAGATTGATGCGAGGGCTTCGTTGGCTGCTCCGAGTCCCGGCGTATTGGTCACGGCGCCGTAGAGGGTGCCGACCATCATGGGCAGGTTGTGGGCGTTGCTGGTATCGAAGAAGATGAAATAGCAGGCGAACATCACGCCGATGTTGAGCAGAATCATGGCCGTTGACAGCAGGTTGAGTGTAATGCCGCCCTTGCGGAAGCTTTCGAAAAAGCCGGGGCCGACTTGCAAGCCGATGCAGAAGACGAAGAGAATGAGCCCGAAATCCTGAACGAAGGTCAGAATATTGGTCGGCGCGGTAAAGCCCAGGTGGCCTGCCACGATGCCCGCAAAGAGTACGAAAGTAACGCCCAACGAGATTCCACCAACTTTGATTTTTCCTAGCAGTACGCCGATGGCGATGACGATGGCGTAGAGCAATGCGATGTGGGCCACCGAATCGGTGTCGCAAAATAGATTGATTATCCAGTCCATATTCTTTTTACTCTTAATAGCTGCGCGCTACGATTACACGATATTTGGCCGGCCGGCCCGAAACTATGTCGGTGCCGGGCGTTTGTTCTACGCCGAAGGGCACGCATCGGATGGTTGCCTGCGTTTCTTCCTTGATCTTGGCTTCGGTTTCCTCGGTGCCGTCCCAGTGACAGAGGAAGAAGCCGCCGTCTTTGATCCTCTCTTTAAATTCTTCGTAATCGTCGCACTCGTAAATGTGCGCGTCGCGATATTGCTGGGCCTTTTTGTAGATATTCTGCTGAATATCTTCGAGCAGCTGTCGGATATAGTCGACCAATCCCTCTATCGCCACGGTTTCTTTCTCGAGCGTATCGCGGCGCATCACCTCGATGGTGTTGTTTTCGAGATCGCGCCCGCCCATGGCAAGTCTGACGGGAACACCTTTGAGTTCGTAGTCGGCGAATTTGAATCCCGGTCGTTTATTGTTCGAGTCGTCGTATTTAACGGTGATGTCCAAAGCTCTGAGTGCATCGATGATGGGTTGCAGTTTGTCGCTGACGGCCTGCAGTTGTTCATCGGTCTTGGCGATGGGGATGACCACCACCTGAATGGGAGCCAAACGCGGCGGCAGCACCAGTCCGTTGTCGTCAGAATGGGTCATGATCAGCGCTCCGATCAGGCGGGTCGACACGCCCCAGCTGGTGGCCCAAACGTATTCGGGTTTGTTTTCTTTGTTCAGGTAAGTTACGTCGAACGATTTGGCGAAGTTCTGCCCCAGGAAGTGCGATGTGCCGCTCTGCAGCGCTTTTCCGTCTTGCATCATGGCCTCGATGGTGTACGTATCGAGCGCGCCGGCAAAGCGTTCGGTCTCGCTCTTCACGCCTTGTACCACCGGAACGGCCATCCACTGTTCGGCAAATTCGGCGTACACGCCCAGCATTTTCCGTGCTTCTTCTTCGGCTTCTTCGCGCGTGGCATGAGCCGTGTGCCCCTCTTGCCACAGAAATTCTGAAGTACGAAGGAACGGCCGCGTACGCATTTCCCAGCGCATCACGTTGCACCATTGGTTGCACATCAGCGGCAGGTCGCGCCAGGAGTGAATCCAATTTTTATATGTATTCCAGATGATGGTTTCAGACGTGGGACGGATAATCAACTCTTCTTCAAGCTTGGCTTCGGGATCCACCTCCACGCTTTTGCCGCCCTCGGCAGCTTTCAGGCGATAGTGCGTTACTACGGCACATTCTTTTGCGAATCCCTCGACGTGTTCGGCTTCGCGACTTAAAAACGATTTGGGAATGAGTAGCGGGAAGTAGGCGTTCTGCACCCCCGTGGCTTTAAACATCTTGTCCAGCTGTTGCTGCATCTTTTCCCAGATCGCATATCCGTAGGGCTTAATCACCATACATCCGCGCACGGCCGACTGTTCTGCCAGGTCGGCCTTTACCACCAGGTCGTTGTACCATTGGCTGTAGTTTTCCGACCGTTTGGTTAATTCTTTCAGTTCTTTTGCCATTTTATTTCGATATGAAGCTTTGATTAATTTTGCCGCAAAGGTACTGAATTTAGGCTGAATATCTACACGAAAGCTTGAAGAAAACCATGGGCGGCTCGGCGCCTCGGAAACCGATAAAAATGCTAACTTTGCAGCCTGATGAAAAAGATATTGCTTTTAATGTTCTGCCTGCTGCCCGTATTGAGCGCCGCAGAGCAAGATGTGCTAACCGTGGTGCGTGTCAACGAGCAGCGCACCTTTCCCGACCGGATTCCGGCGGGCAACTACAGCGGAATCGTTTACCTGGGCGACAGCCTCTATGCCGTGGTAAGCGACAAATCGGCCAACGACGGCTTCTTCGTTTTCAAGATAACGCTCGATTCGCTTACGGGCAACGTGCTGGATGTCGAGAACCTCGGCTTCCGCGGCGGCACCGACACCGACGGCGATGTAGAGGCTGTGGCCTATGTGCCCGAAACCAGGATGTTGTACATCGCCCGCGAAACCGACAACATTGTCAGGGCCTACAGCCTCGAGGGGCAGCGCATGGACCGCACCATCGCCATGCCCGAATGTTACAGGCGCGCAACGCACAACTACGGACTGGAATCGCTCAGCTACAATGCCGCCACGCGCATGTTCTGGACCTGCAATGAGAGTACGCTGCAAGGCGACGGCCAGCAGGCCGATGCCGTGAATGGCGTGCGCAACAGGTTGCGACTGCAATCGTTCGACGCCGATTTCCGGCCGCTGCACCAGTACGCCTATCTCATGGACAAGCCCGAATCGACCCGAAAGGCCTACCTCTACGGCATGGGCGTGGGCGAGGTACTGGCCTTGTCCGACGGCAGTCTGCTGGTCATGGAACGCGAGTTCTACACGCCGCCCGCCAAGTTGGGCGCCTACGTGTCGAACAAGATATACCGCGTTGTACCGTCGGCAGCCGTGCCGGTAGAACACGTCGACCGCCTCGATGCCCACAGTCCCTACATGAATAAACAGCTGGTGGCTGCGTGGCGAACCACGCTCACGCTGTTCCGCCATGAAATAGCCAACTACGAGGGCATGTGTCTGGGTCCGAAGCTGAATGACGGCTCGCAGGTCATCGTGCTCGTGTCCGATTCGCAGAATCAGGCCGGTGGCGTGATGAAAGACTGGTTTAAAACCATCGTCGTACGTTGATTTATGCTGCATCCGCCACCCGCAGCATCCTTTTTTCTTAACCGAAAGCTGTATCTAATACGTGTTACTTGCAAAAAACTTGTTCGCAGGTTGTATCTGCAACGCTGACTCTTCTGTTTCCTCGCGCAACAGTCCATTCAGAGTGTCTGACTCTACTGTTTCCTCGCGCAACAGTGCATTCAGAGTGTCTGACTCTGCTGTTTCCTCGCG
>CAUQAO010000093.1:0-9516 GCA_963515815.1 uncultured Prevotella sp.
CTAGACCCACTGATTAAGAGTCAGTTGCTCTACCAACTGAGCTAAGGGTGCAAATAAAGAAGTACACCCTTAGGGACTCGAACCCTAGACCCACTGATTAAGAGTCAGTTGCTCTACCAACTGAGCTAAGGGTGCTCTTTCTTTTTCGCGAATGCAAAGGTAAACGCTTTTTCCTGAATCGCCAAACAATTATTCTATTTTTTCAGTAGGCGAATCTTCGAGATAAGAAGGGCGATTAGATAAGCAGGATACCAATCTGATAAACAATTGCAGAGACGGCCCATGCGATGAATGTAGTATAGCCTGCAGAGAACAATGCCCACTTCCAGCTACCCGTTTCGCCTTTGATGGCTGCGATTGTTGCTATACAAGGGAAATAGAGTAGAATAAACAACAAGAAGCTGTAGGCTGCCAGCGGCGTGATGCCGTCGGCGAGCATCTGTTTGCGCAGGTGTGTATATTTCTCTGTGTTGTCAGAATAGCTGTCGTCGTCGCCGAAGCTTTCGTCAGACGAGTAGAGTACGCCGATGGTCGACGCCACGATTTCTTTTGCTCCCACACCGGCAACGATTCCTACGTCGAGCTTCCAGTCGAAGCCCTGTAGCCTGAATACCGGCTCGATGGTTTTACCGATTCGGCCGATATAGCTCTGTTCTTGCTGTTCGGGTTTGCTCAGTGTGTCGTTGTGCGGAAAATATCCCAAGGCCCAGACGATGATGCTCGCCACCAAGATGATGCCTCCCATTTTTTTCAGATACTGTTTTCCTTTCTCCCAAGTGTGTCGGCCGATGGCTTTCCAGGTAGGGAAGCGATAGGGTGGAAGTTCCATTACGAACGGAGTATCTTCACCTTTGATAACGAATTTACTGAACAGCCTACTCAAGCCCACCGCCATGAGAATGCCTATTACATATAGCGAAATCATGATGGTAGACCGGTAGGCTGCCGAGAAGAAGGTTCCGATAATCATGATATAGATGGGCAGTCGTGCCGAGCAGCTCATCATGGGCAGAATGAGCATGGTGATCAGGCGCGATTTACGGCTCTCGATCGTTCGTGTGGCCATCACCGCCGGAACATTGCATCCGAAGCCCATGATCAGCGGGATGAACGATTTTCCGTGCAAGCCCATTTTATGCATTAGTTTGTCCATGATAAAAGCGGCACGCGCCATATAGCCGCTGTCTTCCATGTATGAGATGAAGAAATATAGAATAAGAATTTGAGGTAGGAAAACAATCACGGCACCCACACCGCCGATTACACCGTCAACCAGCATTTCTTTGATTGGTCCATCGGGTGCAGTGGTCTGAATCAGGTTGCCCAGCCATTGAATGCCGGTGTCGATCCAGTCCATGGGATACTGTCCCATCGAGAATGTTACTTCGAACATGAGCCAGATGAGCGCAATAAAGATGGGGAATCCCAGATATTTATTTGTGATGATACTGTCCAGAAAGTGCGTGGTGCGATACGTATCTTTCTTATGCCCCGTGGCGTAAGCCGCCTCTTGCAGGGCGCCGTGAATAAAGCCGTATTTGGCATCCATGATTGCCGTCTCACTATCGGTTTTCGTCTCTTCTTTCACGCGTGCGGCCGCCCTGTCTCTCGCCGCGAGTATATCGGGTGCAGCCGGTAGCGATTCGATTATCTGTTCGGCATTTCGGTCGTATTCCAGCAGTTTGATGCTCAAATAGCGCGTCGAATAGCGTAGCCGGATATTGGCATCTTGCTTCAGGAACGACTGTATGTCCGAAATACCTTGTTCTATTTCGTGACCGTAATTGATGTGGATATGGCGGAAGTACGGCTTTTCGTCTTCCTTCCCTTCGTATAGTTCTATGATACGGCTGAACAGCTCTTTCACGCCCCTGCCGCTTGTAAACACGGTCGGCACCATCGGGATGCCGAACAGTTCGCTTAACTTTTCGCAATCAACGTGGTCGCCCCGATTTTCTATTTCGTCGAACATATTCAGGGCGCAGATCATGCGCAGGTGCATGTCGATCAGTTGTGTGGTCAGGTACAGATTTCGTTCTAAGTTCGAGGTATCGATCACGTTGATCACGACGTCGGGCGTCTTCTCTACGATCTGCTTGCGCACATACAGTTCTTCGGGCGAGTAAGCCGACAGCGAGTAAGTGCCGGGCAGGTCGACCAGGTTGAACGTATAGCCCTCGAACCGGGCATACCCCTCTTTGGCGTCGACCGTAACGCCCGAATAATTGCCCACTCTTTCGTGTGCCCCCGAGGCAAAGTTGAACAGCGAAGTCTTTCCGCAGTTCGGATTTCCCACCAATGCCACATTGATCACCCGCCGTTTTTCGATGGCTACGGCCTCCAATTGCCCATCGGTTGCCGGTGCTGCAGTTTCTGTGAGGTTGTTTGTCGGTTCTACGCCCCGAACCTTTTTCGGCGCTTGCTGCACTGCAGCCATCTCATTCGAAACGACCTCGATCATGTCTGCTTCAGAGTGTCTTAACGAAACCTCGTAGCCCATGATCTTGTATTTCACCGGGTCTTTCAGCGGAGCGTTGAGCAGAACCTCTACACGTTTACCCTGAACGAATCCCATCTCGACAATACGTTTACGGAAGCCGCCATGCCCGGTAACTTTGACAATTATACCTGTTTCGCCGGTTTCTAAGTCGGATAACTTCATCGTTTTATTTATTTTGCAGCAAAGTTACGCATTTTAGAATGCAACATGGTTGCAAAGCGATAACTATTATCGGAAGCGGCGGCAAATAAAGATGTTACAAGAACGCTCAGAAAAGATTTACAGACCGACCGGAATATGCCACTGAGTCACTCAGAAACAAGAAAAATGAATTTTTGGCTCTACTGAGTCACTCAGAAACAAGAAAAATGAATTTTTGGCTCCACTGAGTCGCTCAGAAACGAGAAAAATGAATTTTTAGTTCTACTGAGTCGCTCAGAAACCTTTTGAGAACCTCCTGAAGTGTATTTGCACCGTACAAACAGATATTACGAAAAAACCGTATCGGAATCTGCGATCGAGTTTCCAATACGGTTTTTGCTGTGGTGGGTTACACGCCTTACTTCGTGCCGAATTTGTAAGCTACGTGGCTTTCGTATTTCTCACCCGGTTTCAAATAGGGCGAGGGCCAGTTTTTCTTGTTCGGCGAATCGGGATACTTCTGTGTCTCCAAACATACTGCCGAGCGCATGGGGTAGGCGATGCCTCGTTTACCGACAACTTTGCCGGCAAGGAAGTTGCCCGTGTACACCTGTATGCCTGGTTCGTTGGTGAAGACCTCCATGTAAATGCCTGATTCGGGTGAGTAGAGGCTGGCTGCCACCTTCGTGTCGTCGCCCTTGCCGTTGCTATAGGTGTTCAATACCCAGTTGTGGTCGTAACCTGTTCCGTACTTGATTTGTACGAATGCCGTGTCGCCGATGGTTTCGTAGAGGGCATGCCGCTTGGTAAAGTCCATCGGGGTTCCGTACACCGATTTTATTTCTCCGGTGGTCATGAACGTGCTGTCGCTGGGGGTGTAGTTGTCTGCATTGATGTAAAGCACCATGTTGGTTCCGGCTTTCGAGGGATCGCCCGAAAGATTGAAATACGAGTGATTGGTCATGTTGACAACGGTTTCGGCGTCGGTCGTTGCCTCGAATTTCATGTCTAAGGTATTATCGCTCTTTACCGTGTAGGTAACTGTGGCGGTGACGTTGCCGGGGAAGTTGTTGTCGCCGTCGGGCGAATGGAGGACAAGCTGCAGGGTCGAATCGTTGAGCTGTTGGCCTTCGTATACGGCGTATTGCCAACCCGAAGGACCTCCGTGCAGGCAGTGCCCGTAATTGTTCTTGGGCAATTGGATGACTTTTCCGGCTACGGTAATTTGTCCTTTGTTGATTCGGTTGGCGTAACGGCCGATGGCTGCTCCGAAGTCGCTGGCATTGTTCACAGAGTCGGCATACTGCGTTATGTTGTCGTAGCCCAGCACAACATCCGTCGGTGCACCCGATTTGTTGGGTACGGTGATGGAAACGACGCGGGCACCGAAATTGGTTACGCATACTTCCATGTTGTTGTTTTTCAGTACAAACAGTTTAACTGATTTTCCGTTGATGGTCGTGTCGAATTTGACGGGGTCAAGACCCGATTCTGTTATGTAGCCGTTCGACGAGCAAGCGGTGAGCATAGCGAAAGCCATGCCAGCGCCGAAAAGAAATAATTTTGTTGGTTTCATATACACGTGTTTCTATGATGAATATTTGTTGATAAATGCTGATGGGTTGAATAAAAAAATACCTGCTGCCCGAATCGAAAGACAGCAGGTATCTTGATGCGTATAGCTTAGCAAACTTTATGCGAACCGTTGCTGATAATTACATCGTAAACCTGAGGCTCTTTTCCGTACTTGGCACGGTATTTTGCCTTGGCATCGGCTATGAACCGGTCGTATAGGTCGTCTTTTACCAAGTTGATGGTGCATCCGCCAAAGCCGCCGCCCATGATTCTGCTGCCGGTAACTCCATTTTCTTTTGCAATGTCGTTGAGAAAATCGAGCTCTTCGCACGAAACCTCGTATTCTTTGCTCAAACCTTCATGAGTCTCGTACATCATTTTCCCGACAGTCTCGTAATCGCCGACATTCAGCGCCTCGCACACGGCCAGTACGCGATCTTTTTCGCCGAGAACGAAGTGTGCCCGTTTGTAATCTTCTTCGCCCACTTCGGTTTTCACCTCTTCGAGTTGCTCCCATGTGCAGTCGCGCAATGTCTCGAACTTAGCTTCGGGATGCTTGGTTGCTATATGCTTCACAACGTTTTCGCACGAGTTACGCCGATCGTTGTACGGCGAACCGGCCAGTTCGTGTTTTACGCACGAGTTGAGCAGCACGAGTTTATATCCTTGCGGATCGAAGGGGAAGTATTCGAACTCACGATTGCGACAGTCTAAGCGCATCAATTTTCCTTCCTGTCCGAATACGCTGGCAAACTGATCCATGATTCCGCAGTTTACGCCACAGTAATTGTGCTCTGTTGCCTGCCCCGCCAAAGCCATGTCCCATTTCGATACCTTGTTGTTGCCGAACAAATCGTTCAAAGCAAAGGCATAGCAGCTCTCTAACGCTGCAGAAGAAGACATACCGGCACCTAGAGGCACATCGCCCGAAAAAGCTGTATTGAATCCTTTTACCTCGACACCCAGTTTTTTCATTTCCTGAACGATGCCGTAAATGTAGCGTGCCCAACTGGTACGAGGCCCTTGCGGATCGTTGACTTTGAACTCAACACGGTCTTTAAGATCAATAGAATAGCACATGATCGTCTCAGTTCCGTTAGGACGAACTTCGGCCATGATACCCTTGTCTACGGCGCCTGGAAAAACAAAACCGCCATTATAATCAGTATGCTCGCCTATCAGGTTAATACGACCGGGAGAGAAATAAATGTTTCCGGTTTTTCCATCGAAATGTTTGATAAAACGACTTCTTACGTGATCTATATCCATAATATGAAACGTTTAAGAGTTGATAAATTATTCTTAGTTATCGCATGGTGGTGCCGGTTGGAATAACTATCCGTTTATACCGGCACCGTGCGTTTCGTTACTCTATGGGAATATCCTTGTTGATATTCTTGCAACCCACCAAACCGTAATACAACAGGTAGACAAGCATCGCGATGACCAGCCAATAGCTGCCGATATATCCTAATAAGCTGGTTGCAAGTACATCTTGAATAAAAGGCATGACTCCGCCGCCCACAACCATCATCATGAAAATACCCGATGCTGCGGCCGTATATTTTCCAAGACCTTCGGTTGCTAAGTTGAAAATGCTGCCCCACATGACAGAGGTACAAATACCGCATGCAATGATGAAGAAACATTTGATCGGAACCTGTGAATCTTGGAATGAAACCACTGATTCTTCAGGGAGTACAATGGCAATAAACAGTAAAACAATAGCCAATGTAGATGTAAAGATGAGCTGTGTACGCGACGATATCTTACCGCTGATGAAGCTACTGATAAATCGTCCTACGAGCATCAGCAGCCAATAGAAAGCAACAATGGCACCCGCAATAGCTGCAGCTCCGGGGAATCCTAATTTGGTAATATAGAAATTGAGCTCACCGGGGATTCCAACTTCGATTCCTACATAGAAGAATATGGCGATTACACCTAAAATGAAATGCCTGAAACTCCATGGGCTATGTTCTGCTTTCACGCCGGGTACAGTAGACTGAGGTTCCGGAATGGCAACGAATGATATGATTAAGAATGTAACAGCGAAGACGGCCATTGCTATCCATAGTAGGGGAGTGACATCTGTCATACTTGTCTTATCGGTAACTTGGCCGATCAGAACGCCTACAAAGAAAGGAGTAAGAGTCGCAGCAAGAGAGTTCAGCGTTCCTCCAGTTTGAATAAGTTGATTTCCACGGTTACCGCCTCCGCCAAGTAGATTCAGCATGGGATTCACGACTGTATTCAGCATACATACGCAAAAACCGCAGATGAATGCACCGAGCAGGTAGATGGCAAAGTTGAGCATAACGGGCTGCCCTTTTACGGTAAAGAGTTCGCCGTCTGCTCCGAATATACTCGAAAGATACTGTATGAACAAACCGCCAAAACCTACGGCTATCGCAATAAGCGCAGTCTTTTTATAACCGTACTTAACGAGCATCTTGCCTGCCGGAATTCCCATAAACAAATAGGCGAGGAAGTTCATTAAATTACCTACCATTCCTGCCCATGAATATGTCTTACCCCAAATGTTTCCGAATGGGGCGGCAAGGTTAGTAACGAAAGAAATCATTGCAAAGAGGAACATCATTGATATAATTGCAACAATGACCCCTTTTTTGTTTGTCTGTTGTTCCATTTTGATTTAAACTTTTTTGATTATTTATTTTTTAGTTATTTCTCTGTATAAAACTTATAGATCGTTTTCTGTTTGTATGGGGTGTCGGGTTCTAATACAACTGAAGGGAAATAGGGATGGTTGGGCGAGTCGGGGAAATGCTGTGCTTCAAAGCATACTGCACTTCGACGCGGGAAGGTTGCTCCGTGTTGGCCTTGATAGCCATCTGCCCAATTGTCTGTATAAAGCTGAATGCCTGGCTCGGTTGTATAAACTTCCATTACTCTACCGGTATTGGGGTCGGAAAGTCGTGCGGCAAAGCTTAATTCTCCTACTTCCTTTTTATTTAATACATAGCAATGGTCATAGCCCGAACCGTTTTTGATTTGCTGATGGTCTGCATCGATATCTTGCCCGATGGGTTTAGCAGTTCGGAAATCGAAAGGCGTACCTTTTACGAAACGTATTTCACCGGTTGGAATAGAAGTTTCGTCGATAGGAAGATAATAATCTGCATTGATTTCACAAACTTGTTTTTCTATGGTAGGGGTTGGGTTTGCAATACCGGACAGTGAAAAGAAACCGTGACTTGTAAGGTTGATAATCGTTTTCTTATTTGTTGTGGCCATATATTCGATAACTAATTCGTTGTCGTCGTTGAATGTGTATATGACCGTTGTTTTCAGCTCGCCTGAGAATCCTTCTTCGCCATACGGGCTGACATACTTCAAGACGAGTGTCTGATTGTTCATTTGAAGTGCATCCCAAACTTTGGCATTAAATCCTTTCTTGCCGCCATGAAGGCAGTTGGGGCCGTTGTTGATGGGCAGGCTGTATTCTTTGCCGTGCAGTTGAAACTTGCCTTTAGCTATTCTATTGCCATAACGCCCGATGAGTGTTGAGAGATAGGGTTCCGGCGAATTGATGGCGCTTTGTATATTATCGTGTCCTTGAATGATATTGGCATGAGTGCCGTTTTTGTCGGGGATCATGATGGCAACGATCGTACCTCCATAATTGGTAATGGCTATTTCGTTTCCAGTATTATTTTTAAGAATATACAAATCGGTTTTCTTACCGTCTATCGTGGTCTGAAAACGTTTGCGTTCCAGCCCACAGAGATTTTCTGTTTCAGTTGTGTTCATCATAAAAAACAAGCTTTTAGTTACTTTATGTTGTTGCAAAGTAACTGAAAAAAAATGAATGCAACAAACGAAACAATTAAAAAAGAAAGACGTTATGGTGTTAAAAAAAAATAATCCAAGATCACCTTATATGGCCTAATAAATCGGCTACAACATAGGTGCTTCCGCCTATAAAAATGAAATCTTTTCGATCGGCCTCATCAAGGGCAGAGCGGTATGCTTCGACGACATTATTATAGATTTTTCCGACGCGCTGGTGCGCTGCTCCGATTTGTGCGATAGTTTCGACGGGGAAAGCTCTTTTGGATGAGGGTTGCGTCCAATAATAAGTGGCATCTTTAGGGAGCAGTTTGATCACCGCCGTGATATCTTTATCGTCGACCATGCCGAAAACGATTCTCATTTGTCTGCAGTGTTGTCGTTTTAGTTGTTCGCTAAGATATTTCCAGCCGCCGACATTGTGCCCGGTATCGCAGATAACCGTTGGTTGGTTGCCAAGCTGCTGCCAGCGTCCCAGCAATCCGGTTTTTGCCGATACATGATGAAAGCCGGTCCGAATGCTGTCTGCATGTTCGATTGTCCCGTTTTGCATGAGTATTTTAGCGGCCGTCAGAATTGTATTTGTATTCCGGTTTTGATATGATCCGGTCAAATCTCCTCGGATCGTGCCGAAAGACTTTGTCTTGTAGATTCTCTGCTGATGGAATCGATCGAACCTCGACGATTCAACTTCTCTCGCATCTTCTGCATAAATGATCGGAGCCTGACAGCGGCTTGCTTTTTCTGCGAATACGGGTTTCGTTTCGGGCGTTGTCTCTCCAATCACTACCGGTATGCCTGGCTTTATGATTCCCGCTTTTTCTGCGGCGATGGCCGGCAAGGTATTGCCGAGAAATTGCGTGTGGTCGAGGCTGATGTTGGTAATGATCGATAATATCGGCGTGATGATATTCGTACAGTCGAGCCGTCCGCCCAATCCTACCTCGACAACTGCAATGTCGACCTTTTGTTCTGCGAAATATTTAAAGGCCATTGCTGTTGTCAGCTCAAAAAAAGAGGGGTACAACGGCTCGAAAAAGTCTTTCTCTTTTGCGACGAAATCGATGACGGAATTCTGATCGATACATATTCCGTTTATCCGGATTCTTTCTCGAAAGTCGATGAGATGCGGCGATGTATACAGTCCTACTTTATACCCTTCTTCCTGAAGAATGGCCGCAAGGGTGTGTGAGCACGAGCCTTTTCCGTTGGTTCCGGCCACATGAATGATGGGATAGTTACGATGCGGATGGCCGAAGTGCTCGTCGAGCGTGAGCGAATTGTAGAGCCCCTCTTTATAGGCAGCTGCACCAATCTTTTCGAAGACCGGCGTGGCATTGAACAGATAGTTTACCGTTTCTTGATATGTCATAGAGATATAAACGAGAACGCAGCTATCAAAATAAATTATTTTTCGACCGCTGGGTGTCCTGTGGTCCGAAAATAATTTATTTTGGCATCGCTGGGTGTCCTGTGGTCCGAAAATA
>CAUQAO010000094.1:0-9399 GCA_963515815.1 uncultured Prevotella sp.
GCCCCGTCGTATTCAAAGATATGTCCAACGGCGATATGTTCCTTACGAAGTCTACATGCAAGACTAATGATACAGTAGAATTCGAAGGCGAAACTTACCCCGTGGTAAAAGTCGAAATCTCAAGCAGCTCTCATCCCTTCTATACCGGTAAGAGCAAACTTGTCGATACGGCGGGTCGCGTCGACCGCTTCATGAACCGTTACGGTAAGATCAAGAAATAAGATATAACATCAACATTAAGGATGAAGGGTGCGGTCGGACGTAGTTGCATATACGTTCGGTCGCACTCTTTTCTGTAACAAAAAACCAGCCTATGAACAAGCTTAAATTATTTTACTGCGCGCTTTGTTTGGTCATTGCGGTTGTGGCATGCCACGAAGATAAAGAAGACAATGCGCCGGAGGTAAGCAAAAATGTCAATGCCAATTCGTACACCGCGCCGTCGCAATCGGGGAAAGCCATACCGCGCGAGGTGGTAAGATTGGAGTTCCCGAAAATGAAAGGCGGAACCAGTGAGGTAATCGTACACGCAACGCCCGAGTACGGCATGACCTATGCCATCGAATGGGACCATGAGAAACGGGCGCAACGTTGGACCTGTTTCGAGATTTATCGCGAAAACCGCGTCAAAAACTGGAAAAGAGCCGACTGGAAGAAAACGAAGTGGGGCGGCGATCCGTTTCAGGCAGATCCGAAAGTGCCGGCCAACGAGCAGCCGCCCGTTCAGAACGAGTTCAGCAAGAGCTACTACCCCAACACCGGTTCGTATTATCAGCGCGGCCATATCTGCGCATCCGAAGATCGGGTTTATTCGCAAAACGCCAACGAACAGACTTTCTACATGACCAACATCATGCCGCAGGTGGGCAATCTGAATGAACGGATATGGCAGAAGCTCGAAAATCGCGTGCGTTCGCTGGCCGTCAACGCCGACACGCTGTACGTATGCAAGGGCGGCACGATCGACAAAGACGAGCACATTCTGGGGTACACGCGCAGCCGATTTATCGTTCCGCGCTACTTCTTCATGGCTCTGCTTGCCAAAGACAGGAAGGGGTATCGGGCCATCGGCTTCTGGGTAGAGCACTTGGACGAGGATCACAGCGACGATGCGCTGGGGCTTTACGCCGTTAGCATCAAAGAGCTGCAACAGCGAACCGGTATCGATTTCTTTTGCAATCTGCCCGACGATGTTGAAGACAAGGTAGAGAACCTGTCTTCCGAGAGCGTTAAAAAGGCTTGGGGATTCTGACACTCCTCGGCTTCGAACAGGAAACGAAAAGCCCGATATTGCTGCAGCAATACCGGGCTCTTTTGTTTTGTTCTGCAGTTTTATTGTCCTGCAGCCGTCGGCCTATTCGGGGTCGAACTCGTATTTCTTCGCATAAGTGTAGCGCCCGTAGTCAAATTCGTCGGTCTCGCCCCTGCCTCTCTGTATGCCTTGAAAGCGGTGCTCGTCCAGCCGCAGGTCGTCGTAATCGATCACCATTTCGAACGCCTGTCCGTTGCTTCCGTCGTAAACCATGTGAATATCCCACGTCCTCGTATCGATATGCCAGGTGAAAGTACGGTCGTAAACCAGTTGCTTGCCCGAATAATCGCGTTGCCGCCCGCGACCGAACAGCGCGTTAGGTTTATACTGATCGAATTCGATATCCGTATTGTACACCTCGTTGCGCAAGATGTTATCGGCATCGTAAAACCGCGCGGCGGTGGTTCCCGACCAATGACCGCGCAGGGTGCGCGCCATCAGCAGCAGGTCTTCCGACGGATTCGCATAGTTGTTGTTCCACCAGATGTTGCGATTCCAATCGCCGAACCAGGGATCTTCGTACGTATCCGACCACGGGTCGTCGTCGATGCTGCACGAAGTAAAACCGACCGACAGCAAAGCGATCAGCACAAGGGGTAAAAGTTTCGTCATCTTCTTCATAATCGTATTTTTTAGTTCGTCAATTTGTTGATGTTGCAAATGTAAGACAACTTTGGTCGCCGTCCAATCCTTTTCTACTATTCCTGCGTAGGGGTTTGCCTACGCTTACGCGGGGAAAGCCTAAATTAATAATTATTCGCATCGCTGCGCCCGGCCTTCTCAACATTAATCGTTATCTTTGCAAGGGTAGGAAGGTGCCGGCGTTTGTCATCCCGATCTACACCGATAGAGCATCCCGCACCATAAAAATTAATCAAAATAACAGATAAGAAAAATGAAAACAGTTTATGACTTCACTGTAAAAGACAGAAAAGGCGGTGACGTATCGCTCAAAGAGTATGCCGACGAAGTGCTTCTGATTGTAAACACGGCCACGAAGTGCGGATTCACGCCGCAATACGAAGAGCTGGAGAATCTCTACAAAAAATACCATGCCCGCGGCTTCGAGATCCTCGACTTCCCCTGCAACCAGTTCGGGCAGCAGGCGCCGGGCACCGACGAGAGCATACACGAGTTCTGCAAACTGAATTACGGAACAGAATTTCCCCGATTCAAGAAGATCAAGGTTAACGGCAGCGATGCCGCCCCCCTGTACAAGTTCCTCAAAGAGCAGAAAGGCTTTGCCGGCTGGGACATGAATCATCCCATTGCACCGATACTCGACGACATGCTTTCGAAAGAAGATCCCGACTATAAACAAAAGCCCGATATCAAATGGAACTTCACCAAGTTCCTCATCAACAAAAAGGGGCAGGTCGTGGCACGTTTCGAACCCACTGAAAACCTCGACAACATTGCCGAACAGATAGAAAAACTACTTTAAACGTGACGAACACGAGCATAACGCTCATCAACAAACGAATCAGATGGAAACAAACAAACAATACACGCGCTGCCTGATCATCGGCAGCGGCCCCGCAGGCTACACCGCCGCTATTTATGCCGCTCGGGCCAACCTGCAACCCGTGCTATACTGCGGAATGCAAACCGGCGGACAACTGACGCAAACCACCGAGGTTGAAAACTTTCCCGGTTACCCGCAAGGCGTAGACGGCAACCAGATGATGGTCGACTTGCGACAGCAGGCCGAACGATTCGGCGCCGACATACGCGACGGCGAAATTGTCAAGGCAGACCTCAGCCGGAAACCCTGCCTGCTGACAACAGATCGCGGACAAGAAATCGAGGCACAGACCGTCATCATTGCCACCGGCGCCTCGGCCAAGTACCTCGGATTGGCCGACGAGCAGAAGTACAGCGGACAGGGAGTGAGCGCCTGCGCCACGTGCGACGGCTTCTTCTACCGCAACAAAACCGTAGCCGTTGTGGGCGGAGGCGACACCGCGTGCGAAGAAGCCACCTATCTGGCAGGTCTCTGCAGCAAGGTGTACATGATTGTGCGCAAACCCATGCTCCGCGCCTCGGACGTGATGCGCCGCCGGGTAGAAGACAATCCGAAAATAGAAATTCTTTACGAACACAACGCCCTGGGGCTTTACGGCGAAAACGGGCTCGAAGGGGCACACCTCGTCAAGCGCATGGGGCAGACCGACGAGCAGCGTTATGATCTGCCCATCGACGGATTTTTCCTCGCCATCGGTCATAAACCCAATTCGGATGTGTTCAAAGCCTACCTCGACACCGACGAAACCGGTTACATACAAACCCTTGCCGGAACGCCCCGCACCAAAATCGAAGGTGTATATGCAGCCGGCGATGTAGCCGACCGCGTTTATCGGCAGGCCATCGTTGCCGCCGGCAGCGGTTGTCAGGCTGCGCTCGAGGCCGAACGCTACTTGGCTTCGATCGGCAAATAAACCACTGGGGGCGGAAACGCAGCACTACCAGGTCGGTTCCGAACATTCGAGAGGCAAAATAAAAAAGTTGCGACGAACATTGGGTTCGCCGCAACTTTTTTTATTTCCCCATCTTGAATAGCGATCATCCTGGCAGGTAAAATTTGTTTTTAGCCTTGAAAAAGTGACTTTTGGGGGCCTGAATCGTTTCTTCTCGAAAGAAGTCGAACTTCTATTTGTAAAATCAGATGTGTTGCAGGAGTTCTAACGATCGGTTTTCGCCGACGAGCCAGATGACGTCGCCCTGCTTGAAAAGATATTGCGGATGAATGGGCGTCAGGTTTTCTTCGCCTTCCTCCATGCCTACAACCATGCAGTTGTAGCGGTTGCGAATGTTGCTCTCTTGTAGTGTTTTTCCGACGAAGGGGCTGTTTTTGTCGATGATGAGTTGGTGCAGGCGCATCTCTCGCTTTTCTATTTCGGGATCGTCGGCGTAGCGTTCGTTGTTGATGGCGGCATCGAGGCGTGTGAGCTGTTCGTCGCTCCCGATGGCCTGTATTTTGTCGCCGGGGAAGATGATGGTTCGTCCGTTGGGGATGTTGATGCGCCGTTTTCCGCGCAGGATGCTGCTGACGTGTACGCCGAATGTTTTTCGCAGGTGCAGCTGCTCGAGTGTTTTTCCGCCCCAGAGACTGTCTTCGGGTACGTCGAAATCGGCGATGTGAATGTCGCGATCCAACAGTCGGTTGGCGTAAAGGGGTTTTTTTCGGCCCAAGACGGCGTCTTCGATTTCTTTCGACCGCAGGTTCTGCACAAAAAGACGTTCTAACATGATGCTCCGCCGCTTCAGTCGGCGCGACATGAGTATGGGTACGATGGTTGCCACGGCGATGCTGGCTATCAGGGCTACGGACAGGTTGCTGAGGTAATGGCAGATATAGAAAATGAAGCCTATGGCGATGAGGATGCGCACAAGCACGGTAAACAGCAGGGGGAATCGGTTGCTGTGGCTTTTGCTCCAGAGGTATTTGAACTCTTCGCTGTGGTTTTTCTTCATCACCAGGGCGCGCAGAAAGGGCGAAATGGCCATGATGGTGAGTATGCCGCACACGGTATGGGCCCAGAACGGCGGTAAGAGTCGCTGCACGAAGGGGAGGAAGAAGGTTAACATCAGGCCGATGGTGGCTGTGGACAGGATGGAGTAGATGAGCGTTTGGCGCAGCATGGGCATGAGTAGGGCGCGCCATTTGTTGTCGGCCGCTGTGGTTTGTTCGCCGATAGTGAGTCGGTTGAGGCGTTTCACCCAATGCCTGGGCAGGTGCGCTTCGATGAAGTTGTAAGTGGGTAGGGCCGACTTCAGCACGTAAGGGGTGAGGAAGGTGGTGAGCGCCGATCCGGCAACGACTACAGGATACATGAAGCCGCCAATTGCCCCGAGCGATACACCCAACGAGATGATGATGAAAGGAAATTCGCCGATTTGTGCTATCGTGAAACTACATTGCATGGCTGTTTTGAGCGACTGGCCGCTGAGCACGAACGATAGTGTTCCGAAAATGGCTTGGCCGACGATGATCAGCACCACCACGATCAGAATAGGAACGGCATAGGCTACCAAAACTTTCGGATCAACGAGCATGCCTACCGAAACGAAGAACACGGCGCCGAAAAGATCTTTCACCGGGTCGACCACGCGCATGATGGTCTTGCCCTCGATCGTTTCGGCCAGGATAGATCCCATGACAAACGCGCCGAACGCACTGCTGAACCCTACCTTCGTAGAGAAAACGGCCATGAAGAAGCATAGGCCTAACGAGACAATGAGCAGGATCTCGTTGGTAAGCAGTCGGCGAAGTTTTCGCAGCGCCATCGGAATCACGAAAATACCGACAACAAACCACAACACGATGAAGAAAACAATCTTCATAACAATCTCTATCAGCTCGCGACCCTCCATGCCCTTGCCCGTGGCCACGGCCGAAAGCATGACCAGCAGAACGATCGACAAAACGTCTTCGAGTACCAGTACGCTCAACACGATATTGGCAAAACGTTGCTGTTTGAGCTTCAGGTCGGTCAGTGTCTTGTAAATGATCGTCGTACTACTGCACACGGCAAACACTGCTGCAAGAAAAATACACTCCATGTGCGACCATCCAAATATGTGAGCCGCCGCATACCCCACGATCGACATGAAAAACACGATCGATGACACGGCAATGAAAGGAGCCATGCCGAGCTTGGCAATCTTCTTGAACGAGAAATCGAGACCCATCGAGAACAACAGGAAAATAACGCCGATGTCGGCCCAGATCTTGATATCTACCGCGTCGACAACCGATTTTACGTAAGGCATATGGGGCGAGACGAGGAATCCGGCCACGATGTAACCGAGTACCAACGGCTGTTTCAGCTTCTTGAAAAGCAATGTTACCGCGCCGGCAACCACCAAGATCAAAGCGAGGTCTGTAATAAGATTGGGGAGTTGTGACATATTTATCCTGTTTAAAAGCGATATTCTCCTGTTTGAGAACGGATGTTCCGAATGCATGCAAAGTTAACGAAATAAGCGCGAAGGGCCAAACGGGCGTTCATGAGAAGAGGTGGGAAATAAACAGAAGCGACCGACGCTCTGCTGCGCCTGTCGCTTTTATCTTTTCTGCGAGCGGTCGTGCGTGTCATCGCGGCCGCCTGTATGCCGATTCGGTCGGCTTAGTCGTTGTAATCGGCTGTGATCTCGCAAATCTTGACGATCACCTCGACTGCCTTTTCCATCACTTGTACGGATACGAACTCGTGCGGGCCGTGAAAGTTTACGCCTCCGGCAAAGATATTGGGGCATGGCAGGCCTTTGAAGCTGAGCTGTGCGCCATCCGTTCCGCCGCGAATAGGCTCGACCTTCGGTGCTACGCCGCACTCTTGCATGGCCTGCAAAACGATATCGATAACGTGCATGTTCGGATCGATTTTTTCTTTCATGTTGTAGTACTGATCCTTTATCTCTACCGCAACGGTGCCATCACCATACTTGTCGTTCATGGCCTGTACGCATTTCTCGATAAAATCTTTCCGGTCTTCGAATTTGTTTCTATCGTGATCGCGGATCAGGTAGCTGAGTTTCGCCTCTTCTGTTCGGCTCTCCATACTTAGCAGATGATAGAAGCCCTGATACCCTTCTGTCGTTTCGGGAATCTCGGCTTCGGGTATCATGCTGTTGAACTCGCAGGCCAGTCGGCTGGCGTTTATCATCTTTCCTTTGGCATAACCGGTATGAACGCTCACGCCTTTTACCCGTACCTTTACGCCAGCAGCATTGAAGTTCTCGTACTCTAAGTCGCCGAGATCGCCGCCATCCATGGTGTAAGCCCAACTGCAACCGAACTTCTCGACATTGAAATGATGTGCTCCGAGTCCGATTTCCTCGTCGGGATTGAATCCGACGCGGATGTCGCCGTGCTTTATTTCGTCGTGATCGCGCAGATAACACATGGCTTGTACTATTTCTGCAATACCGGCCTTATCATCGGCTCCCAACAACGTATGCCCATCGGTCACGATCAGATCTTCGCCGACGTGCGCTTTCAGTTCCGGAAATTTACTTGTAGTAGAGACGATACCCTCTGACAGCACGATATCGTTTCCGTCATAATTCTTCACGATCCGCGCCTTGATGTCGGCACCACTGGCATCGGGGCTGGTATCATAGTGCGAAATAAATCCGATGGTCGGAATCTCTTTCTTGGTATTCGCCTTCAAGGTGGCATAGATATATCCCATCTCGTCCATCTCTACATCAGCCAATCCTTCGCGCTCCAATTCCTTTTTAAGGTATTCGGCGAATATTAGTTGCTTCGATGTACTGGGCACGGTCTGCGAATCTTCGCACGATTGCGTATCGAATTTGGTATAGTTGATAAACCTCTCTGTGATGTCCATTGTTTTTTGTTTTTCAATTATAATACTTCTCTCTGGAATTATTCGGATCAACCGAAATCGGTTGATTGTGACCCCGCTGGGATTCAAACCCAGGACCTTCAGAACCGGAATCTGACACTCTATTCAGCTGAGCTACGGAGCCTTTACCGTGTGCAAATATAGAGAGAATTATCGATTCAGGCAAAAAAGCTCCCTTAAAAATACGATTCAACCTTTGTTCGGGACAAGAAAAGAAGGATTTCCTGATTCGGATGGGTTCGGCGGGAGCCCCGCTACTCACTTTTCAGTCAAAAACATGCTGGCGGGAGCCCCGCTGCTCACTTTTCGGTCAAAAACACGCTGGCGGGAGCCCCGCTGCTCACTTTTCGGTCAAAAACACGCTGGTGGGAGCCCCGCTGCTCACTTTTCAGTCAAAAACATGCTGGCGGGAACCCCGCCAGCTATTCAACACTTGCATATATAAAACATCTGCCGTACCTTTGCATGTATATAAATACAATACTCTAATCGGTAATAAAAATTTAGAACAAATAGATATGAGTAAGCTAATAAAGCCGACAACATACCGGGCTTTGCTGGATATGCAGCAGACGGAACGGGGCATTAAGCAGATAAAAGAGTTTTTTCAGCAGAACCTCTCTACCGAATTACGATTGAGACGTGTCACTGCGCCATTGTTCGTACTCGAGGGACTGGGTATCAACGACGATCTGAACGGGATAGAACGTGCCGTTACCTTTCCGATAAAAGATCTCGGAGACGCGAAAGCCGAGGTGGTACATTCGCTTGCTAAATGGAAAAGACTCACTCTGGCCGAGTATTGTATCGAACCGGGATTCGGAGTATATACCGACATGAATGCCATCAGAGCCGATGAAGAACTTGACAATTTGCACTCGCTGTATGTAGACCAGTGGGACTGGGAAGCCGTTATTACGGCCGAACAGCGTACGCTCGCGTTCCTGAAAAACGTAGTGGAGCGCATTTATTCGGCCTTGCTCCGCACAGAATACCTGACCTGCGAGACTTATCCCGAGTTGAAACCTTTTCTGCCCGATCATATTTATTTCATCCACAGCGACGATCTTTTGAAACTTTATCCTGATCTAACGCCCAAAGAACGCGAAAATGCTATCTGTAAAAAGCATGGTGCCGTCTTCATTATCGGTATAGGGAACAAACTTAGCAACGGCGAAAAGCATGACGGGCGCGCCCCTGATTACGACGATTGGTCGACGGTAGCCGAAAACGGCAAGGCAGGACTGAATGGCGACATTCTTATCTGGTATCCTGTGTTAGAGCGTTCGATCGAACTCTCGTCGATGGGCATTCGTGTGGATAAGAACAGCCTCTTGCAACAACTGAAACTGGAAAATAAGGAAGAAAGAGAAAAGCTTTTCTTCCACCAACAACTTTTAAACGATAAACTGCCGTTAAGCATCGGTGGCGGTATCGGTCAAAGTCGGCTTTGTATGGTTCTTTTACAGAAAGCGCATATCGGCGAAATACAAGCCAGCATTTGGCCGGCCGACATGCGAAAAGAATGTGAGAAGTTGGGGATGAAACTAATCTGAACCGGCCTGCTCAAGATAATTCAAGCCCCAGCGAATCGCATAACCGTACGAACTGTGGATTCGACGTTTTCAGGATATTGAAAACCTCGCGTTTCGAATAAATTTTTGTTACCTCCTGCGCTTCAGCCAGCCGTAAGGTCAGCTTTATGCTGCTGTTGTG
>CAUQAO010000095.1:0-9263 GCA_963515815.1 uncultured Prevotella sp.
TGCATCTTTCTTCCGTTTGGTGCGGTTATTACGACGGCAATGAAAAATCGCGTCGAGCACAAGAGAAATGCGGGTTCATATACCATCACACTGAACACAACAAACCTGTTCCCCTGCTTAACGATTTCCGCACCGAACACTTCACAAAAATCAGCCAGCAAGAATGGCGAGCTATCTCCTTTGTCACCGTAAAATAATTAGTTGTTCACAAAAACAACAAAACATGAAAGAAAAGTCTATCATATCTCATCAAGTCGACGGACAAACATTCTTTGAATTCAGATCTGAAGATCAATTCATCAACAACGTACAAGATGCCTTAGATTTGATAGGCGAACTCTTCGGGCAGTATTACGATGGAATAATAATCCACGAGCATAGCATTTCTCCCCGCTTCTTCCACTTGAAAACTAAGCTCGCAGGCGAAATCCTTCAGAAATTTTCTAACTATCGTGTCCGTCTCGCTATTGTCGGCGATTGGTCGAAATATACCAGCCATAGTTTCGCCGCTTTCATCGTCGAAAGTAACAGAGGACGCATGGTAAACTTCACCACCTCGACCGAAGAAGCCGTGGCGTTATTATCGAGGTTTAAGTAAACTACTAAAACAGAAATCGATGCTATCAACCTGTTTTAGAACATTACACACACTAACCATTTCTTTTGTCTATATTTTTTGTGGGTGTAATCTTTCATCTCTGGTATCGCCCCGCCTGCTACTGTCCAGAAATATAGACTTGCCCCGCTGCAATATGGAGAGAGACGACGACGGTATTCTTACTGCCCGACTTTTGGTTTCAGTCATAACGGCAAGCTGTTGCTTTCCAAATCTAACAAAAAGCGTTTGGCTTCCAAACCTCCGCCATAGCCGGTGAGCGAGCGGTTGCTGCCGATAATGCGATGGCAAGGCGCGAAAATGGAGATGCTGTTGGCTCCGTTTGCCATGCCGACAGCACGAACTGCTTTCGGATTTCCTATTTTTTCGGCAAGCCACGCATAAGATTGTGTTGCTCCGAACGGCACGTCAAGTAAAGCGTCCCATACAGACTTCTGAAAGTCGGTGCCGACAAAGAGCAATGGCAAGTCGAAGGCTTTGCGCTTTCCGGCAAAATATTCGTCCAACTCTTCAGCGGCTCTACGGGTTATTTCTGACGGTGCATCCTCAAAAGATGCGTTCAATATTCGTTTCAAACGGTGGTCTACAAGTTGCCGATGCGGTTCCACCGTCCAATCGCATAAGCAAAGTTTTCCTTCAAACGAGCCGAGCAGCAGGTCGCCGCAAGGCGAATGATACGTCTGTGTGTGAATCATCATCTCTTTCATTTATTGAAATATTCGTTAGAATCAGCAGATACCGATGCCCGCCCATCCATTGTGTAGGTGCGGATAGGTGTAACTAATCATATCATCAGATGAATTTTGGTACAAAAAAAATGATTATCAAATTGATTTCCAAAGAAACAACGAAAAAAATAACTTTCTTTCAAATTCATCCGGAGAGTACATTTATAGAAACGATGGTAGAATATCAACAATAAATGGTATCCCTCAATTAATCGAATGGCTTCCGGCAACAGCTTGATACGACAGAGCACACCTGTTTTTTGTCGGTTGAACTTTAACCAAAGGCTGCCCTCATCGTCACGAACAAAATGTTTCTTGCTTAGCTCTATCAAATTGCAATAGGCTGCTCAGATATAACAAGCGAAAAGAAACATATCACGAGCCGTTACTATTTCCTCCTCCAAATTCTCAAAGCGGAGAGACTTTAATTTAACTAATGCTTCCCTGTCAAGAGCCTTTGGTAAGTTTGTTGTTTCCCTTTGATGTTTTCGCCTTATCGAAAAGGAGCGTATCAGTCACCCCCTCGCGATGGGCCAGCCTACAGACATTTTTCTATGATCGACTATCGTCAATCGTCAATGATAATATTTCATTTCAAATTCTATTATTTACTACCGTCGATGATAAGAATTTAATAATTTGACGGAATTTTACTCGGTCGAAGCGTGCCGGTGGCCGAAGGCAATGCGGTGTGAGGGGCGAAACGAAGAAAGGTACTCTCTGTTGTGAGAATACCTTTCGGGTTGGTTCGGCGCAGGTTGGGTTGCCGTTTTTCTTGTATCGACCGAGGGGTGGAGCGTTATCGCAGGTCTAATTCGACGGGACAATGGTCGCTGCCGAGTATTTCGGTGTGTATTTTGGCATCGGCAATTCGGTCTTGCAGTCGGTTCGACGTGAGAAAGTAGTCGATGCGCCAGCCGGTGTTTTTTTCGCGGGCGCGGAATCGGTACGACCACCACGAGTAGGTGATTTGTTCGGGGTAGACGAAGCGAAAGGTGTCTGTGAATCCGCTGTCGAGCAGTTGGGTCATCTTTGCGCGTTCTTCGTCGGTGAATCCGGCGTTACGTCTGTTGGTTTTCGGGTTCTTGAGGTCGATTTCCTGATGGGCAACGTTCATATCGCCGCATACGATGACGGGTTTTAGGCTGTCGAGCCGGTTGAGGTATTCGCGGAAGCAGTCTTCCCAGGCCATTCGGTAGTCGAGGCGTCGCAGCTCGTCTTGCGAGTTAGGTGTGTAGACGGTGACGAGGTAGAAGTCTGCCATTTCGAGTGTGATGACGCGGCCTTCGCGGTCGTGTTCGTCGCTGCCGATGCCGTAGGTTACGCCGATGGGGTTGTGGCGTGTGTAGATGGCGGTGCCCGAGTATCCTTTTTTGTCGGCGTAGTTCCAGTAGGCTTGGTATTCGTCGAAGTTGAGGTCGAGCTGTCCGTGTTGCATTTTGGTTTCTTGCAGGCAGAAGAAGTCGGCGTCGAGGGTTCGGAATGTGTTTTCGAATCCTTTTCCGACGCAGGCTCTGAGTCCGTTGACGTTCCATGAAATGAATCGCATAAGTTGGCTGGTGTTAATTGTTGTTTGTTATATTCGTTTCGATTCGGTGTGCAGCAGGTTCATGAACTCTTCGCGTGTTTTGGCTTGTCCGAATGCTCCGCTGAAGGCGCTTGTGGTGGTGATGGCGTTTTGTTTTTCTACGCCTCTCATTTGCATGCACATGTGTTTGGCTTCGATCACGACCATGACGCCCATGGGTGCGAGGGCTTGTTGTATGCAGTCTTTGATTTGCTGTGTGAGCCGTTCTTGTACTTGCAGCCGGTGGCTGTAGCTGTCGACCACGCGTGCTATTTTGCTCAAGCCCGTGATGTGTCCGTTGGGGATGTAGGCTACGTGGGCTTTGCCGTAGAAGGGCAGCAGGTGGTGTTCGCACATGGAGAAGAAGTCGATGTCTTTGACGATGACCATTTGGTTGTATTCCTCTTCGAAGAGTGCGTCTTTGAGTATTTGTCGCGGGTCTTCGCTGTATCCTTTGGTGAGCACTTGCAGGGCTTTTGCCACGCGCTGGGGTGTTTTCTGCAGTCCTTCGCGGTCGGGGTTTTCGCCGATCAGTGTGAGTATTTCTCGGTAGAGTTCGGCCAAGTGGTCGAGTTGTTGGGGGGATGTTATTTCGCGATTCATGGTGCTGTTTTAGTATTGCACGGTGATTTTTCCCCGAACGATGCTGGCTTGTTTGTATCCCAGTTTTCTGACTTGTTCTAACATTTGTGCGGCTTCTTCGTAGCTTCGGTAGTTGCCCACGCGGCAGATCCATCTCGGCGAGTAAAAATGTACGTAGATGGGTTCGTTGGGGAGGCTTTGTTTGATATCGTCTCTGATGCTTTCGGCTTTCTGTCGGTCGGTTCTGGAGTTTCCGCCGGCGTATACCTGTACGCGGTATCCGCTGGTTTTGTAGCTTCGTCGCATCACTTTTTTGCGCAGGTCGAGCGTGGGTATTTCCAGTTCGTCAGTGTTCTTTTCTTCCGTGGGTTGTTCTTTTTCTTCGGTTTTTCCGTCGGTGTCTTGCTTCCGCGGTTCTTCTTCTTTGGGTTTCTGTGCAGTGGTCGGTGCCGGTGTTGCGGTTTTCGTGTTTGTCTTCGCCTTGCCGTTCACCAATTCGTCTATTTCTTTGCTCTGGCTTACCTTGACGGATGCTTTTCCCGGCTCTTTCTTTTGCAGATGCTCCAGAAAGGTCTGTGCTTCGGCCGTCGATGCTGCGCAGGCGATGATGAATAGTAGGGTGACGAATTTCTTCATAGGTCTTTTTGGGGTTGAACGTTGCGTGCCGAGCGAGCGGTTTCTATTCGTTTCGCCCCTCGCTCGGCTGCACGTTGAGTTTTATTTTTTCCAAGCGTCGATGATGCCCTTGAAGTCGGCACATTTCAATGATGCGCCACCGATGAGCCCGCCGTCGATATTGGGTTTGGCAAACAGTTCGGGTGCGTTGCTGGCTTTGCAGCTTCCGCCGTACAGAATGGTTGTTCCTTCTGCCGTCTGCTGACCGTACTTTTGGGCGATGGTCGAACGTACGAAGGCATGAATTTCTTCTGCCTGATCGGATGTGGCGGTCTTGCCGGTTCCGATGGCCCAGATGGGTTCGTAGGCGATGATGATGTTCTTGAATTCTTCGGCCGAGAGGTTGAACACCGATCCTTCGAGTTCTGCCTTGCATACTTCGTTCTGCTTGTTGGCTTCGCGCTCTTCCAGTGTTTCGCCGATGCAGAAGATGACTTTCAGTCCGTTTTTGAGTGCCAGCAGCACTTTCTCTTTCAGAATTTCGGGTGTCTCGTTGTAGTATTGACGCCGTTCGGAGTGTCCCAATATGACATACTGTGCTCCTGTACTCTTGACCATCTCGGCCGAAACTTCACCGGTGTAGGCTCCTTTTTCCTGATCGGCGCAGTTTTCAGCGCCAAGTGCTACCAAGTTCTGGTCGAGCACTTGTACTACGCTTGCCAAGTGGACGAACGGTGTGCAGATAATGACGCCGCAGTTGGGTTTCTCTGCAGCCATTGCTTCGTTGATTTCTTTGGCCAACGCTACGCCTTCTTGCAGGTTCAGGTTCATTTTCCAGTTTCCTGCTACAATTTTCTTTCTCATTTTTCTATTCTTTTTTAAAAGTTGATATTGCTTTTTTCTGTATTTTCTCAGCCTGATCCATTGGCTCCATGCCCATAGCCGGTCTGCGATGGTCAGCAGCATAAGCGGCAGTACGAACCATGTAAAGACCAGCATGATTTTCTTCGGGATGCTGTCTTGTGGCATTTGTCCGATGGGCAGTTGTTCTAACGGTTGTTTCAGTTCGCTTTCGGCGGGCAGGTCGTTATGGCTCCATTTTCTGATCACGACGCCTTCTTTCAGCAATAACAGCCCGGGGTTGCTTCTGATGATCGTTTTCAGTGTGGTTTCATCGGTCATGCAAAAGGGATATTCGGCTCCTGTGAGGTCTTGCCACTCTTTGATCGACTTCTCGGTGCTGGCTGTGAGACAATACAGCGGATAACCATAGGTCTGTGCATACTCGTATAGGCGGTCGATATCGCCGAAGTTCGAGTCGCTCGCTTTCTCCAAATGCGGAGCGATCAGCAGGAAGGTGTAGCCCGGACGAGTTAATATCTGTTCTGTCAGGTCTTCGCCTTCTCTTGTCTGTATGCTGAAATCATGGATCGGCGGTACGTATCCCTGCGATACCTGTACGGTCTTGCTGTCTACGAACTGCCATGTAGAGTCAGGATAGTTTTCTAATGCGAATTCTTTCATGACACCGTTTTTCTTCATTAAAAAGGTTGTTTCGAATTTTGGCGTTTCGGCTCCTTCGGGTATTGTCATGCCTTTCATGATGTCTGCTCCGATGTGATAAGGGCGGAAATCGAATAGCGGCAGTTTGTACAGACTGTAAAGGCTGGAAGCGATGATAAAGAGAATGGTGTAATTGATGGCTATCCATTGGTTGGATCTTGAGATGAAACGCCACATGCGCAACGGCCAAATCGATAGAATCGCAGCCAGTGCCGATAGTACGATATTTTTTAGCAGCGTTTGTGTGTTGGTCAGTTTGACGGCATCGCCGAAGCATCCGCAATCGCTGATGGGGTTGGCTATTGCCAGCCACAGGGTAACCGAAGTCATGCAGAGCATGAAAACAAGTGTGAGCTTAGATACCAGCCGGCGGCGGATGGCCAATAAAATAAAGATACCGAGACTGAACTCGAGGGCCGATAAGGCGATGGATATGCTCAGTGTTGCCCAATCGGGGACAAGATTTTGCCAATGAAGCGCCTCGAGGTAGTCGTGTATCTTGTACTGCGTTCCTAAAGGATCGATGGCTTTGACGTATCCTGATACAATGAAAGTCAGCACCAACAGCAACCGACTTACGTTGGTTATTATTGTTTTGAGCTTATTCACTGAGTCTGATAACGCCAAAAACAGCGTAATTAATGATGTCCATCAGGTTGGCATCTACACCTTCCGAGACGAGCGCCTGTCCGTGTATATCCTCTAATTCTTTGATCCGTTGTATCTTTGTCAATATGAAATCCGTGTAGCTGCTTACGCGCATCAGGCGCCAGACTTCGTTGTAATCGTGGTTTTTTCTGATCATTAGTTCGAGCGCTGCTTGTGCATGTTGGTCGTATAGCTTCAGGGCCTGTTCGGAGTCAATATCTATTTCGTCGGCGAATCCTTTTTCTATTTGTATCAGTCCAATGATGCCGTAGTTGATCAACGCCACGAATTCGATACGAATCCCCTCGTTTACCATGGCTTCTTTCTTGATTTCGATAGAGCGGATGCGGGTGGCTTTGATGAAGAGCTGATCGGTGAGCGACGAGGGGCGTAATATGCGCCATGACGCACTGTAGTCGTGCAGTTTCTTTTCGAAGAGGGTCCTACATTCTTTCAGAACACTTTTGAACTGTTCTTCCGTATTCACTTTGCTCATATTTTTATTCTTGTGTTTGTTTTTGTCGCAACCTGATCATCCGAACCACGCTGCACATGGCTTCGTATCGGGCTTTCAGCGAGTCTCTTTTTACCCTCATCATGTTGGCTTTATACAGGTTCGTTTCCAATGGGATTGCTCGCAGCGTGGCCTGTAGTGCCGAATCGGTCAGAGCGATGTCTTGCTGGGCGATTTTGAGCGATGCTTCTTGCCAGATCTTCAAGGCCTGTTGTCGACTTTCTATGGCTTTTGAAAACTTGTTGCGTAGCGAAACGATCGAGTCGAGCGCCTGCGAATAGTCACCGTTTTCGTATAGTGTTTTTATTTCGGAGAGCAGGGTAGCAGCTTTCTCGTCTTCAGTCTTGTTACACGATACCAGAATAAATGCGCACAGGGCTAGCCAGATGGATTTTTTCATGTTTGCAAAAGTACTAAAAATATGATGTACGCCGATGAAACGTGCCCATTTTTTACTAACTTTGCCGACACTTAAGAAGTTTTATAAATCATAATGAGAAATCTTTCGAATGCCGATTTGGCCCTCCTTCTCGATCACAATATCTTTCATCAAATATCCGCTGCAGCCGACGCTCTTGGCATGGAATGTTATGTAGTAGGCGGTTATGTGCGTGACCTTTTTTTGGAAAGGCCTTCTAACGATATCGACATCGTTGTTGTGGGAAGCGGTATTCAGGTGGCCGATGCGCTGAAAAAGCAGTTGGGCAGGAAAGCCCATCTTTCTGTCTTCCGCCATTTCGGCACGGCGCAAGTGAAGTTCAGAGACCTTGAAGTAGAGTTCGTTGGTGCCCGAAAAGAGAGCTACAGCCACGATTCGCGCAAGCCGGTCGTGGAGAACGGTACGTTGGAAGACGATCAGAACCGCCGCGATTTTACCATCAATGCTTTGGCCGTTTGTCTCAACAGTGACCGATTCGGGCAACTCATCGATTCTTTCGACGGAATTGCCGATATGGAAGACGGGCTGATCCGTACACCGCTCGATCCTGATATCACTTTTTCCGACGATCCGCTGCGCATGCTCCGCTGCGTACGTTTCGCGACACAGCTGAAGTTTTTCATCGAAGATCAGACCTTTGAAGCATTGCAGCGCAATGCCTATCGCATGAGAATCGTGAGTGGAGAGCGTATTGCCGACGAACTGAACAAAATCATGATGACCCCGCAGCCCAGCCGCGGCTTCGTAGAACTGCATCGCTGCGGCCTGCTCGAACTCATCATACCCGAGTTTACCAAACTCGATATCGTCGAAATGAGAAACGGACGTGCGCACAAAAACAATTTTTATCATACACTCGAAGTGGTCGACAACATCTGCCGCCATACCGACAACCTGTGGCTTAGGTGGGCCGCCCTGTTTCACGACATAGGAAAACCGCGTAGCAAACGCTGGGACGCCGTGGCGGGCTGGACCTTTCATAACCACAATTATTTGGGTGCAAAGATGATTCCAGAGATATTCAGACGCCTGAAGTTTCCGATGGATTCGAAAATGAAGTACGTACAAAAAATGGTCGACCTGCACATGCGTCCCATCGCCATTGCCGACGATGAGGTAACCGATAGCGCTGTTCGGCGATTGATCAACGATGCCGGCGACGATATAGACGACCTGATGACGCTCTGCGAGGCAGACATCACCAGCAAGAATGCACAGCGCAAACAGCGTTTTCTGGAGAACTTCCGGATGGTAAGAGAAAAACTTGACAACCTCAAAGAACGCGACTATAAACGGCTACTACAGCCTTGTATTGACGGAAACGAGATTATGGAAATGTTTCATTTGCCCCCGTCACGCGAGGTGGGAATGCTGAAAAAAGCTCTGAAAGAAGCTCTGTTAGATAACAAAGTGCCCAACGAGCGCGAACCCTTGATGCAACTATTGTTGCAAACCGCGCGAAAGATGGGCTTCCTATCCTGATCTTTATATACTGAGAAAAAGTTTGACGATGACTAAAAAAAATGAGTCTTACGAACCGGAATACTGTTAATTTCGTATATTTGTGCATCTGTTGTATTTTTAAAATCACGGAGACAGGTGAATCGAATGGTATGCCGATGATACGATTTGATTTTTTTTAGGGTTTAGCAAAAGAAGTCTCATCAATTAAAAATATTATTTATGAGCAAAAAAATAGTACGACGTTGGGATGCTCTAATAGCCACAGTTGTTTTGCTGCTGGTTCTTCCCATGGATTTATGTGCACAGCAAAAGGCAGTGTCCATAAAATTTGATGCGATTACACGGCGCCAATTGGATGCGATACAAATATGCTACCTAAAATCGCCGAACTTCAGAGTGAAGACGTGGAGAAGGGGTAAGGAGATAACGGCTGTGAATAAAGAAGGAAAAGTTCGTTTATTCAATCCCTTATTTTTTCACAATTGTCTGCTCTCTGTCGATAAGGAGTTTATAGCCTATATCTATCC
>CAUQAO010000096.1:0-9162 GCA_963515815.1 uncultured Prevotella sp.
TTTTAGGCGAAAACATTGCGCAACAACAGGGCTAAAATGTGTTTTAAGGTGAAAACATTGCGCAACAACAGGGGATAAAATGTGTTTTAGGCGAAAACATTGCGCAACAACAGGGCTAAAATGTGTTTTAAGGTGAAAACATTGCGCAACAACAGGGGATAAAATGTGTTTTAGGCGAAAACATTGCGCAACAACAGGGCTAAAATGTGTTTTAAGGTGAAAATATTATCGGTCGATGAACCGTTGCGTGATATCGCCGTATCGGTCGATTCGCCTGTCGCGCAAGAAGGGCCACCAGCGTCTTACGCGCTCGGTGCGGTCGATATCGATCGTTACGACGGTCCGTTCTTCTTCGTCGCTGGCTTGGTAGTGCAGTTCACCTTGCGGTCCGGCTACGAACGAGTGCCCCCAGAAGCTTATGCCGCCGGTCTGCCCCGAGGGGTCGGGTTCGTGTCCGGTGCGGTTCACGGTCACGACGTGCAGTCCGTTGGCTATGGCGTGCCCGCGCTGCACAGTTATCCATGCCTCGCGCTGCTTACGTTGCTCGTCGCTGCTGTCGGTTTGTTCGTAACCTATGGCCGTGGGGTAAATCAGTAGTTGAGCGCCTTGCAGGGCCATCAGGCGAGCTGCCTCGGGGTACCACTGATCCCAGCAAACGAGTATGCCGAGCCGACCGACGGACGTGTCGATGGGACAGAAACCGAGGTCGCCGGGCGTGAAGTAGAATTTCTCGTAATAGGCTGGGTCGTCGGGTATGTGCATCTTGCGGTACATGCCTGCGATGCTGCCGTCTTTTTCTATCGCCACGGCGGTGTTGTGGTAGAGGCCGGATGCGCGTTTCTCGAACAGCGAGGCGATAATGACCACGCCGAGGCGCTGGGCCAACTGGCCGAAAAATGCGGTCGAGGGGCCGGGTATCGGTTCGGCCAAGTCGAAATTGTCGACGTTTTCTGTCTGGCAAAAGTACAGCGTGTTGTGCAACTCTTGCAGTACGACGAGCTGTGCTCCTCGTTCGGCCAGGTCGGTGATGCTCTCGGCCAGTCGGCTTAAATTCTCAGCTTTGTCGGTCGTGTTTCGTTGCTGAATCAGACCTATTTTTATCTCGTTCATCATTTTTATGGGTTGGATTGTGAAGATTCTTTTTCGGTGACGATTGCCCGCTCCGGAAATTGCATTGTCAGACAATGCAGCGACCCGTGCTGGCGTACAACGGTACTGGCGTCGATGCCGACGACGACGCGGCCGGGAAAGGCCTGACCGATGACATGCGCGGCGCGGCGGTCGAGCTGGGGGTGCCCATAGGTGGGATAGATGACGGCGCCGTTGACGATCACGAAATTGGCATATGTGGCCGGCAGCCGCTCGCCGTTGTCGGTCATCGGGGGAGCAAATGGCAGGCGCAGCAGGCGATAGGGCCGGCCGTCGAGGGTTCGGAAGGTTTTGAGCTGTTCTTCCATTTGTTTAAAGTCGTGGTACTGCCCTTCGGTCGGATCGTCGCATCCGACGTACAGCAACGTGTCGTTGGGCGCAAACCGCACGGTGGTGTCGATGTGTCCGTCGGTGTCGTCACCGTCGAGCCGGCCGTGGTCGACCCATAAAACACGCCGGACATGCAGCCGACGCATCAGTTCGGCCTCTATCTCGTCGCGGCTCATGGGCTGATTGCGATGGGGGGCCAGCAAACAGAGGGAGGTGGTCAGGAGGGTGCCCTTGCCGTCGCTCTCTATCGAGCCGCCCTCGAGCACCATGTCGTTGCAGTCGACATATTCGCCGTTGAAGGTCGCAAGGTCGAACAGCCGACGGTTGATCTGCGTATCTAAGTCGGATCGGAATTTATTACCCCATCCGTTGAATCTGAAATCGAGCAGTTTGATTCGGTTGCCGTCTGCCGGCGACCGCAGCGTAATAAACGCATGGTCACGCGCCCAGGTATCGTTCAGCGGGCATGCCCTGAAGGTGATGCGCTGCCGTTCGTCGTGCGAAAAATACCGTGCCGCTTCTTCCGGTTCCTGCGCTACGATCAGCACCCTTTCGTACCGGGCAATGGTCTTAGCCAGCAAAACCTCGGTGGCCGTTATCGCTTCGAGGTAAGGCTTCCAGTCGGTATCGGCATGCGGCCATGTCAGTTGTACGCCGCTCTGCAGTTCCCATTCGGCCGGCAGATAAAAATCTTCTGCGGTGGTTTGCATTTTCGTCATATAAAACAAAGAGAATTTGTTGCAGCGCAAAGATACGCAATAATACCGAATTCGAAGTATTTTATCTACCTTTGCGACATCATGCTCGAAATCAAACAAGCAACGCTCTCTGTGGCAGGAAAGGTTCTGCTGAAAGACCTTTCGTTCGTCGCTCCCGACGGTCGAATTACGTGTGTCGTCGGGCCGCACGGGTGCGGTAAAACCGCCTTGCTCGAAGCGTTTATGGGGCTTCGGCCCGTCGACGAAGGATACATCACGGTAAACGGCGAACTGCTTTCGCCCCTTTCGGCCGCAACGTTCAGAAGCATGATGGCCTATGTTCCGCAAGCTTTTCAATTCGGCGAACAGCGCGTTTGCGATCTCTTCGATACGTTGGCATCACTTCGATGGAATAGCGCAGACTGTTCGCACCGAAACTTGATGGAAGAATGGCAACGCCTGGGTGTCGACGAGTCATGTTACAACCTCGCTTTGCATAGCTTGATGGCAGCCGAAAAGCAACGCATCTTCCTGTCGTTCGCCGGCCTGCTGCACCGTCCGATGGTACTACTCGACGAACCCACGGCCCTGCAAACGGCCGAAACATGGCAGGCAACCGCAACTTATATACAAGAGCTGGCACGGCGTGGCGCAGTGGTCTTGACAACGACTGCCGACCGGCACCTGACGAGCATCGCCGAACAATTGATAGAACTTCATCCGAACGAATAGATATGGAAATAACAGTATGGCAATTTGTCGGAGCGCTTTTGTTGATCGCGTTTCCACTTTACATCATGTACATCTTCCGAATCCGCCAGCTCGGCAAAGCCGTCCGGGCATTGGTCAAGACGATTTTCGGGGCGCTGCTTCTCGGCATCTGCCTGCATTACGTCGTGCTGTGGAATCAGCCTGTAGTCACACTGTTGTTTGTCTGTCTGTTGATTGTATGCAGTTCGGCGATAATTGTCCGTAGGGCAAAACTCGAGCTGCGGCAAATGCTTCTGCCCGTCATAGCCGGCACATCGATTGCGGTGCTCACGGTAGGCTTCTATTTCTTGCTGCTCATCGCAGAACCGGCAAATTTGTTATCGGCCCGCTTCCTCGTTCCTGTTGCCGGACTGCTGCTCGGCCATATCATCATGACCAACAGCCGAGCCCTGCACATTTATTACATGGGGCTGCGCCATCACGCCCTACTCTATCGCTATTTGCTGGGCAACGGCGCCACCCACACCGAAGCGCTCGATTATCTGATGCGACGCGCCATTCAGCAAACAGCCCTGCTCGGTATCGCCTACATGGGACTGCTGACGATACTCGTTTCGCCCGTCGTTTTGTGGAGCATGATACTCTCTGGCGTCGCCATCGTGACAGCCGTTGCCTGTCAACTCTTAATCGTCGTTGCCATGTTCTGTGCCTCGATGCTATCCGTCGTCGTAACCCTGATTATTTCGCGCCGCTATTTATTAGACGACTACAGCCGATTGAAAGAACCGACGGCACCTTCAACCGAATCAACCGAGAATCAATAAGCACACGCCTTTTATTGCGTCCCTTTACCATGTCTTGCATTGCCGCCGGATAAAAATCAATCAAAAGCCCGGCGTTCTTCCATCCCACGTTAGGTAATGGTATTAAAACCTCATTTTTGATCCTTCCGTGTCGCGCGGAAACACCTAAAATACATTTTAGTCCAAAATGTAGCACTACATTTTCAACCAAAACTATTGCTGGGCCCTAAAATCAATGATGGTAAGGCATAGCGGGGCTTATTTTCTCGAAAAATGTAGCTGCAACACCTGTTGATCGGCATTGCAGACTATAATTTCATAATGTTTGGAGCCTTTACCGTACAGCAACGACAGTTTTACAATCATAGGGATTTTCCCAACAGTGTTTAGGGAAAACCCTTTCTAACGAGGCCTGTTTCGTAATACATTTGCAATGTGAAATCATTTAAAACGTAACGATTATGAAAAAGCTGATCATCGCCCTTGTGGCACTGTTTACGATAACGGCTTCGGCCGGCGCCATGAGCTACGAGCAGGCTCGCCGGCAAGCTTTGTTCTTGACCGATAAGATGGCTTACGAACTGAATCTGACCGACGATCAGTACGAGGCGGCCTACGAAATTAATTTGGATTATCTGATGACCGTCGGCGACTACAGCGACTTGTACGGCGTTTATTGGGAACGACGTAATCTCGACTTGAGTTATATTCTGCGCGACTGGCAGTATCGTATGTATCGCGAGGCTTCTTATTTCTATCGTCCGCTTTACTGGGATTCGGGCTACTGGCATTTCGGTATTTATGCCCGCTATCCGTATCGCGACTATTTTTACTTCGGTATGCCGCGTTTCTACACCGTGTATCGTGGCGGACACAGTTGGCACGTGAATGGCGGCAGGTCGTGGTATTACGGTCGGCGTTACGGCATGCGCGTCGACGACGGACGTTATTACGGCATGCGCGACGGCTACAATCGGGGCGACTATCAGCGCTACAGCGGCAATATCTCGTTCGGAAACGGACCGCGCCGCGGCAGATCCGTCTACGGCAACGGCAGTCGCAGCGGCGAAGAGATGCGCAGCTATCCCGATGATATGCGCCGGTACGACAGCAGCCCCAATCGCAGCGGAGGCGGTGTGTTCGGCAACCGACAGAGCAGTACTCGCACTACGGTAACACGACCCGATATGAACGATAACGGCAGCAGAAGTTTCGGTGGTCGTAACAATATTGAAAACGGCAGTCGCGGCGGCGGTAGCTTCGGCGGCGGCAGAAGAGACGGGAGTGTGGACAGGACAACTGTTCCGAACGAAACCTTCACGCCCAATCGTTCCTCGTCGGCGCCCAGTCGTTCGTACGATGCTCCGAATCATTCTTCCGAATCTCCGAACCGTTCATTCGGTTCGCCCAATCGTTCGGGCAGTTTCGGGCAGCCGTCCGTCGGTTCGGTAGGCTCGCAAAACAGTGCAGGCAATTCGCAAAACAGTAGCGGCGTTATTCGCTTCGGCGGTCGCAGATAACAGGTAAAAAGATAAGGATAACACGGAAAGAACCGTCGGTTGTCTCCGAGCGAAAGAGGTGCGGATCCCCTATAATTGCAGGATTCGCACCTCGGCGTTTTCCATTCGTTTGACTTCGTTCATCGGCAGACGGAAGAATACACTCTGAATGGCCTTGTTGATGATGCCATGCCCAACGGCCAGCACCGTTTGGTCGGGGTATGCGGTTTTGATGTACGACAGAAATGCCAGCGCCCTCGCCTTTATCCGTTCGATGCTTTCGACATTAGGCGGCAGAGGGACGTTGCGCAGATCGGGAATGTAGCGTCCGGTAAAGTTGCCCCAGTCGCGTTCACGCAGCAAGGGAGTTGTCTCGATCGGCAGCCTGTGCGGCAACGCTATGATGCGGCACGTTTCTATCGCCCGATTCAGATCGCTCGCCACGAATGCGTCGATCGGTTCACGGCACAATTGCTCTCTCAGAAGTTCCGCCTGCCGAATTCCGTTTGCATTGAGACGACCTTGCGTTTGCCCCTGCATTACCTGTGCTGCATTATCTATCGTCTCGCCGTGTCTGACCAAATATAGTGTTGTCATTTTGATTATTTTACTTGCAAAAGTACACAAAACAATTGCATTTGTGGGGGATAGTTCGTACTTTTGCGAGGTCAATAAATATCGTATGAAAGCAATTCAAGCCCCATTTATTCGCACGCTATTTTCGGTTATCATCGGCGTGCTTCTCATCAAGTATCGCGAAGAAACAGTTACGTGGATGACCATTCTTATCGGCATCCTTTTCTTTTTGTCGGGTCTTATCTCCTGCGTAACGTATTTTGTAGCTCGGCAGCATGCCACCGATACCGTCGTTTATGATAGCGACGGAGTGCAGCTATCGGGCAGGCGCCCCGTCTTTCCGATCGTAGGGCTGGGCAGTATGATATTCGGCGCCGTCCTTACGTTTATGCCCGCCACATTTGTTGTGGGACTGACATATGTGCTGGCCGCTATTCTGATATTGGGAGCCATCAATCAGTTTGCCACGCTTGCTGCCATTCGGCAATGGGTACACGTAAGTTTTGTATTCTGGCTACCTCCATGTGTCGTATTGCTGATCGGTGGCGTTGCCATTGTCAAGCCGTCGTGGATAGCTTCGGCACCTCTGCTTATACTGGGGTGGACGATGGTGCTGTACGGCGTGATCGAATGTATCGGCGCCCTCAAACTGGCAGCGACCAATAAGAAATACGACCAGACGGCTGCCGAGCAACTGCCCGACGCTACGCAAGAGCCGACGGAGGCTCCCGATTCCGATGCGCAACAGCAAGAAGAAGCATAGACTTTTAAAAACACCATACAAACCGATTATCTTGTAATGAAGAAAACGAATCCTGTTCGATGGGTGCCCACACTTTATTTTGCCATGGGAATGCCCTTTGTAGTGCTCAACATGATGTGTGCGCTGATGTATAAAGGCATGGACGTGTCTGATAAGCAAATTACTTTCTGGACATCGATCATCATGTTGCCGTGGTCGCTGAAGCCTCTTTGGAGTCCTTTCCTGGAGATGTATCGCACCAAGAAGTTTTTCGTCGTGTTGACACAGCTGCTCACCGGAGCCTTGTTCGCATTGGTAGCCTTTTCGCTTCATCTGCCTTACTTCTTTGCCGTGACCATTGCCATTCTTGCCGTCATCGCCATTAGCGGCGCCACGCACGACATTGCGGCCGACGGAACCTACATGTCGGTGCTCTCGACCGACGAGCAAGCACGCTGGATCGGTTGGCAAGGCGCTTTCTACAACGTTGCCAAGATATTTGCAACCGGCGGTTTGGTTTATCTTGCCGGCATCTTCATCGAGCGTTATGGCGTGACGCAGGCGTGGATGCTGATCATGTTACTGCTGAGCCTCACCATGCTGGCGTTGGGATTCTATCACTTCTTCATGTTGCCCACCGACGGAAAGAATGCCGAGAACGTCAAAACGCTAAAGGATTCTTTTCACGAACTGTGGCTTACCCTTGTCGACTTCTTCAAAAAGCGGCATATCATTTATTACATCTGCTTCATCATTCTATACCGCTTTGCCGAGGGATTTGTCATGAAAATCGTTCCCTTATTCCTCAAATCGCCACTGTCAGAACAAGGATTAGGATTGACGGAAAAAGAAATCGGACTCTGTTACGGAACCATCGGCGCCGCCACTTTCGTCATCGGATCCATTCTCGGCGGTTATTACATCGCCCACCGAGGCTTGCAAAAGGCGCTCTTTCCGCTGGCGCTCATCTTCAACCTGCCTTTCGTGGCCTATACGTTCCTGGCCATTTATCAGCCACAGAGTTTATGGTACATCGGTACAGCCATCGGGCTCGAGTATTTCGGTTACGGATTCGGTTTCGTAGGCCTGACGCTTTTTATGATGCAGCAGATAGCCCCCGGCAAGCACCAGATGTCGCACTATGCCTTTGCCAGCGGCATCATGAATCTGGGAGTCATGCTGCCCGGCATGCTGAGCGGAACGGTGAGCGACTGGTTAGGCTATCGCCTGTTTTTCATCGTCGTACTGATCTGCACCATTCCCGCCCTGCTGATCACCTGGTTCGTGCCCTTCACCTACCCCGACAAGGCGAAAAAATAGACCATCAATCAAAATAAAAGCATATCAACATGAGTAAACTGATTATTCAAGGACAACCGCTTCCCAACATGCCGTGGGAAGACAAGCCCGCCGAAAGCCACGACGTCATGTGGCGCTGTTCAACCAACCCCATCATTCCACGCAATCTGCTACCCACCTCGAACAGCATCTTCAACAGTGCCGTGGTGCCGTTCGAAAAAGGATTTGCAGGCGTATTCCGTTGCGACGACACCAACAGACGCATGGTACTACATGTCGGTTTCAGCGACGATGGCGTCAACTGGAACATCGACCACCAACCCTTGCGATTCCAATGCGACAACGAAGAGATAGGCCAGTGGGTTTACGGTTACGACCCCCGCGTTTGTTTTATCGACGACCGCTATTACGTAACCTGGTGCAACGGCTACCACGGACCCACCATCGGCGTAGCGTACACTTTCGACTTCAAAACATTCTACCAGTTAGAGAACGCCTTCCTGCCCTACAATCGCAACGGCGTAATGATGCCGCGCAAGATCAACGGCAATTTTGCCATGTTGAGCCGCCCCAGCGATACGGGGCATACGCCGTTCGGCGACATCTTCTACAGCGAGTCGCCCGACCTGGTTTACTGGGGCAGGCATCGCCACGTCATGTCGCCCGCACCTTTCGAGCAAAGCGCCTGGCAGTGCATGAAGATCGGCGCCGGTCCCATTCCCATCGAAACGTCCGAAGGCTGGCTGATGTTCTTTCACGGCGTACTGCACTCTTGCAACGGCTACGTGTACAGCTTCGGTTCGGCACTGCTCGATTTAGACCAGCCCTGGAAGCCCATTTACCGTTCGGGGCCCTACCTCATCTCGCCGCAGATGCCATACGAGCTCACCGGCGACGTGCCCAACGTATGCTTCCCCTGCGCCGCCCTGCACGATTCGGCCACCGGCCGCATAGCCGTATATTACGGTTGTGCCGATACGGTAACGGGCCTTGCGTTCGGTTACATACCCGAAATTATCGAGTTCACCAAGCGCACCAGCATTATCTGAGAAAAGGTTTTTTGTCATAGATTTATTTGGTTGCTCCATCGGTTCGTCTTTTGCGATGAATCGGTGGAGTTTTTCGTTTGAAGCGCATACTGGCGAAATATTTCTTGCGGGCAACATTTGGAGGTTTCGGAAAAATGTCCTACCTTTGCCGACGTAAATTCAGTGTGTAAAGCGCACGATATATAAAGGTAAGAACAACGATGAACGAAAATCTTTATTTTTCTGCAAAAAAGGCGGTAGATTATTTGGCTGTTCCGAATAATTTATTACACACACACACACACAGCCCATCTGGCGTACCAGTGG
>CAUQAO010000097.1:0-8992 GCA_963515815.1 uncultured Prevotella sp.
AACGACAAGGTAACGCCCAACGGCAACAATCTCGACGTAACGCTGGCCAACGCCAGAGACGCCCGCATCGGCCGCCAGTCCATTGCTATCGGCACGACCGACCAAACCATCAATCTCTCGTCGAAGCACGTCGGCTGCCGAATTCAGACGCAAGTCGTAGCCAAGAAAGACATTCCCGGTGCCCTTACTTCGACCATCGAGTCCATCGGTGCCACCATCCCGCAAACGGTTTCTTACAACCCCGCCACCAACACGTACGCCACCACGGCAACGACCACCATGGCGGCCATAGCCAACAACTCGCCCGCCAGCGCAGAAGAGAAATATTGGGCTTCGAACTTCGGTCTAAACTACGCTTACACCTCATCGGCCCCGTATCTTTACTTCCTGCCCGGCATGGACGCCGCCAACCTGAAGCTGAACAACCTCAGCGGCACCATCTTCTGGAAACCGTTCAACATGAACATCGCCAACCTCAGCAAAACCAGCAAGCCTTTAGAGGCCAACGGCTCTTACACCGCCAAGATCAAGATGAAACCGCAGTTCACCTACCTGATGAGCGATGGTACCACCGGCTTCTTCCGTGCAACCACTTTCGGCGGAGGCAGCAAGATCCCCATTGCCGTGGTCATCAATCAAGACAAGGGCCTGGCCGTTGCGTTGAAAGATGCCGGAAAAGTGTGGTGGACACTTCTCAACCCACACACCTGGCAAACTACGAATGCCGTATATTCCTCTGCGGACCAGGTAGCAGCAGAAAACGGATATGCCCAGACCTGGGATGGGGCAACGACTATGAACGGACAGGTGAAGGCCACCAGTACAAACTTCCCCGCATTCAAAGCTATCGGCGATTACAATCCCGGCGTGCCGTTGACAGGGGCGTTGGCGGGTAAGAAATGGTATATGCCCGCATCCGGCGAATGGAAATACGCATATCCCCTTGGCTGCTGCGAACAGCCTATTACAACTAGTAACTGGTACAAATGGTACGGCCGATTAGCCGATATAGCCTTTACGCAGGTGGGTGGTACAGAGTTAGTCGGTAACAATGGTAAATGGTATTGTGCCAGTACAGAATATGGCGCTTCCCACGCCAGTGGCATGGCGTTTAGAAACCATGGCCTTACTATCAGCTATGGTGATAAGAATGTCGACCAATTTTCTCGTGCGTTCATAAAGTACTAAAACCCGATGACCGTTTTCACGGAAAATAGCGATGGGAGCAAAAATCGATGACCGTTTTCACGGAAAACAACGACGAGAGCAAAACCCGATGACCGTTTTCACGGAAAACAGCGACGGGAAGCAAACCCGGTGACCGGTTTTCACGAAAAACAGCGATGTGAGCAAAAAACGGTCACCGTTCCGACAAAAAATCAACGAAGGCGGGCAAAAACGCCCACCGTTTTTAACATTATTCATTCACACCAAATTAAAACGCTATGGAACTTAGAAAATTTTACCGAAGAGAGCTCCAGCACATGGAGCACTTTCAGTTTGCCGGCCGCGTGCTGCAGCTCTGCCGCGAGGCCAACGTCGAGAAACTCACGGCGGTGCTCGACCCGCTGAAAAAGGCGGTCGACAAGGAAGACGAGGCGCTGAACCAGCCCAACGCGCAGTTCGGAACCGAAGAGCTGGAACGGCTCGACATGGCGCGCGACAATGCTTATTACGCCTTCCGCCTGATGGTCGAAATGCACCTGCGGTCGGACGACGAAACGATCGTCGGCGCCGCCAAACGCGTCGACGAAGTCATGTCGCGCTATCCGCGCGCCGCCGCCGAGAATTACGACAAGGAAACGGGCATGATCAAAAACCTGATCGCCGACCTGAAAACCGACGACCTCAAGCCTGCGATGCAGAAAATCGGCGGCACGGCCGCGCTCACCCGTCTGGACATGGCCAATGCGGCGTTCGACAGCTCGTTCCACGCGCGCATCCGTCAGCTCACGCCCCAGGGCACGTTCGACGTCAAAGCCCTGCGCCAAGCTACCGACAAGGCGCTCGAAACGGTGCTGCGCCGCATCGATTCGCTCGACGATCTGGAGCCGTCGGCCGAAATCACGGCGCTCATCGGCCATTACAACAACTTAGTGGCGAACCGCAAAACGCTGCTCGCCGTTCGGTCGGCCGCCAACCAGGCCGCCCGCGAAAAGAAAGACCTGGAACGCCTGCTGCCCGAATTCGAGAAAGCCCAGGGCTTCGCTCCGCATTCGCTCTCGCTCACCGGCAAGACGGCCAAGGGCGCAGATCATGCGAAGCTCTACGAACTCGTTTCATTAAGCGGCGAATCCGTTTGGGTAAAGGTCGAAAAGGATAAGCTGGTCAAAGTCGCAGCGCCAGTGCAAGAATAGAAAACATTTGTATCACACTTTTATTTTGGCTCCTGCTGCTTCTTCGCGAAGCGGCGGGAGCTTTTTTTTAATCGGTTTTTTTTCCATTCGAAGCGGGCCACCAAAGGTAGATGATCGCTGAAGCCGTTAAGGTAACGCGGACCGAGATAGCTTCTGAAGGGTTGTACGCCGCCGTACCGCTCATCGTCGGTCAGCAGGAAAGGTGCATCGTTGATCCGGCACTCGGACAGGAGGCCGGCCGTGGTTCTGTCGGCAATGATATGGTCGAGGCTGCCCCACTGCCCCCTGAATCGGTAGGTGCCCCGGGCGCCATGGCTGCCTTGGGCATCGGCCGATACGTGGTGCATGCCGTGGCGAAGGATGAGTTGGATGTTTTGATCGGCAGTCGTGTCGTTAAAGTCGCCCATGATGAGTATTCGCGGATCGGCCGACAGTGCTCGCAAAGAGTCGATCGCCGCCAGTAGTCGGTCGACCAGCCGTCGGCGATAAGGTCGTGTATAAGGTTCGCCGCCCACCCTGCTGGGGGCATGTACAACGAAAACGTGCAGGGTGTCAGCCATGGCAGTCTGCCCGCTTACGTACAGAATATCGCGTGTAGGGTGCATGCCTTTGGGCGGTTTGATACGAAGAGAGAAATGGCGGATGGGGCGGAACGAAAGAGGGGCATAGAGCAGGGCCACATCGATGCCGCGGGGATCGGCCGAATGAGTCATGAGGTACTCGTAGCGTGCTTTTCGCAGTAACGATCGGCGCGTAAGATCGACCATACAGCTATCGTTTTCGACCTCGCACAAGGCCACCAGATCGGGCAGCGACCAGTCGTCAGTCTGTTGTCCGCACGAAATAATGGTTTGTGCCACGCGGTTGAGCTTGTTCCAATAGCGGGTAGGTGTCCAATGATAGTCCGACGAGGGCAGGAACTGCTCGTCTTGCGTGAGCGGATCGTCGGCGCAATCGAAAAGATTTTCACAGTTCAATTGTACCACAGTGAAAATGGTCATGATCAGCCACCCGACGATCATTGCAAATCCTGTTTCATGTTTTTACGTATCTTGGCAAGGTAGGCTTTCATGGCTTCGGCGTCTTTGGTGTCGATGATGTCGAGGAGGGCCTTGAGTTCGGTACGTATCTGCGAAACTTGGTCGTGGGTGTAGGGGTTGAAGAGGACTTCTTGCAGCAGGAAATCGTCTTCGCCGAGCACGCCTCGGGCTATGCGCAGATGCCGTTTGAAGGTGGTTCCGGGAGCGTCTTGGTGTTTCATCACGGCGGCAAAGACGAAGGTGCTGACGAAGGGAATGCTGAGCGAGTAGGCCACGGTTTGGTCGTGCTCTTCGAAAGTGTACTCGTAGATGTTGAGTCCGAGCCGAGTGTAGAGATCTTTGAAAAAGATACGCCCCATGTAGTCGCCCTCGCTGATGATGATGGCATTTTCTTCGCTCAGCTGGTTGAGGTTGGCGAACGTGGGTCCGAACATGGGGTGGGTGCTCACGTAGGGGTGACCGCATTGCAGGTAAAAGTCGTGCAAACCGGTCTTGACCGAACTGATATCGCTGATGATGCACTCGGGGGGCAGATAAGGCAGCACCTCGGCGAAGGCTGCGAGGGTATACTTCACCGTGACGGCATTGATGAGCAGATCGGGACGGAAGGCGCGGATCTCGTCGGTCAAAGTGAACCGCTGACAGTTGTACGTGAATCGCATCCGTTGGGGGTCGCGCTCGTAAACGGCGGTTTCGTGATCGAAGCTAAGCAGGTCGAGGAAAAAACTCCCCATTTTTCCTGCTCCCATTACCAGTATTTTCATTGTGAATATATTGTTAAAGAAAAGAAGAACCCGGAAGCGATCGGGGCCGTTGATTTATTCTTCGTTGATGATCTGCAATTGCTGACGGACGCTCTCTTGGTGAATCTCTTCGAAGATATGCGCCACGCTTTCGGCCGACAATCCGCATAGCTCGCCCTGCTTGCCGCGCTTTTCGAGAATCTCGCTGTAACGATTCGACTGCAATACGGTGACGTTATGCTCTTTCTTGTACTGGCCTATCTCTCGACAAACGCGCAAACGCTTCGACAGTAGATTCATCAGTTCGTCGTCCAGTTCGTCGATCTGGGCGCGCAGCCGTCGCAGGTCTTCCGTTGTGGTATGTTCGTTACGCACTACGAGCATCGACAGGATGAAGTCTAATGCTTCGGGCGTAACCTGTTGCTTGGCGTCGCTCCATGCGGTATCGGGGTCGCAGTGCGACTCGACGATCAGACCATTGAATCCCAAATCCATGGCCTGCTGACAGAGCGGTGCAATCAATTCGCGCTGTCCGCCGATATGACTGGGATCGCAAATGATGGGCAACGACGGTATGCGGCGATGCAGCTCGATGGGGATTTGCCACATCGGCAAATTGCGATAAATCTTCTTGTCGTAGCTCGAAAAGCCGCGGTGAATGGCAGCCAAACGCTTGATGCCGGCCTGGTTGAGGCGCTCCATTGCACCGATCCACAGTTCTAAGTCGGGGTTCACGGGGTTTTTGACAAACACCGGAACATCCACTCCCTGCAAGCTGTCGGCCAGCGCCTGCATGGCAAAGGGGTTGGCGGTTGTGCGCGCGCCGATCCACAAGATGTCTACATCGTACTTCAGGCATAGCTCTATGTGCTCGGGCGTAGCTACTTCGGTGGCGATTCGCATGCCGGTTTCGTCTTTGACGCACTTCAGCCAGGGTAAGGCCTGCTCGCCGTTTCCCTCGAATCCTCCGGGTTTTGTACGCGGTTTCCAGACACCGGCCCGAAAGTTGTGGCAACCTTTTGCCAACAAGCGATGCGCAGTTGTCATCACTTGTTGTTCTGTCTCTGCACTGCAAGGACCGGCAATGACAAAGGGCCGTTCTTGATCGCTCAGCAAATTGAGGGGTAATAAATCTAATTCCATCATTCTTATTTGATTGTTTTTTTCAGTCGGTTCAATGCCTCGCGCATCTTCTCTTCTTTAGCGCAAAGCGAAATGCGAATGTACCGGCGCCCATTGCTGCCGAAGATAAAGCCGGGCGTAATGAAGACGCGGGCCTCGTGGAGCACGCGCTCGGTCAGCTGCTCTGCGTCATCGTATTCGTCGGGGATGCGTCCCCACAGAAACATGCCCACTTGGCGACTGTCGAAGTTGCAACCTAAAATCTGCATCATCTCTTCGGCTATTTGACGGCGGCGACGGTACACGTTTATGTTGTATTCGGTGTGCCACTCTGCCGAATTGGTGTTGTAGGCCTCGGCGGCGGCCAACTGCAAACCGCGGAAGGTTCCGCTGTCGATATTGCTCTTGATCTTGAGTATCCATGAAACGAAAGTAGCGTTCGAGGCGCACATGCCCACACGCCAGCCCGGCATATTATGACTTTTCGACATCGAGTTGAGTTCGATGCAACAATCTTTCGCCCCCGGTACCTGCAACAACGAGATGGGATGCTCGTTCAGGATGAACGAATAAGGATTGTCGTTTACCACAACGATAGCGTGACGCCGGGCAAACGCCACCAGCTGTTCGTAGGTTTCGCGCCGCGCATTGCCGCCGGTGGGCATGTTGGGATAATTCGTCCACATCAGTTTTACGCCGCTCAAATCCATTTGTTCCAACTCGTCGAAGTCGGGCTGCCATCCATTGTCTTCGCGCAGATTGTAATTCACGACCCGTGCCCCGAGAATCTTGCTGAGCGAAGTATAGGTGGGGTATCCGGGATTAGGAACGAGCACAGCGTCGCCCGGATTCACAAGGGCCAGCGTGATATGAAGAATGCCCTCTTTAGAACCGATGAGCGGCTGAATCTCTGTGGCCGGATCGAGCTGCACACCGTACCAGCGCCGATAAAAGTCGGCCATTGCCTGCCGTAGTTCGGGCGTACCGATGGTGGGCTGATAGCCGTGGGCATCAGGGCGGGCTGCCACCTCGCAGAGCCGATCGACGGTTTGTTGCGAGGGCGGCATATCCGGGCTACCGATGGCCAGCGAAATAATATCCCTGCCCTCGGCATTGAGCCGCGCCACCTCTTTCAGTTTCCGGCTGAAGTAATACTCTTGTATTTCGTCTATTCGACGAGCTGGATCGATTATCATGCTTCTTTTTTTATGTTTTAAATTCGTTGCCGATCAGATCGCTTTGTATTCGCCCAGAATTTTCAGTTCGCGCGTCAGCGGTGCAATGGCATCTATCGATTGCCGATACCGTGTCAAACTGTCGAACGTTACATCTACGTAGAACATGTATTCCCATTCGTGCCCGATCACCGGCAGCGACTGTATTTTCGTCAGGTTGATATCATAGAACGAAAGGATCGTCAGCACCTTCGACAGGCTGCCTTCTTCGTGCGGAAGCGAGAACACCAGACTCGCTTTGTCGGCCTGCTCTAAAGCGCGCATTCGGTCGGCCTTGTCCGCATGAGCCACCAGCAGAAAGCGCGTATAGTTATGCTTATTATCCTCGATGCTATCTTCCAAAACCTTCAGACCATACAACTCGGCAGCATTGGCATGACAGATAGCCGCCCACGCGTGCGCCCGATGCCGGCTGATAGATGCAGCAGCGCCGGCCGTGTCGTCGGTTTCTACCGCTTTCAGATCTGGATGATTGGCCAAGAACTGTCGGCACTGCATCAAGGCAACCGGATGCGAATGCACCTCGCGCAACGTTGTCCAGTCGTCGTCGGGCATACAACAGATGGCATGCTGTATGTGCAGTTTATACTCGCCCACCACGGTTGCTCCAGAATCTCTGAGCAACTCGTAATTGTGAAGCAGCGACCCGGCAATCGTATTTTCGATGGCTAGCATGCCGAGCACCTCGGGCTGGCGCCGAAGCTGTTCAAAAACCAATTCGAATGTCGAACAACACAGCAGTTCTACCCGCTCGTCTTTAAAATACTGCCGAGCCGCAATATCGTGAAAAGATCCCAATTCGCCTTGTATAGCTATCCGTTTCATTTTTACCGTTTATAATAAGCAACCCCGCTTTCACCTGTTGTGAAGCGGGGTTGTATTTTTTATCTTTTCATCAGCCGAGACTTATATGCAACTTTCCGCTTCACAATCGTTTGTAAAGTAAAAATAGAAGTCGTAAAAAGATACGTTCATCTTGCTCATCGTCTTGACTCTTGTTGTTAAACCTATGCAAAAGTATCGTTTTCTGCCCAACTATGCAAATGTTTCTCTGCTTTTTTAAGCTCGGTCTCTTGCGTGGTGCTGTACTTTCGGTTCCGTTACGCTCCGATGGCCTACAGCTTCAAAAGCTGTGCGTAAATATCGTTCGTCAGTATGTCGGTTCGTTCCCATTGAGGCCACATGCCTTTCAGCCGCTGATACGGTTGCCCTATGTCCTTGTACCGGCTGTAGGCAAACTTGGCGTTGATATACCCATCATCGCCGTCGCGGCCGATCACATAACAATAGAGCGTTTGCTGATAGCCCACGATCTCGCCATCCTTTTCGACTGTCTCGGTCAACCATTTTTCTTGCGGAATAGCCACCGACCGGATATTCACTTGCGGATATTTTTTGCGAAAGAGCTTGGTACATTCGGTACGGAAAGCCAGTGCCGAGTCGCCGCGATACAAATCTTTATCGTACAAAGGCATGTAGTAAGAGCCATCCACTTTCAGCAAGTCGGCCTGCTTCCCGATCCGATCGTCGAAACCGATGGCATCGCCGATCTCGTGGCCGGCTTGCTCCATTCCTCGCTTCGTCTCTTTCAAAAATTTCGACAATTTCTTCTCGAAGCTTTGCTTCTTCGGCTGTTGCTTTTGCGCCGAGACGGTCAAGGCCGTTCCGAGCAATACAACAGACAGTATGATCAACGTTTTCTTCATGACTAAATGTTTTTTAAAATGATCGCGACAAAAGTAGCGCAAATAACCTTTTAGGCAAAAAAATAAATGGTAATTAAGATAAAAAACGCCACCGCAACACTACCCGAAGCATCGTCAGCCATGGCGGATTTGAATAAACGAGGTCGTTTGGCGCCGTCAGCCATGGCGGATTCGAGTAAACGAGGTCGTTTGGTGCCGTCAGCCATGGCTGACGCAATTAGAACAGAGATTTGAAAAAGAAAAATTGAATGAATTTGAAACAAATACGTACCTTTGCAGCCACAAACAGCCTGTCAGTAGGCTGGAGATACATACAAAAAGCTGCTTCTTGCACAGCAACCCTCATGGGGCTGACTGGATTTGACAGCGGGATGAAATGGTATGTAAGCACGCGGAGCCTCGTCGGCTATCTCCTTAATCAGAGTGGACAAACAATTAATTGGCGAAAATAATTACGCTCTCGCTGCCTAACCGAAGCACAGTAGGTTCTTGGCTTTATTCCGTCACCAGGTGATGGAACGAGACATCGCTCAAAAGCTCTTTTTCCGAAGCATTTTGATGAAGCGGTGCAGTTCGATCGGAAATAGGCATGGTAAGCCTCGTTATCGTGGCGAAATTTTAGAGGATAAGGTTACGGTTGGTGGTCCGGGTCTTGCCGCAACTCGAAAATCAAGGCCGGAATAAGCGTGTAGAAAGCGTATGGTTTCCCTGTTTGGACGAGGGTTCGACTCCCTCCAGCTCCACTTAACGTGCTCTGAACAAGAGTTTTTAGGAAATTGATTAAATCAG
>CAUQAO010000098.1:0-8889 GCA_963515815.1 uncultured Prevotella sp.
GTCCATAAATAATTTATTTTTGCACCTTCTGGCACAAAAATTCCTCTAAATAATTTATTTTTCCATCGCAGCTCGTCTGGTAGTTCAAAAATAATTTATTTTGGCGTTTCAAGATCGTCTACAAATAAAAATATATTAAATTCGATTAAAAGAGCTGTAAATAAGCACTTTTTCGGTGAAGAAAACTTGTAATTATGAAGATATACCCTAACTTTGCACTGTGTTTTTCATAGTATTAGATTTAAGGTTAACAAGATTGAAGAGTACAGCGGTACTCTTTTTTTGTGTCTATACGTTAGCAAAATAAGTTTATAGTGCTTATTAGATAGATTTGGCGGAAATCGATATTTTTTTTATCGTCTGTACTTGAATTTTCTATATAGCTTCCAGCCTAAAATCAAACCGTCTAACACACTTGCCCCGGTACTCATGATACTTGAAAAGCGCTTACTGGGTATATTGAAAGAATGCGTTGACGGTTGATGAAATAAACCGTTCCACAATGATTTGATATGTCCCTCATCTTTCTGTATACCCTCCAGCAGTTTGTCTTTGCGCATACGTATCTCTGTCAGCGATTGAAATGTGGAAAACTCGGTACGATAATCGTTTTGTTTCATGTATTATTTCTCCATTAATAGGCTTGCTAAGAATCTGACAAGCGGCCGCTCTATCCAACGTTTACGATAGAGGAAGAAAAGTAAAAAGTTTAATAAATGAACACCGGCTACGATTAGAAATGCTATAGCTAAACCCACATGGGGCTCTAAAGCGTAGGCAATGGCAAACGAGATGTATATGAGTGTCATGACCAATAGAAGCGAAAAGACAAGTATAAGCGTGATAACGGTGATAAGGCGTACGATCTTTTCAATTACATCAAGCTTCATATATTCGCTCTGAAGCCCGATGTAATGTTTAATGGTTTCGACCAATTGGGCGATAGTCTCTATGTTTTTATCATTCGAGAACATACAATTAACTATTCGATTGAGTCTGTTGCAGCATCTTTGATATCGTCAACTAAATCATCTACTTCCTTTCTTGATAATTTGATATCGTGTCTTTTGCAGAAATCATCCAACGTATCAGCAATTCTGTTACGAGTATCGGTACCCTTTTCCGGTGCAACTAATAAACCGATAATTGCTCCTGCGATGGCGCCACCTAAGAAAGCGCCTAAGTAATTAAATGTCTTCATAATTTACAAGTTTAAAATGTTATTACTAATTTAAATTCATTCTATCGGAACGAAAGATCATATTTTAATCATGGCAAATATAGTAAAAAAATAATAATGGCCCATCAAATGGATTACATTTTTTTGTTAAAAACAGGATCATAGTCAGTTTGCTGCTTGATGGAAAAAGATATGTCTTGTTGTTTTATGATATTTAACCAGATTGAGATCGTATGGAAGAAAGGCTATCTCAAAAGAAAAAACAAAAGCGCTTAGATGACAAAATAACGAATTCCAAAGATTAAAAAAAAATAAAACAAGATCAATGTTTGGATATATCAAAAATACTCCATATGTTTGTGAAACAAATACATATTTATATAAAACGTAGCATGAGATTATTAAAAGTCAGTGTGGCTGGTATAATGATGTCACTAATGATACTATCCTGCACTAAAAGAGGTTCAGATATGAAATCCGGTATGATGAGTGTAAATCTTGATGATGCCCTACCGTTGAAGGAGGCAGCATTATCTATTGATGTACTTATGTTAAATGATTCCATGTCAAGTCATTTTCCCGGGAATATAACCAAACTTGAATGGATGGGAGATTCGATACTGATTCTGGACTCATGGAAGGCCCCCGGTCTTTATTTGTATGATTCAGAAGGTACGCTTGTGAATTCATATACTAAAAGAGGGAATGGCCCGAAGGAGTTTATTCGTATTGTAGATTTCAATGTCATACCTTCAGGAGTAGTGCTTCTTGATTCCTATTCTACCCCTCGGCGAATATATTTGGATAAGGATCTCACATTCCTATATAAAGACGATGCCGAGGCTCAAGCGAATCATTTTTTCTGTGAGAGTGGCAATTCTGGCGGTGTGTGGTATGACCGTGGTAATGTGGCGTATGGTTCGAATAAGGATAAGCTGATATATGTGGATGGAGACTCCAGAAAATCAGTTTTGCCAGTGCCTCCCGAAGTAGAGAATGTGACATTTGCAAGCTATAATGTGTTTGCAAGAGTTTCGAATGATACCATTCTGTACTTGCCGGCTGTTGAACCGAGAATTTATAAATGTTATGGTGGACAAGCCGAAGTGCTTTGTGAACTAGATTTTCATTATTTATGGCCTGATTTTTCGGATGTGAAAAAAGATAACCCGCTGGATTTAATGCGCAGTATTGCAGAAGATGGAAAGATTTATTCCACAAATATGCTTTCGGAGGGTAACGATGTGGCTGTTTCTTTTTTCTGTAAAGATGATTTTTATGTGATGAAATTTAGATATAATGACCTGTCAGCTCATAAATTGTTTAAAGTCGATAAGAATACGTTGGAATCTTTAGGTTCTTTGGTTTCCATGAAAGACGGCTGTCTTTTTTTTGGTGAGCCTGGAAAACTTCTGAAGATAAGGGTGGATTAAAGTAAAATTAAAATTTACCGGTATGACACTTAACTTCGATTCCGATGTTTTGCGTCCGACTGCCATGATTGCTATTGATTCCATTTTAATGATTGTCGAACTAGGTGTAATGGACATTTTGTAGGATGTAATTAACAGCCATATCCATTACGTCCATCTATATAATAGAAATTGTACTGCCTGTTTTAAGGTTAATCCTAAGGTCAAATTATTTCATCATTGTAATATTTATGGGGTACGGCCTCTACCATAATTACCATTGTTGTGGTCACCATGATTTCTATCAGGCTTACTTTCAGAATCCTCTTTTTTACTCATAGTTCAATTATTTTTTTGCAAAGATAGAGATAGAATTAGAAACAAACATTTTTAGTAAAAACAATGCTTTAGGCTCATTTAACAAACTTTATGCGGGGGCTTCTTTTATTTTCTAACAGATATTTTGTAATTTCGCACAATAGAAATCGAATAAAGTTTCATTAATAATATATTGAGAAAAATCATGAAGAAAAGTATTCTTTTGTGTGCAGGATTGGGTGCTGCATTGGCTTTTACAAGTTGCGGATCTAGTGAAAGTGCTTATAAAAAAGCCTATGAGAAAGCAAAAGCACAAGAAGCAGCACAGATAACAACACAACCGCAGACCGAAGTTCCAGTGGTAGCTCCTTTAACAGAACGGCCTGTAACACAGACAACTGTTGTAGATAACACCGATAATACTCCTGTTCGTACCGAAAATGTAACTGTTATTAATGGCAGCGGCTTGAATGCTTTCAGCGTTGTTGTAGGATCTTTCTCGTTAAAAGCTAATGCAGAAGGATTGCAAAGAACTTTGAAAGCCGCTGGCTATGCAGCGCAAATAGCCTACAATTCGGCACGTAATATGTATCGGGTAGTGGCTTCTACGCATGCGGATAAAGCTTCTGCAGTGGCTTCAAGAAATCAGTTTCGTTCGCAATATCCTGATGCTTGGCTGCTTTTCAAAAAGTAATTAAGAAGGCAGGCAATGCCTATGGGGATAGTTTACCCATGTCGTTGTTCAGCCAGTACATACCAAGATGCGTATCCTTTCGATAGACTACGGAAAGAAACGTACAGGTTTAGCAGTTACCGATCCATTGCAAATGATAGCAAATGGGTTGGCAACTGTTTCTACATTTGAGCTATTCAACTATCTGAAAGCTTATATCGCATGCGAGCAGGTAGAGCGAATTGTTATCGGGAAGCCGATACAACCCAATGGTAAACCTAGTGAAAACATGGCGCGTGTAGAACAATTTGTGAACCGATGGACAAAAGCTGTACCCACTATACCTATTGAATATTACGACGAACGATTTACGTCGGTATTGGCGCATCAAGCTATTATTGAAAGTGGTATGGGTAAAAAGGCTCGCAGAAACAAAGCATTGGTAGACGAGATATCGGCTACTATTATTTTACAGAGTTATATGGAATCGAAAAGAAGGCGATAAAGCCTAGTTCTTAATGTGCTGGCATTTTTTTATTGAATGATACTACCTATATATATATACGGTCAACCCGTACTTAGAAAGAAAGCGGAAGACATCACACCAGAGTATGAAGGATTAAAGCAGCTGATAGCTGATATGTTCGAGACAATGGATGCTTCAGATGGCATAGGCTTGGCTGCTCCACAGATAGGGCTATCCATTCGCGTGGCTGTTATCGATCTACGTGTGCTCGGAGAAGACTTTCCTGAATATAAAGATTTTAGAAAACCTTTTATCAATCCGCATATTATCGAGATTGATAAGGCTGCCCCGGAAGAGACCATGGAAGAAGGTTGTCTCTCGTTACCTGGTATTCACGAACGTGTAACACGGTCGACAAGAATTCATGTTACCTACATGGATGAAGAATTTAATCGCCATGACGAGTGGATAGAAGGCTATTTGGCACGTGTGATGCAACACGAATTCGACCATCTTGATGCTACTTTATTTATCGATCATTTGACACCGTTTCGTAAGCAACTGATCAAAAATAAATTGAAAGGATTGATACAGGGAAAGTATCACTGTAGTTATCGGACAAAACCCCTGCGTAAGTAACGAGGCATGTATCGAACCATTATTTTTGTATGGTTAGCTTGTGTGTCGCTTGTTACACGCGCACAATATAATATTGACAAGCTTTTGGTGAATGGACAAGTTGCTCTTCATTACGAAGATTATGTATTATCCATACAATACTTCAACCAGATTATAGGGCTGAAGCCATATCTTTATCAGCCGTGGCAGTATAGGGCTGTTGCCAAATTTTATTTAGATGATTTTACAGGTGCAGAGAGTGATATCACGAAAGCAATCGAGCTGAATCCTTACATACATCAGTTTTTTGACTTGAGGGCCATTACTAAGATTAGGCAACAGCGTTATCAAGAGGCTATAGACGATTATAATAAGGCTATTGAATTAAATCCTCAACAGCAGAATTATTGGCTTAATCGTACCATTTGTTTAATGAACGATGAAAAATATGACGAGGCGCTATTACAAACCGACACTATTATCCAGAAATGGGTTACTGCTTCGAACGCTTATTCGTTGAAAGCTGAGATTTTGTTGCATAAGAAAGATACGACCGAAGCTGTAATATGGCTCGATAAAAGTTTGAAATTGAATCCTTACGATGGAAATACGTGGACTACACGAGCATATATCAGTTTGGCCAAGCGTAGATGGAAAGATGCCGATGACGAACTTTCGCATGCCATTCATCTACGTCCGAATATAGCTAACAATTATATTAACCGCGCACTTGCACGCCTTAATTACAATAATTTACGTGGAGCTATGGCCGACTATGACATAGCTCTTGACTTGGCCCCGACCGATTTCTTGGGACATTACAATCGAGGTTTGTTGCGGATGCAGCTCGGAGACGATAATCGAGCGATCGAAGACTTCGATTATGTCATCAGTATGGAGCCGCAAAATGTAATGGCCCTTTTCAACAGGGCATTACTTCTCGACCGTACGGGCAATCTGCGGGCTGCTATTCGTGACTATTCCGAGGTCATCAAGCAGTTTCCTAATTTTTGGACCGGTCTCTCTTATCGGGCCAATTGTTACCGAAGATTGGGAATGACGCAACAAGCCGAGTTAGACGAATTTCGTATTCTCAAGGCCCAAATGGACAAACGTGTGGGCGTTCAGCAGCGTTGGAGCCGAGGAAAGTTGAAACAAATGCGTAAGCGTAGCGAGATTGACTTGGAGAAATACAATCAGATTGTAGTGGCAGACGAGAATACCGTCGAACACGAATATGCAAGTGAGTATCGTGGACAGATACAAAATAGAAAGGTAGACGAGGCTTTCATGCCGATGTACGAGGTTTCTTTTTTGCCGTATAAGAATGGGATGAAAGAATATCAGGCATTCAACAAAGATGTTGAAGCATTCAATACGCAGCATTCTTCGCAACGTAAATTCTATATAACATGTAAACCCAATCAGCTGACAGAGCAGCAATCGAAAGATTATTTGGCACTGATCGACTCGTTGTCTGCTGCCATTCAAGAGACAAAGACCATTGCAAGTGCCCGAATTTTACTTTTCCAGCGGGCGGTTGCGTATAGTGTAGCCCAGAATTACGATGCGGCTATCAACGACCTCAATACTTATTTGCACGAAGACAGCACATTTGTATTGGCTTATTGGCAGCGAGCTATATGTCAGTTCATGATGAACGATTTTAATGCCGCGCAGGGAATTGCCAACCAATTGAAAGTAGCAAAGACCCTCGATGACCTTAATTTTGCCATCCGATTAGATGCCAATAACGCCTATTTGTACTATAATAGAGGGAATTTTTATGCAGCTCGTCAAGATGATAAGAGAGCAATCGACGATTATACCAAAGCCATAGAACTCGATTCGCAATTACCCGAAGCTTACTACAATCGCGGACTTGTTCGCTTCAGACAGAAGGATAAGTCGGGAGGAGTGAGCGACCTGAGTAAAGCAGGCGAATTAGGGCTTTACAATGCGTACAGCATCATCAAGCAGAATAGCTTGGCGAGATAGTTTTTTGTTAAATGCTTGTGCATTCAAGATTTATGGTGTACCTTTGCGCCATCATTATGAGTTTTACAAGAATCTAAAAAGATAGGATAATATTATTTTTATTTAAAGTAACGATGATACAAAATGAGTAAAGAAAGAAGATTGAAGGGGGAATACAGCAACCCCGCAATTAAGATTTTTAGAATTGAAACCAGTAATTATTTGATGGAGTTATCAGGTTCAGGTGGACATAATTCTGCCGGAGACGATGGTAATGAACTTAATGCTCCTCACGGTTGGTTTGAGGAAGAAGAGAGTAACGGTTAAAAGTTTTTTTTAAGAAACGAGTGTACAAAGAACATGAAGGCATTCAAAACATTGCTGCCGCTGATAACAGGACTGTTATTGACGGCAAGTTGTGCTAATGATTTTATAGCACAAAATCAGGATAACAACCAGCAAGACGCTGACGAAGGAAAGAGTCTGACTACATTTGCAGTTGAAGAACATACCACGCGTACTACCGGCGAATATTATGACAATGGCATTACCGACAGAGGACTTAGTTTTTACTGGACGGCCGACGATCCCCTCTGGGTGAACAAAGCCGCTACGGGCACGCCCGATTTGTTAAAGAGCAAGAAGAGCAATATCGCAGAGCGCTTGAAAAACAGCCCAATTGCGGACGGAGTGAAACGAGCTTCCAAGGCCTCGTTCTACTTCGACGGTACCTTCACCGCACCAGAATACAAGGTGCGTTACACCGGAAAGAACGGAACCAAAGATAAGGTGACCATCAAGAATGTACAAACGCAGGCTGTACCTAATGATGCAAGCCATATCGGCGAAAGTGGCGACTGCGGTACGGCCACTGCAAACAAGCAGTCTAACAACCGTTACACGTTCATGCTCGACCATAAAGCAGCCTACATGGTGTTCCTGCCTTACAATACGCCGGGAGCCGTAGCAGGAGCCAAACTGACTAAAATAAAGGTTACGGCCGACAAGGCGATCTCGGGCGAATTCAATTTCACCGACAGCGGCATCGACATCAATTCTCGTCCCGTGACCTCCGCTACCAATAACAGCATCACGCTCAATCTGCCTGGTAATTTTACCGTTCCCAAGCAAGCTGACAAAGAGGGCAATGCAGCTATCATGGTCATTGCGCCCGGAACCTATAGCACTTTCACTGTAGAATACACACTCTACGATTCGGACACGCAGATCAGCGGCACTATTACCAAAAAATATACCAACGTAACGCTTACCGCCGGACTGAACAAGCGTGTGAGCATGAATCTGCAGATACCTGTTTACGGCAGCGATAATTATTATATGTGGGATGCAGCAGTAGGCCAGCATTACTGGGCCGGAAACGAGACTTATCAGCCTACCAAGAATAATGATCACGACGACCACTATCCCAGCAACTCTTCCGATCCCCGATGGTTCAATACTACTGTTCGGCCGCCATCGCAGCCTTCGCTCGCAGCTTCTCGTAGTTGTGCCGACGCTCCTAACATCAACGAGTGCATCTGGTATATCATGAAGGGTAAGCCCTATTGGGACAATACTTATCTCTGGGTTATGAAAGGGCATTTATATAACAGAGGAATGTGGTTCAAGAAGCTAAGCGTTATTGCGACGGAAAATGGAAAGCCGGATGCCGCCGCTCTCAAGGGTGCCGACTATAATGGCAAAGACTGGCGCAACAATCCTTTCGGCCCAGCGACGCCCGACAACAACAGTATTCTGATTGGGAAGCCCGACGACATCGAGAAGTACTTCTTCCTGCCTGCCGTGGGTCGTTTTGCCGATGGTACGCTCAAGGATTTCAGAAATGCCGGCTTCTACTGGTTAAGTACGTCCGAAAGGTGGCTTCCTAACATTGCATATAACCTCTATTTTACGCAGAGTACTGCAAGAGTAAGCAATTTAAGAGAAAAGAAAAGCGGCTGCTACCGGTGGACGATAAAGTAGAAAGAACAGACAATACATAAATCTGTCACGAGATATTATTTCCGGGGTTCGGTTTGTCCGAATCCCGGAAATTCGGTTTTATTTATGATGTTTTGAAGCGAAAGATCATTTTCGGCATTTTTGCGGCGCAACATTTGGTTCATTAAGATTTAATGCTTACCTTTGCTGCCGTGAGTAATAGCAATATGACATACCAGATGAGTGGCTGCGCAAGCCCGGTGCAAGATTTTTTCGAGAATCTTGCAAATTTTACGTCCGATTG
>CAUQAO010000099.1:0-8645 GCA_963515815.1 uncultured Prevotella sp.
GAACTCATTGAATCACTTTGAACCACTTCAATAACGCTAAATGAACTCATTTAGTACTTTTGAACCCCTTCAATGATAGTTAAGGAGCTTATTCTTTCATATTGAACCCCTTCAAAGGCTACTGCGACGCGGGTTTGCCCCTTGCAGAGGGGTGCGCAGGCTTCTAAACTTGTCGGGGTACGCTTTCGGCCGTGTATGCAGGCGCTAAACGGACGGGAGGTACGCTTTCGGCGGTCGTTGAAACCATCTGCGGCGCCGGAGGTACGCGAAAATACCTTGCGGCGACGATGGGCATGAAATATTCGTTAAAATAACAGGGGCGTTTAAACGTGTCTCATATTTTTGCTACATTTGCAAGTAGTTAGTAGACGACGTTTAACGCATGCATAAAATGAAAAGAGAGAAGAAAGAACATACCAATATTTTTTTCGAAACTTATCAGACGCCGCATCATACGGTGCCTTTCGATCGTATCAGGTTGGAGGATTACGAAGAGGCTTTCTTGGAGGGCATCAGACGCGACGACGAGATGATAGAAAAGACGATCGGCGATGCTGAAGAACCGACTTTCGAGAACACCATCGCGCGTGTAGATACGTCGAAAGGCGAACATTATTACGATTTGCTGGACCGCGTATCGAATGTTTTTTCGTGCATGCTGTCGGCCGAGACCAACGACGAACTGGATGCCCTGGCACAGAAAATGAGTCCGATTCTGACGAAGCACAGCAACGATGTGGTGCTGAACCGTCGACTGTTCGAGCGTGTTCGGTATGTTTACGAGCATCATCGCGCGCTGACGCCCGAAGAGCAGACGCTGCTCGAGAAAAGTTACGACGGATTTGTGCGCAGCGGAGCCTTGCTGAACGATGCCGACAAAGACCGTCTGCGGGCGCTGACCGAAGAAGCTGCCGTGCTGTCTTTGCGGTTCTCGCAGAATTTGTTGAAAGAAAACAAAGCTTTCGTGCTGCACATTACCGACGAAAAACAGTTGGACGGGCTGCCCGAAACGGCACGCGAGGCGGCAGCGCTGGCAGCCAAAGAGCACGGCAAAGACGGTTGGGTGTTTACGCTGGATATGCCCAGTTATTCGCCGTTCATGACCTACGCTACGCAGAGAGAGTTGCGCCGGCAGATGTATATGGCGCGCAACACGGTGTGTACGCACGACAACGACGAGAACAACCTGGATGTGTGCCGCCGACTGGTCGACCTGCGGCGAGAAATCGCGCAGCTGTTGGGTTACGACACGTATGCCGATTATGTGCTGAAACATCGCATGGCAGCGAATGTGGCGAACGTTTATCGGCTGCTCGACGATCTGCTCGAGGCCTACAAACCTGCCGCGCTGGAAGAGCAAAAAGCGCTCGAAGAGACGGCGCGCCGGCTGGATGGCGACGACATGACGGTTGAACCGTGGGATGCGGCGTATTACAGTCATAAGCTGAAGATGGAGCAATACGATCTTGACGCCGAGATGTTGCGCCCCTATTTTCTGCTGTCGAACGTCATCGACGGCGTATTCGGGTTGGCGAACCGGTTGTACGGAATCACTTTCAAGGAGAACAGCGCGATTCCGGTGTACCACAAAGACGTGAAGGCCTACGAGGTTTTCAATGCCGACGGCTCGTATCTGGCCGTGCTGTATGCCGACTTCCATCCGCGCAAAGGCAAGCAGGGCGGCGCGTGGATGACCGAGTTTCAGGGGCAGTGGATAGACCATAAGGGCAACAACGTAAGGCCGCACGCCTCGCTGGTGATGAACTTTACGAAGCCGACCGACGAGAAGCCGGCACTGCTGACGCTGGGCGAGGTGGAAACGTTCTTGCACGAGTTCGGTCATTCGTTGCACGGCATGTTTGCCAATACACGCTTCGAGAGCCTTTCGGGAACAAATGTTTGGTGGGATTTCGTAGAACTTCCGTCGCAGTTGATGGAAAATTACGCCGTAGAACGCGACTTTTTACGCACCTTCGCTTTCCATTATCAAACGGGCGAGGTGATTCCCGACGAGCTGATCGACCGCATTGTTCGCAGCCGCAACTTCATGGTCGGCACGGCCTGTCTGCGGCAAGTAAGTTTCGGCTTGCTGGACATGGCTTACTATACGCAGCGCAGTGCGTTTACAGAAGACGTCGTTGCGTTCGAGAAAAATGCATGGGCCAAGGCCATCATCGGCAAACAGCTGCCCGAAACCTGCATGACGGTACAGTTTTCGCACATCATGGCGGGCGGTTATGCGGCCGGATATTACAGCTACAAGTGGGCCGAAGTGCTCGACGCCGATGCCTTCAGCGTATTCAAGCATAACGGCATCTTCGACAAACAAACCGCGCAGCGTTTCAGAGACAATATCCTCTCGAAAGGCGGAACAGAACATCCGATGACGCTTTACAAACGATTCCGCGGTCAGGAACCTACCATCGATGCTCTGTTGGAACGCAACGGAATTCGACATAACGACAAATAGCATGACCGATAACGACAAACAACTGAAATTAGACCGCAGGTACCTGCGCATGACCCGTATCTGGGCCGAAAATTCGTACTGCAAACGCCGGCAAGTAGGTGCGTTGGTGGTAAAAGACAAAATGATTATCAGCGACGGCTACAACGGTACGCCGAGCGGCTTTCCCAATGTATGCGAAGACCAATACGGCGTGACCCACCCCTACGTTCTGCATGCCGAGGCCAATGCCATTACCAAGTTGGCTCGCAGTTCGAACAACAGCGAGGGTTCGACGCTGTATATTACTGCCGCGCCCTGCATCGAGTGTTCGAAATTGATTATACAGGCGGGCATCAAAAGAGTAGTTTACGCAGAGAAGTATCGGCTGGAAGACGGTATCGATCTGCTGAAACGAGCAAACATAGAAGTGATATATCTAAACGCCAATGAGCATGAATCAGAATAAATCCAACCGCTTTATGCCGCTGACGATGGCTGTATGTGTGGTGATCGGTATCATCGTCGGAACGTTTTATACCAACCATTTTTCGGGCAGCAGGCTGAATATTATCAACACCGGAAGCAACCGGATTAACAACCTGCTGCACATCATCGACGATCAGTATGTAGACAAGGTGAGCATCGACTCGCTGGTCGATAATGCTATGCCGCAGATATTGGCTGAGCTCGATCCGCACAGTGTTTACATCAATGCCAAGGATGTTCAGGCGGTGAACCAGGAATTGCAGGGTTCTTTCTCGGGGGTGGGCATCGAGTTTACGATTCGGCAGGATACCATACACGTGCAGAACGTTATTCAGAACGGGCCTGCAGAGCGTGCGGGAGTGATTGCCGGCGATAAGATCGTTTCGGTAGACGGTAAGCCTTTCGTCGGAAAGATCGTCACGAACCAAGAAGCTATGCGACGGTTGAAAGGCAAGAAGGATACGAAGGTTAAACTCGGGATTATCCGTTACGGACAAAGCAAACAGAAGTTTCTTACAATTACGCGCGGCGACATTCCGCTGAAGAGCGTTTCGGCAACGTATATGCTCGACAAAACGACCGGTTATATCCGCATTAAGAACTTCGGTGAGACCACCTATGCCGAGCTGTTGGTATCGTTAGTGAAGTTATCCGGACAAGGGATAGAAAATCTGGTTATCGATCTTCGCGACAATTCGGGCGGTTATTTACAGTCGGCCGTACAGATGGCCAATGAGTTCTTACCCAAAAACAAGCTGATTGTTTATACCGAAGGTCGCCGATCGCCGCGGCAGAACTATACGTCCGACGGCCACGGAAGTTATAAACAGTTACCGCTCATCGTGCTGATCAATGAAGGATCGGCATCGGCCAGCGAGATCTTCGCAGGCGCCATGCAAGATAACGACCGCGCCACGGTGATAGGTCGCCGATCGTTCGGCAAGGGATTGGTGCAAAAACAAATCGAGTTTTCCGACGGAAGCATGGTTCGGCTTACCATTGCGCGCTACTACACGCCCTCGGGCAGATGTATTCAGAAACCCTATGTGCCCGGCGACGAGCAGGATTATGCGCAAGACCTGATGACGCGCTACCAGCACGGCGAATTCTTTTCACGCGACTCTATCAAGCATTCCGGACCCGAGTACCACACCGCAAACGGACGTGTGGTGTACGGCGGCGGTGGCATCACGCCCGATATCTTCGTGCCCGAAGACACCACGGCCTTCACCTCGTACTACAAGCAGGCCAGCATGAGCGGTCTGATCCTCCAGTTCGCCTTCACCTACACCGACGACAACCGTCCGAAGCTGAACAATTTTAAAGAGATGATGCAGCTTGCCGATTATCTCGACAAGCAGAACATGGTAGATAAATTCGCTACCTATGCCGACCGTCACGGATTGAAGCGGCGGAATTTGATGATCCGCAAATCGTACAAACTTTTAGACCGCTACATCAACAGCCGCGTTATTTACAACATGCTCAACGAGCAGGCATGGCTGCAGTACATCAATCAGGACGACCCGGCCGTGAAAGAAGCCCTGAAAGTGTTCGAAGCCAAGGCTGCTTTCCCCAAAAAGCCCGAACCGAAGACGCCCGCCCCGAAAGATCGCAAACGATATGCCGCCAACACCCTTGCCCACTAAACAGATGTTGCGGCAGGCCATCCGCCGCCGCCAGAAAAACTATACCGTAGAAGCGCTGCAAACCCTGTCGGCAGCGCTTCTACGTACGCTTTCGGTCCATCCGCGCGTTCGCCTGGCCCACACCCTTTTATTATACATGGCGCTGAGCGACGAGGTAGACACCCGTCCGCTGATCGACGAACTGCACCGCGAAGGCAAGCAAATTGTGCTGCCCGTTGTGCTCGACGACCGCGATCTGCAGCTGCGTTTATACACGCCGGGCGCCCCGTTGGTGACCGGGCGCTTCGGTATCATGGAACCCACGGGTCCCGTCTTCCGTAACTATTCGCAGATAGAAGTGGCGCTGATACCTGGCGTAGGGTTCGATAAAAATGGCCATCGGTTGGGCCGTGGCAAAGGTTATTACGACCGTTTTCTGGCCAAATGCCCTACCATTTATAAGATAGGCGTGTGCTATCCGTTTCAGCTGGTAGACCGATTGCCGACCGAGGCGCATGACATCGCCATGGACGAAGTAATTTGGCAACCGCAAATCTAATCCGTCACATTCGTATCCGGTAAAAACAATTTTCCCCTGCTTCTGAACACTTCAGCAGGGCCTAAAATTCATTTTACCCCGAAATGTAGTGCTACATTTTGCCATAAAACTTATTTTATGTGTTTTCGTACGAGGCGGAAGCCCCGTTTCTTGCCCGAGCTTAAATAAGAAATCCGGCGGGCAATCCCCAGCGAATTTCCAATGCTTTCGCCTCTTCGGCAGTCTTCGCCATCAGTTTCCGATGGGCTTCTGACGTGGTGTCGAAAGGGCGGTGAGCCAGCACTTCTTTCAGCGGGCGCCAGGCTTCGATAAAGTTTTTTGTCTCTTGGCTGAAAAATACATCTGAAAATCGTTCCCAGATATATGAAACTGCCTGGTCGGTAGGGTGCAGCATGTCTTCACGGTAAAAGCGGTAGTCGCGCAGCTCGTCGTTCATGATTTCGTAAGCCGGGAAGTAGGCCACCGTTTGCGGATAGGCCTCGACCAATCGGTGGGCTGCCAAAAGCAGGGTGGCCTTGGCCAGTCGGCTGCCATGATAGCCGTACTTGGCGTAGCGTATGGGGCTGACGGTTACGACGACCTTGACCTGGGGCTCACGTTGGCGTAGCAGCTCTACGGCGCGCGCCAGATAATCGGTGCAGGCCTCGATGCTTAGTTCGGCTTCGCGAAACAGCGCCGCCGGGCGTTTGCGACAGTTGTCTACTATCTGGTCTGTGGCGCGCAGTATGTACACGCGGTTGGTGCCGAGGGTGAACAGGGCTGTTTTCGGTGCGGCGGCGGTTTGCTCGACGGTGTGCAGAATACTGGCCGGGTTGTACATCACGCCGTAGGGATTGACAACGGTGTCGAACCGCTCGGCGGCAAAACGTTGGGCCATGCTGTCGGCAAAACACGATCCGACGAGCAGGATACGCTCGAAAGGCGCGATGAGAAACGGTGGCTTTTCTGTGTTGACGATTGTTCTGAACTCCATGATTCGTAGCTTTATCGGGGTGACTGTCGGTGCTGCGAATTTAGTGATAATTATCCAAATGGGCTTGATGTTATCTTCGTTTTTCGTTAGCTTTGCACACCGAATCATTTTTAAAATCACGGTGTATGAATCTTATTAAAAAGAACTCGTTACAAAACTGGCGGCAGAAGCTGCAAGAAATCGCTCTGCGTTTTCCTCTTACCCTTGTTTATATTGTTGCCTCGACGCTTTCGCTGATGTATGTGCAGCATCATTGGATGGACGGCCGGGCGTTTTCGGGTCTTGCTTTTTTTCTGTCGTTCTATCCTGTGTCGGCCGCGATGCTGTCGCTCATGCTGCACTTGTGCACCGAAGAGTCGACCGGCCGGCTGCGGCGATGGCTGCTGCAGGGCGGCGTGCAGGGCGTTTGGCTGGCTATGGCTGTTTACTGGGCGGTGCAGTATCCGCTGTCGTACGGGCAGACGATTGCTTGCAGCGTTTGTTGTGCAGCCATGTTTATTGGTGTGTTTACGCTTCCGTTCGTGAAGGAAGCGAACGATACGCCGGCCATCAACTTCTTGATCAAGCTCGTGGGCAGCATTATCCTGGCCGGGTTGACCTCGATCGCGCTGTTTCTGGGTCTGCTGTTGCTCATCCAGTCGCTCAACTTCTTGTTCGAAGTCAGCATTACCGAATCGACGTATGTCAACGTCGTTATCTTCTGCTTCGTGTTCGTGGCGCCGCTGTTGGTACTGATTCAGCTGCCCGGCGGCGAGCAAAAATACGCGCAGCACAACTGGCTGAACCATAAGTTCGGCAACGGCGTGATTCATTTCTTGCTTATTCCGCTGCATGCCGTCTATCTGCTTATCCTCTACCTGTATCTGTTCAAAATTGTTGCAATCTGGCAGCTGCCCAACGGCTGGGTGTCGTGGCTGGTATCGGCCCTGATGCTGCTCACGGTGGCCATCAGCTTTCTGCTTTATCCGGTGCAGTACCAGGAAAATGCCAAACGTGTAGACAGGGTCGTTGTACGTTACTTGCCGATCGTTGTCCTGCCGCTGCTGGCACTGATGACCATTGGCATTGTGCGCCGTTTCAGCGACTACGGCGTTACTGTTCTGCGTCTGTACATCCTGTTATTCAACCTCTGGTGCTACGCCGTTTGCATCGGTTTGTGGCTCTGCCGCTCGCGGCGGGTCATGTGGATCGCCACCTCGTTCGGCGCCATCGTCGTGCTGGTATCGGTCTTTCCGTATAATATCAGTTCGGTTACCGAACAGCTGCTGCGCCGCAGCATACAGCAAACGCTGGCCGAGCTTCGTGTAAACAAACTGCCCATCGACAAGAAACAATACGACGGCCTCATACGATCCGCAGGCCCCGAAAAAGCACTATCGATCGACGGAAAGTTCGATTATCTGCGCAACACCTACGGAGATGCCTCTACCGCCGATCTGTTTACCGATCGGACCGAACCGTTCGGCTACGAACTCCCTTATATGTACGACGATGAAAACGGACAACTAAAAGAAGAGTCGATGAAAGTGATCAGTCTTTTTTCCGAAAACCAATCCGATACGCCGGCCATCACTATTCCAAAAGGTTATGGAAGGGTGATTCCGTCGGTAGGACTCGGCGAAGAGCGCGACCTGAAAATCGTACGCGATACGCTGTACATGACGCAGGGATACACGATCGGTGCGAAGAAAGGAACCGACCATTATCGCATTGCTTTGGCCGATCTGAAGAAAATGGAACAAGACAAAAAGGCTACCTGTCTGCAGCTTCAGGGCGAGAAAACCTTGTATGTTTTCACTCGGTTTTATCTGAACTACGATAGCGAATGGGCGTCGCTCGACGATTCGGGCACCCTGTTTGTCAAATAGCCGCTGCGTTCCTGCGCGAAAACTTGCCAGGCACATTGCCGCCTGACGCGTTTTTGCGCGGGAAATAAAAAGCGCCGGACTTGAGGCTCCGGCGCAACTTAATAAGGATTTCTATTGATTCACTGCCGACGCTTTTTCCAATCGAAAAACATACCCAAAAGCACGGCAACAATCAGCACGACATAAGCCACATAAGCCACCGTCTCGGTTTTCCTGATCGAGGCGGGATGGAAACTCATCACCACCGTGTGCTTGCCCGGCTCTACGCGGATGGCCCGCAGAATATAATCTACACGCCCAATTTCGGCCGGCCGGCCGTCGACCGTTGCCGTCCACCCCGGATAATACACCTCCGAAAAGACTACCACGCCGCCTTTGCCCGATTCTACTTCATAGCTCAGTTCGTTGGGCTGGTAGCTCTTGAGTGTTACCAGCGATGTGTTGTCTTGTTCAACAGCTTGCCCCAGCTGCGCTTCAAACTGCCGGTCGGCTACCGCTGCATGGCGGAGTTTCAGTTTGCCCACCGTTTCGATTTCTTCGTTGGCATTGTTTACGTAAGTCAGCCGGTCTACGAACCATGCGTTGCCGTAGGCGTACGGATTCTGTATCGGAATCGTCTGCCCGCCCTGCAGCGGCATGATAAAGAATTTTGTGTTCAGCATGTTCAGCACCGGACAGATGC
>CAUQAO010000100.1:0-8554 GCA_963515815.1 uncultured Prevotella sp.
TATTGTTCACACTTTATTTTATATTTGTATCACACACTTCGGCTTCGGTGGTTCGAGAGAATCGCCGAAGCTTTTTTTTCATGGATTGTTGGTATTAGTTTTGGCTTTTAGCACAACATGCGCTACCTTTGTCTGTGATGAATACACGGTTGACAAGAGTTGTATGGCTCATTCTCATTTCCCAAATGTTTTGTATAGAATCTTTGTTCGCCAAGAACAGACCCGATTCTATATTGCAACGCGTATTCGACTATCCGCAGACCATCTGTACGGAAAATTTTACCGATAGCGTGAGTTATGCTTACAGTAAGTTTTCGCTGAACATCAAGCGGCGCAACATAATGTTGATGACCGTGCCGACGATGTATGCCGTGGCGCACGGGGGCAGCCGGCGGTACATCGGCGAGAGTTACAACAGGGTGCGTTTTATGCCTTCGGGCAATTACGAGATCAGCAAACTGCTGTCGCTGTCGACCGTTCCGCACCGGCATACCGCGCTGCCTACGCTGATGCATTATCTCACGCCGCGGGTGTACGACGTGACAATGATTAAGGAGAGTATTCTTTCGCCGTTCAACAGGCAGAACAAGCGATTTTACAAGTACGCAACGGAGCGCGAGGCCGACGGATCGGTTGTGCTGCAGTTCAAACCCAAGCTGCGCAATACGCTGCTGGTAGACGGTTGGGCTGTGATCGATGCGGCCACGGGCAGGATTGTACAGTTTACGCTGAAGGGCGAGTACGATATGATTCAGTTCAGGCTGTTCGTGAAGATGGGAGAAGACAGTCGCAAATCGCTTTTGCCGCAGACGTGCCATCTGGATTCGCGGTTTACGTTTCTGGGCAATGATATCAGGGCGCATTATTCGATGGCTTATCATCTACCAAAGGTTTTAAACGACAGCATCGTCGACGAACACGACCTGGACCTGATGGAACGGGTAAGGCCCGAGCCGCTGTCATCGTACGAAAAGATGGTGTATAACCGCATCATCGGCGAACGTGAGGCCCGGAATGCGAATGCGGCCGACTCGGCAACGGCCAACGGCATCGGGCAGCGGCTGAAGGCGATCGTGTGGGATATGATCGGCGAAAATATTCTGACGCACATCAGTCAGGATTTCGGACCGGATGGCCAGGGATATTTTCGTATCAATCCGGTTCTGAATCCGCTGTATATGGAGTATAATCCGCAGCAGGGCGTTCTGTACAAGTTCGATGTTAGAGGGGGGTATAAGTTTACGGACAACAGCGATGTGTGGTTGCGGTTCAAGTCGGGTTATGCCTTCAAGATCGATCAGTTTTTTTTCGAGCTTCCCATCGTTTATTATTTCGACAAACGGCACAACGGTTATATCGAGTCTTTGCTCTCGCATGGCAGAAGGATGCGTAACAGCAGAATTGTCGACGAACTGAAGAGCGCAACAAACAATAACTCGATCTGGGACGGTATGCATTTGGACGAGTTCAAGGATATGTATTGGGACTGTAACGCGAACTACGATATTTCGAATCGCATAAGCCTGCAGGCGGGTTTCATTCTGCACCGGCGTTCGGCGGTACATTCGTCGGGATTCGAGATTATCAATCGGCCCTCGGTGTACTTTTCGCTGGCCCCGAAACTGCAGGTTCGCTACAGGCCTTGGGGGTATCAGGGACCGATATTCATGGCTAGCTACGAACAGAGCATGAAGAATTTTGTCGAGACCAATATGCCCTATACGCGTTGGGAATTCGACGGCCAATACATACTTCCGTTGGGCAGTCTTCAGAGCATGTCGATGCGCATCGGGACAGGATTTTATACACATAAGGACCGGAACGGCTATTTTGTCGATTTCGATAACTTTCGTCAAACGTTTATTCCGAACGGCTGGAACGATCCGTGGTCGGGCGAATTCGAGCTTTTGAATTCGGGGCTGTACAATATCTCTAACTATTATTTCAGATCCAATTTTACTTACGAGTCGCCCTTTTTCTTTCTGGCATGGACTCCCTTCTTGGGGCACTTCATTGAGCGCGAACGATTCTACCTAAGCCTGTTGACGGTAAAAGACGCACATCCGTATATCGAATTGGGGTATGCCGTGAAGACACGATTCCTGTCTATCGGCGCCTTTACATCGAGCATCAACGGAAGATACGAAAGCTTCGGTATAAAATTCGGCGTAGAACTTTTCAGCCAATGGTAAAAACGAATATGAACAAAGCCGACATAGCCACACAGCACAAAGTCTTGACCGTTTATAAAGCCAGCGCAGGCAGCGGAAAGACATTTACGTTAGCAACCGAGTACATCAAACTGCTGATCGAAAATCCGTATCGCCATCGGTCTATCCTGGCCGTAACCTTTACCAACAAGGCTACCGAAGAAATGAAAATGCGTATCCTGAGTCAGCTGTACGGTATCGCGAACGGTTTGCAAGCGTCTGACAGCTATCTGAAACAAATCAAACAGACCGTCGAACTGTCGGACAACCAAATCAGAGAAAGGGCGCAGAAAGCCTTAAGCTTGTTGCTGCACAATTACAACCATTTCAGGGTAGAAACCATCGATTCTTTCTTTCAGAACGTGCTTCGGAACCTGGCCAGAGAATTGGATCTGACGGCAAACCTGAAAGTAGAACTGAATGACAAACAAATAGAAGAGAAAGCCGTAGACGAGCTGATAGAAGAACTGCGCCCCAACAACAAGCTATTGGAATGGATCCTGGATTACATAGAACAAAACATATCCGACGACAAAGCATGGAACGTGATCGGACAGATTAAGAAATTCGGCGCCAATATTTTTAAGGATATCTACAAAGCCCACATCGACGCACTGCAAAAAGTGCTACACCAAGAGGGCTTCTTCAGTCGATATACCCGACAACTGAGAGGCATCAGACAACAGGCCATCGACGAATTTCAAAAGATGGGAGCGGCATTCGACGACCTGCTGCAGCAACATGGAGCCACCGTCGACGATCTGACAAGAGGCAAAAGCGGACCGGCCGGCTATTTTATCAAACTGAAACAGGGCATCTACGACGATGCGACATTGCTCAACCAGACGGCTGTCAAAGCCATGGAAACGCCCGAAGCCTGGCTGACGAAGACCAAACAGAAAGACGAAGCGGCAATGGCATTGGCCACGAAACTGCAAACGTTATTGGCCGAAACGGATGCCCGGCGCAAAAGGCTGCTGAAACCCTACAAAACGGCAGATATCACTTTAAAACATCTCAACCAGCTCAGGTTGCTGAACAGCATCGGCACGAAAGTTCGCGAGATGGTCGACGTCGCCAACAGTTTCTTGCTAAGCGATACGCAAACGCTGCTCCATGCACTGATAGACGACAGCGATTCGCCCTTTATCTTCGAGAAGATCGGAACGCAGTTAGAGCATATCATGATCGACGAGTTTCAAGACACCAGCACCATTCAGTGGCAGAACTTCAAGATACTGTTGCAAGAGTGCATCAGTCGAGCAGACAGCAGCAACCTGATCGTGGGCGATGTAAAGCAGAGCATCTACAGATGGCGCTCGGGCGACTGGCGGCTCTTGAACAACATCGAAAGCGAATTTGCAAGCCGGCAAGACCTGATGGAAGTCAGACACCTCGACACCAATTATCGTTCCGAGCGTAACATTGTCGAGTTTAACAACGCGTTTTTTACCCGAGCTGCGCAGATAGAATACAATGATTTGGCCGAAAATAATCCTTTAGAGGCCGAACAACTGAAAAAAGCCTACCGCGACGTATGCCAGAACGTGCCCGAAAGCAAAGGCAGGCATGGCTTCGTACAGATTAAGCTACTGCCGAAGAAAGACTACGACGACGCCATGATGAACGAGATTGTCGAAACCGTTTCTACGCTATTATCGCAAGGCATTCGGCCGAAAAACATCGCCATTCTGGTTCGCAGCAACAAAACCATTCAAGCTATCGCAGACATGCTGATGCTCGCCATGCCCCACGTCAAACTGGTTTCGGACGAGGCCTTCCGCTTAGACGCATCGATGGCCGTAAACACATTGGTCGACGCACTGCACCTGCTCGTCCATCCCGACGATCAGCTGGTATTGGCCAACCTGGCAAAGACCTATCAGAACAGCATTCTAAACAACAATCTCTCCGACAACGACCTGTTTGTTTCGGGAAAAGACATTCGCTCGTGGCTCCCCCCCGCGTATATCAACAACCGCGAAAAGCTGTTGACATTGCCCATCTTCGATTTGGCCGAACGCTTGTACAACATCTTCGGTTTAGGTGCGCTTCAAGACCAAAGCGCGTATGTCTGCGCTTTCTACGATTTGCTGGCGCAATACCTGAAAGATAATATGGCGGATATCGACAGCTTCATCGACCGATGGAACGAAACGCTGCACGAAAAGACCATCCAAAGCGACGGCATAGACGGCATTCGGCTGTTGACGATTCACAAGAGTAAGGGCTTAGAGTTCGACCACGTTATTCTGCCTTTCTGCGACTGGCAGTTAGAGAAAGTTTACACCCTATGGTGCCATCCCGAAGAAGCGCCTTTCAACGAGTTGCCCATCATCCCCATCGACTTCTCGGAAAAGCAGATGAAAGATTCTATCTTCGAGAAAGACTACTGTCACGAGCATCTGCAGAATGTAGTCGACAACCTGAATCTGTTATACGTTGCCCTAACACGAGCGAGCAAAAACCTGTTCGTTTTCGGGCAGCGACAAAGAAAGGGCATCCGATCGAAAGTGATAGAAGACGCGCTCGAAGGCATCCGCGACGAACTGGAAGAGAGCCGCCTGGACGGCGACTTCGACGACAAGAACGCAACCATCGCTTTCGAATACGGTTCGCTGTTCGTCACGGCCGCCAAAGCCGAACAGGCATCGGCCAACGTTTTTCTGCAGCCCGCAGAGGCAGAAGATATCAAGATCGAGAGCTTCGAAAACGCCGTCGAGTTCAAGCAAAGCAACCGGAGCCGGGCGTTCGTCGAGCAGCAAGACAACGAGTCCGACCCACAAAAAGAATACATCCGCATAGGCAACATTCTCCACCAGCTCTTCTCGAAGATACACACAACGGCCGACATCGAAAGCGTGCTGCAACAATTAGAGGGCCAAGGCATACTCTACGACACGGCCATTACGCGCCACAGCCTGCACGACATGCTTGCCAAAAGGCTCAACCACCCCAAAGTGGCCGAATGGTTTTCAGACAGGTGGCAGCTCTTTAACGAGTGCAGCATCTTGCACGTTCACCCCATAACCGGCCAAGTAATGACGCACCGGCCCGACCGCGTAATGACCGACGGCCGCGAAATGATCGTCGTCGATTTCAAGTTCGGCAGCCCGCGCCCCGAATACCGCGAGCAGATCAGACAGTACATGGCGCTGCTCGGCCGAATGGGATACGCACAGGTAAAAGGATATTTATGGTTTGTTTACAGCAATAAGATCGAAGAAGTAAAATGAAGAATAGCTTTTTAGAACACGTAGCAAAGGATCTGATCGCGAAGTTCGGCACCGACTTATCGCGCGTGGCCGTCGTCTTCCCCAACAAGCGGGCGTCGCTGTTTATGAACAACCACCTGGCCCGGCTGGCCGACAGTCCGGTATGGAGCCCCACGTACATCACCATCAGCGAGCTGTTCCGCCGCCACAGCTCGCTGGCCGTGGCCGACCCTATCAAGTCGATCTGCGACCTGCACCGATCGTTCGTCGAATGCACGGCGAAAGAAGAGACGCTCGACCAGTTCTACGGCTGGGGACAGCTGTTGCTCTCCGACTTCGACGACATCGACAAGAGCATGGCCGACGCCGACAAGCTATTCGCCAACCTGAAAAGCATTCATCAGCTCGACGACGTTTCGTATCTGACCGAAGAGCAGAAAAAAATGCTGAAGCGCTTCTTCAGCACCTTCAACGAAGATCACCCAACCGAGCTGAAGAAGCGCTTCATCGACCTGTGGAGCCATTTCGCAGACATTTACCACCACTTCAACCGTCGCCTTTCCGAACAGGGGCTGGCCTACGAAGGCGCACTGTACAGAAACGTGGCCACCGACCCGCACATCGCGTTCGAATACCCCACCTACGTCTTCGTGGGCTTCAACGTACTGCAGAAAGTAGAGCAAACCCTCTTCGACCGGCTGCAGCGCGAGCAGAAAGCCAAGTTCTACTGGGATTTCGACCACTATTACATGGCCGATGAACAGCAAGAGGCCGGCCACTACATCCGAAGGCACCTGGAACGCTACCCCAACGAGTTAAACAGCACCGACGCCGAGCTGTACAGCCGATTCGAACAGCCAAAAGACATCGCCTATATCGCTGCTCCCACCGAAAGCATACAGGCACACTACATCAACCAATGGCTGAGCCGCTGCGACCGAGCCGAAGCCGGCCCTGCAACTGCCATCGTGATGTGCGACGAGTCGCTGCTGCAGTCGGCCGTCCACGCCATTCCCCCCACTGCCGGCCAAGTGAACATCACCACCGGCTACCCCCTGTCGCAATCGCCGGCGGCCACGCTCGCCCGACTGCTCATCCGCCTGCAAACCGTCGACCGAACCGCGGCCGACCGCTACCCCATCAAGGCCGTCAGACGCCTGCTGCGCCACCCCTACGTCGGCTACCTTTCCGAAAATGCCGAGCAGCTGGCCACGCGGTTAACCGAGCAGCACATCTTCTACCCTACGCTGCACGACCTGGCCGAAGACGAAGCCCTCGCGACGCTCTTCGGCGGAATCGACCCAGGCGCCGACAACTTGGCCTTGAGCCAATGGATGGCCGACCTCTTCAGACAGATCGGCATACGAGGCCGGGACCTGAACGACGCCTTCTTCCACGAGTCGGTCTTCAGCATGTACACCCTCGTCAACCGCATCTCCGAACTCATCCGCCAGGGCGACCTCATCGTCGACACCCCCACCTACGAACGCCTGCTCATCCAGCTGATACAAACCACCGCCATCCCCTTTCACGGCGAACCCGCAGAAGGCATACAACTCATGGGCGTACTGGAAACCCGCAACCTCGACTTCGACCACCTGCTCGTACTCTCGTGCAACGAAGGCAACATGCCCAAAGGCACAGCCGACGCATCGTTCATCCCCCACGCCATCCGCGAAGCCTACGGCCTCACCACCGTCAACCACAAAGTGGCCATCTACGCCTACTACTTTCACCGTATGCTGCAACGCGCCACAGACATCACCCTGGCCTACAACAATGCAACCGAAGGAACCCACACCGGCGAGATGAGCCGATTCATGCTCCAACTCATGGTCGAAGCCACCCACCCCATCCGCCGCCGATCGCTCTCCCCAGGCCAAGCGCTCATACCCGTCACCGTAGCACACATCCCGAAAACACCACAAGTCATAGCCGCCCTCCACCGCCTCGACAGCCTATCGCCCACCGCCATCAACCGCTACCTGCGCTGCCCCCTGCAGTTCTACTACAACACCATCGCCGGCCTCGAACAACGCGACGCCGAAGACGAGGTAGACAACCGCATGTTCGGCAACATCTTCCATCGCACCACCGAACTCGCCTACACCTACCTCACCCGAAACAACCCACAACTGCAACCCGAGGACATCCGCCGACTAAGAACCGACACCCCGCGGATCGAAGCCTTCGTAGACCGCGCCTTCGACGAAGAATTCTTCAAAACCACTGCCCACAACCCACGGCCCGCCTACAACGGACTGCAACTGATCAACCGCAAAGTAATAGCCCACTACCTGCGCAAGCTGCTCGGCATCGACCAACAACTGGCACCTTTCGCCATCGAGGCGCTCGAAGAAAAAGTAGAAACAAACCTCAGCTTCACTGTCGGACAAACCCGTCGAACCCTCAGCATAGGCGGATACATCGATCGCCTGGACTGCATCGCACAAGCCGACGGCACCTGCCGAATACGCGTAGTCGACTACAAAACCGGCCATCCCGCCCAGCAAACACCCACCGGCATCGACGACCTGTTCGACCCCCGGCAGCTCGCCCCGAAACACACCGACTACTACCTCCAAGCCTTCCTCTACGCCCTCATCGTCCGCCGCCACCCACGGCTCAACCCCCAGCAGCTGCCCGTAAGCCCCGCCCTGCTCTTCATACAGCACAACAAAGGCGCCGACGACGACCCCACCCTGGTTTTAGCCAAAGAATACGTGACCGACATCGAAAAACACGCCGCAGATTTCGAAGAAAAACTGAAACAACTCCTCAGCGAAATCTACAACGCAGACCTCCCCTTCGTTCCCACCCCCGAAAAAGAACGCTGCACCCACTGTCCGTACAAAAAACTGTGCGGCCGATAACCCAACCGCCCCCTCGCCCGCCGCAGCGCTCTCTGCCAAACGCAGCCGAGAAGGTTTCCGCCTTTTCTACCCCCGCGCAACAACCGTTTGCAGACTGTAAAACAAAATCGAGCCGCCGCCGAACCCGAATTTTGTTCTGTCTCTTCTCTTTTACCTACCGCCGAACCCGAAAAATGCAGTATGAAAAGCTTGTCAGTCGGAAAAAACTTTGTCGCGAGCGCTATTTACAGCTCCGCGCCTACTGTTTTTTCAACAA
>CAUQAO010000101.1:0-8441 GCA_963515815.1 uncultured Prevotella sp.
CGAGACTACCAAACAATCGGACGTAAAATTTGCAAGATTCTCGAAAAAATCTTGCTCCGGGCTTGCGCAGCCACTCATCTGGTATGTCATATTGCTATTACTCACGGCAGCAAAGGTAGAACATTTTTCCGAAATCGCCAAATGATGTGAAAAAAATGCGATTGACCAACCACTTTAATACTTACTGAAAAGTTCGGAATGGGTACCGAGCCTTAACAGTTTGATAACAACTTCGCTCTCATCAACCCAAATCAAGAGAAAGTTCCCTGAATATGGCACTCCATACATCCTTTATACTCACCTGAAAGCATGTGTGGTTTATACGATCGCGGCAGAAACTGCCGCGCCGGATGCTTAGTTCGATGTCATTGTTACCTGGATGCAGTTGTGCTGTTGAAGCAGCGACTTGAGTACGCTTCTGACATCGTCGGCAGTCATTCGGGTGGCAATGTCGCGGAAGCGCGTATCTACGTCTACGCCGCTGTACAGGTCGTTATAGATAACGTACTCCCAATAGTTGTTCATTCGCAGCACCTGTTCGTAGGTCTTCATCTCGTAGGCTTTCACCTTATCGAGGTCTTGCTGCGAGGGTCCGTTCTCGGCCATGTCGCTGAGCACGCCATACACGATGGGCATGAGCTGTTCGTACTTCTCGGGGTCGGTCTGGAAAGCGATGCGCAGCAGGGCTTCGTCGTAGGGCTGGTTCTGTATGCTGCTCGAGACTTGCACGCTGTATGTTCCGCCTTTCTCTTCGCGAATTTTATCGGTGTAGACCATGCGCAGGAGTTGTGCCGTAGCATCGAGCAGTTGTTCGTTGCGGTCGGTGTACGCCATCCGCCCTTTGATAAGAATGGTGGTGGTGGCCGACGGTGTTTTCTGCGGCTTACAGAAATGGTTGACCTTGCGACCGTCGACAATATTGGGCCCCAGCTTCCCGACCTGCTCTTGTGTTCCGTTTGTGGGCAGCACGGCCATGTAGCGGCACAGGCAGGTGCGCAGACGCGCCATATCGACGTTGCCGGTGATGATCAGGCGAAAGTCGGCGGCGTTGTCGAATCGTTCGTGATAAATCTGCATGATTCGGTCGTAGTTCACCTGTCCGAGTCGCTCTTTTGTCATCGATTCCATTCGGCGGCTGCCGTAGGCGATGGCATGCAACGAGTCGTTGTAGGCGATCATCGGGTTAACGGCGGCATTGGCCAAGAAGGCTTCCTGCTGTTGCATCAGGTTGCGAAAGGCCTGTTTGTCTTTGCGCGGCTGCGTAAAATAAAGGTAGGCCAACTCGAAGAGTGTGGGCATATCCTTGACGCTCGAGCTGCCTTTGATGCCTTCGGTTTCGTCGTCGATATAGGGATTGACGGATACGGTTTTTCCGGCGAGCATTTTCTCCAGCATCAGGTCGTCGAACCGGCCCGCTCCGCCGATGGTTGCACCCGAGATGAGGTACGTCAGGTTGGGCATCTCGCTGTCGGGATACAAGTTTTTGCCGCCTTTGCTGAAGAGTTTGAAGTTCACCTCGTCGGCCTCGAATGTGGTGGGGCGCACGTACACGCGCAGCCCGTTAGAGAGCACCAGCTCGGTATAACCGTATTTGTAGGGTTGTTCGGCGACAATGGTTCCGGGCTTGGGCAGTTTGTCGATCAGCCGTCCGGGCGTCGACTTTTCGCGGTAAGGTGCGTAGCGGGCGGTCTGGGCCTGACTGACGATTTGCTCGACGGTTTGTTTCGACGGCAGGGCAAATCCTGGTTTTTCGGGGCCGAAGAGTGTTATTACCTGGTTGCGGTCGATGATGATATCGCGCGCCATGCAGTTGATGTCTTTCAGTGTGACGCGGGCATCGAGCCGTTTCACCAGTTCGAGTTCCTGAACGGGATCGATGATGGGCTCGTCTTCCAGAAAGTTATCGACGCAGGCTTCTACGAATTCGCCGTTGCGTCGCTTGTCGCGGTCGTTGAATCCGCTCTCGGCAAACGACATCATTTCGGCCTTGCCGCGTTTCAGTTCTTGCGCCGTGAGGCCGTGCGTGCGTGCCCGTTCCACCTCGCCCACAATGATGCGGATGCCCTGCTCTACGCGATCTTCTTTCAGTACGCCAGAGACCTCGAACACGTCTTTCGTGGCGGCCATGAAGAAGTGGCCGTCGCGCACCGATGCCGAGATGAACGGTGCATCGGCAGCGCGGCTCAACGCTTCGAGCCGGTCGTTGATTGCCATTCGCACGATGCTCGTCTTATAGTCGTCGGCATAGGTATCCACGGTGTTGCGCTGTTCGCGAGGCGTAACGTCGCGCTTCATGTACAGCGTAAAGTTAACAGTGGGCTGTTCTTTGTCTACGTCGGTGTGTACGATCATCCGTTCGTTGTCGATTACGGGATAGTAGATGCGTTGCCGCGGCTGTTCGGGCATGGAAATGGTGCTGAAGATTTGTTTAATCTTCTGTTCGATGCGATCTACATCGATGTCGCCCACCACGATGACGGCCTGCAGATCGGGGCGATACCACCGGTGGTAATAATCTCTGAGCGTTTGATGGGGGAAATGGGCCACGATATCCATATCGCCGATGGGCATGCAGTCGGCGTATTTGCTGCCGGCATAGATAACCGGCATTGCGCGTTCGGCCAGACGCTGCATGGCCATTCCGATGCGACGCGATCGCCACTCTTCGTGTATCACGCCGCGTTCTTTGTCGATTTCTTCGTCGCTAAGCAGCAGACTGTGGCTCCAGTCGTGCAGAATGAGCAGACACGAGTCGACGATGCCCTCGCGCTTCACCGGTGCGTCGGATATGTTGTACACCGTTTGGTCTACGCTGGTATAGGCGTTGAGATTGGCGCCGAACTTGATGCCCACGCGCTCGCACCACGCCACGATGCCGGGCCTGAGCGAGTCGCCCGGAAAGTTCTGCGTACCGTTGAAAGCCATGTGCTCGAGGAAGTGAGCCAGCCCGCGTTGTTGCGGTTCTTCGAGGATGGAACCTACTTTCTGCGCGAAATAAAAGTCGGCGACGCCTGCCGTCTGGTCGTTGTGCCTGATGTAATACGTCATGCCGTTGGGCAGCACGCCTTTCCTTACGGTTTTGTCCATCGCGATGCGCTGCGGTGGCGCCGCCTGCGAGGGCAGACTGAGCGCCAGAAGCAGCGAGAGGATCAGCGAGGTTGTTTTACCGATCGATCTTTTCTTCATCTTGCTTTTCGATTATTTTTTACGCAGCATCGACGGCACCGAGTTGGGTGTGAAGTCTTCGGTCGAATTGTTGGTGTCGACCCACTTTTTGCCTTCTTTCTTGCGAATAACCGACTTGTTGTAACGCGACTCGTCGAAGTCGACTGTTCCGCAATACGTAAAGCCTTTGTCGAGCGTCGGCGACACCAAGTTCCACTCGTGAACCGTGGGAACGGCCAGGTTCACCGCATCTACGATCCAAGCATTGGGCATGAAGTATTCGTTCTCGTCCATCGGAACGACGAAATCGCCCTGCTTGAAGATATAGCCGAACTTGTAGCGATACGTCGTCATGTACGTGTGCATGTCTACCATCGGCTTTGCCAGTGCATACGATTTCACGCCGCGCGTGTGCATCACGAATGTGCCCTCGAAATTGCCGTACCAGTTGTCCAGGTTCGGAATCTTCGGGTTGTCCTGATCGCCTTCGGGATGCGACGTTTTGTCGTAGATTTCAAAGTCGGCATGGCTCAGATCGAACGAATTGGGATTGATGGGCCGATGATCGATGGCCGTCAGGGCGATGAGCAGTTCTTCGCCGGGTTTCACCGGATGATCCTTTCCTGTTCCGGGCACTACGTAGATGGTTACGATGGTCATAGCCTCGTTCATGATGTCGGGCTGATAGTCGTGCTTGTCGTCGCTAGTAAAGAACGATTCGATGAAGGCCAAGCCGTCGGCGTACATCACCGTGTCGCTGTTGTTACCTATCTTTACGTACTGATCGTCGGTGTACATTTTGTTTTCAGGCGTGGTGGTTCCGGTAAAGAAGATTTCAGAGATCACGAATCCGTCTTTCGCCGAATAAACGTTCAGTGCGATATGGCTTCCGCTCTCGCCGCCGGGTGTAGCGCTCTTGATGATCAAGTTATCTTTGCGGGCTTTCACCTTCGCCTCGATATCCTTTCCGTTGAGTTTGTACACGATGGTACCGTTCACGTCCATGCGGTACGTGCCCTCGGGCAACAGCGAGTCTACTCTGAACGTTTCGCCCACTTTGGCGAACTTCTTCAGCTCGTACGTCTTCTGCGTCTGAACATCGGTCAGCACGGCCGTAGCCTCACTGAGCGTCGCCCCCTGAATATCGAGCGGCATATCCAGCGCCAACGAATATTTTACCATAACCTGCTGATCGTCGTCATCCGATTCTTTACATCCTACGAATGCGACACATACGGCCAGCATCGTCATCACAATTGTTTTCATTTTCATTATTTTCATAACCTTTTTATTTAATAATTAGCTTGTATCTTTTGTCCTTTTTTATGCTCGGCGGAGTCTCCGCCGACAACATTTTTCGGCAATCGGCTAAAAAACGAATCCTACGGCCGTGCGAATGGTATGCTGGCTGTTGATGGGCATGTGCAGCAGCGAGGCGCCGGCGGCAAGATACACGCCGACGCCCTTCCATCGCGCGGGATAACGGTACACGCGCAGCCCGGTATCGATCTGTGTGGCGTGAGCCGTTTTGGCGGCGTAGGTGTCGGTGATCAACAGCGTTATCTGCGGCGTCATTTCGGCCAGCGGCATGACGATGTGCTTCGAGATATTGTGCAGATAAGCGATGTCGCCGTCCCAGATAGCTTGCCATCCGGTTGCCGGACGCAGTAGCCATTGCCAGCCCGCCCTTCCGTACAGCTTGCTGTAGCTCATTCTGCGACGCAGGTCTATGTACTCGGCAGCGTTGTCGAGTTAGCCGGCCTGCAGTTCTAGGGTCCGCGGCTGCCTGTGGCCCCATCGCAAGGCGCCGCCCGAATAGGCATCGAGGGTATGCTCGCGATACATCGTCAGGGTGATGAGCGACCGGTATTCGGTGCTCGACGAGTTGCCCGCAATATGTTCGTTTCCGTTGCGCTGCTCGGCATCCACGCCGGCGTACAGGCTCCAGTCTACGGTGCCCTGCTGTTTCCATCCCGCCCGAGCGCCGGCGATGTAAACATCGAGCCGACTGATGGGCAGCGCGTTCAGTTCGGTCAGAATTTTCTGGTAGGGTGTGTAGTCGGCCGTCAGCGCTGCATAGGCGCCCGAACCGGCAGCAGGAAAGAGCTGCAGACCGACGGCGCCGCCGGTGGCTTTGTAGTAGCACGAACGAACGGCGCCCGAAAAGCGCACGTAATCGGCACCCAGCCCGGTGAAATGCAGTTCGGGAATAACACCCAGCGGATTGTAAAAATCGACGTTGTTGGTTTGCTTGTACATCCGTCCGTCGAGACTCGCCCCAACCTTGTAACGCCCCAGCCGGTAAACGGCTCCGAGACGCAGGGTAAGGTCGGTAACGATGCTGCGCGGCCGCGGGTCGATGATGCGGTACTCGTGTTCGGCCCTGAAATCGAGCAGTGCGCCCAGCTGCCACCGACCGGCCTGCACGGCATAACCGCCGTAGAAGGTGTACCACTCGTTGTCGATCTGGCCGCCCAGCGTGTCGCCCATCACATAGGGGCGCAGCAGCCGGTAATCGGCCGTAGAGTTGAACTTGATGTTGCGCTTTTTGCCTATCTGATACGCAGCGCCGCCCCACACGGTGCTACGATCGCCCAGCTTGAGATACGACTGCACCGAGGCGCAGGTGAGCGTATGGCCGTCGCCCAGTTCGTGAAACACGGGGCGGTCGGCGCGTCGGTCGCTCACCTCTACCTGCATCTGCGTGAGCGAGGCGGCATAGGCCGTCAGCATGGCCGCCGGGTTCTGCCGATACTCGCCCAATATATCGTTCCATCGCTGCCGATGTTCGGCAACGGCGCTGTCGACCGACTGGGCCGAAACGACCGACAACGCAGCCAGCAACGCAACGGCAATGGATAATATCCTTTTCATAGCTACATAAAAATGATTTTCGTGCGAACCACCGTAGGATGATCCACAGCCTCGACATAATTGTTCGATGCCCGGAAGTAGCTCACTTTCGTACTGCCGTCGCGCAGCCGGTACAGCAGCGTTCCTTCGGCGTCGAGCATATAGGGGCCGCGCATCAGTTCGAGCCGGAGCGTAGTACCCTCGAACGTCGACGAGGAATACCGGCGGCCGGTCGAGAGATTGCGCATCACCAGCGTGCCCTGCATTTTCAGCGGCACCACGGTGTCGGGTACCTGCAGCGTGACCACGGCCTGGGTGTAATAATCGTCTTCGACAGCACGGCAACCCGATAGCCATAAAGCCGGCAAAGCGACGATGAGCCATAAAAGTATCTTCTTCATAATCTCACATTCATTTCAAGTCCGAAATAGGGCGTTACGTAGCGCCGAATCACAAAATCGTTTCGCTCGTAATCGGGATGCAGGTCCCAGAGCTTGTTCACGAAAAGCGCTATGAGTAAATGGTCCTGAAAGAGCTTTTTGGTAGCCTTCAGGTTCAGGTCCATGCTGAACGGAACGGTATGCCGATCGAACATACCCTCGGTATAGGTGCGCACCAGATGCTGCCGATAAAGATCTTTCGCATCGGCCTCGGTAAAGGGATGGATCGTGCCGTCGGAATCCATATACTGCAGCGGCACGTTTTCTTTGCGCATCGACTGATCGGCTGTGAGCCATACGCATTGCGCCGACACCGAGAAACCCAGCCGCAGCTTCGGAACGGTCGTGTCGAAGGTAAAGTTGGTGTTGGCCATTTCGCGGATAAAACCCTCGTCGTCGCGATAGATACCGACCAGCTCTAACGGCTGACCGCCGATCATCTTCGTTGGCTTGTACATGATGGGCAGCGAGTTGTGATACTCGGTCTTGAACCACGCGCCGCTGACGGTAAGCCGCGTGTTGACGATCGGAAACCTGACGGTAGTAAACATCAGCTCCAGTCCGCGCTTGTAGGTACGGCTGCCGTTAGAGGCGTGTTCGTGCTCGCGCAGCACATACCTCACGGTATAAGGCAGGCTGTTGACGTCGGGGCGGGCCGTCAGCGCATCGGGATCGACGCCCGAGGCATCGAACTCTTTGTAGCGATAAGGCGCATAAACACTCATCGACCTGAAACCCGACTTCATATCCTCTACGAAATACGTCATCGTAAGGCGGTTGCCCGACCAGTCTACATCGCCTTTGATCTCCCATTTCAGGTTACGCGCCGCCTTCAGCTCGGGGTTCGTCGGATCGATCACATACGTTTGCAAATACATCCGCCGGTACTCGGGCTTGGCATGATAATAGTTCAGTTCTACGATATCCATATACGCCGGTTCGGGATACAGCAGGTCGATGGTCGGAAACATACTCTGCCACCCGATGCCGGTCGTGAGCTGAACGGTCATCTTCCGATTCAGCACCCCGAACGAAGGAAACGTCCAGCCAACATTCACGCGCGGATCGACGTTGAACTTTCCGTGCACGGCAAACCTGTTGTCGATGCCCAGCATCGTTTCAGCCCGCACGCCGGCCTCCATATCGAACCGATGCGAACCGATGCCGGCGCTGATACGCTCTTCGGCATAAGCCGACAAGATTTGCGTGGCCGGAATATCGATATACCTGCGCGGGCGGAACGACACGCCGGTATAGACCGGATGCAGCCGATCGTACAACTGCCCCTGGCCCACGTTGCGATCCATCTGATAATCGACGCCCACGAGCAGCGTATTCGACAGCCGCTTCAGCGGAATGCCGAACGTGGCGTTGCCCTTCACGAAAAGACTCAGTGGCCGACCGTCGACGGTATGCGTAGCCGTATACTTGTAGGGGGTAATGAGTACGGCGTCGCTTTCGCCCTCGGTCATGGTCATCGCCGCCGGCGTGTCGCCGTCCAACTGAACCAGTCGCGTACGCTCCAACAGGTTTTTCTCGTACGAGAACGAAGCCGACCACTCGGCACTTCTGAAGAGCGACCGGTCGTTCTTGTTATCCACATCCAACGAAAGATTCACGGCATAGCGGTTGTACTGCGACTTATACTTGTCGATGCCGCCGTAATTGAATTCGGGGTCTACCTTATCGTCGTCGAACGAACCGCCGTAATCCAGATTCAGCGAAGCCCCCACGTCGTAGCTGCCCATCGTCCACCGCTTGTTGGCCCGTGCTGACAGCGTGATGCGCTGATACGTCTCGAGCAGATTGCGCGGCTCGGCCTTATTGTTCAGATAATCGGCGCTGAGGTTGAGCGAGAGCCGACGCTCTTTCCATTCGAAAGCCTTAGCCAGATAAAACAACTTGGTGTCCATATCGGCCTTGAAGCGCGCCGCGACATCGTTGCCGCCTTTGCGACGCTTCACCTGCACCAAACCGCTGGTC
>CAUQAO010000102.1:0-8305 GCA_963515815.1 uncultured Prevotella sp.
AAATAGCCTTCGGCATGCCCCCGCGTAGGATAAGGCTCGTTCGGTGCAATTTCGTCATAACCTATGGTGCTGACCGTCAGCCCCCACTTCAAGTCCTTGTTGTTTGCTACTAAATACTTACTGTTTTGCATGATGGTAATGGTTGAAGTGTCCGCAAAATTAGCTATTTTGAAAAATATGGTGCCACGAAATTCAATAAAAATGATTAATTTTGCCCGTGTATGAAACATCAAATCGATTGGAAACGTTGGTTGCTTTTCGGCATTATCGGCGGTGGTCTTATTTATCTGACAGGTTCTTTTCTGATGTCGCTCGGCATCTTGTTGCTGCTCTTTGTCGTCGATCATTTTATAGGAGAGTGGGAAGACCGGCGGAAACGCAAACGCAAGTAATCGCTCAACAGCACGAATCGATATGAAGCAATTAGTAGAACTTTATACGCGGTGGACCGGCGAACAACCCGCCCATGTTGCAAAACTGGAGGGAGCAGGCAGTAATCGGATTTATTATCGATTGACGGCACGAAGCGGCTCGACGGTGATCGGCGTAGTAGGAACCAGCCGTGATGAAAACCACGCTTTCATTTATCTTTCGGAACACTTTACGGATCGGAAACTGCCTGTGCCGCGTGTGTTGGCCGTTAGCGACGACCAACTGCGCTACCTGCAGACCGACTTGGGCAACGTTTCGCTGTTCGACGAGCTGAAAGGCGGGCGTGAGGCCGGCGGAAGATACAATCAGCGCGAGAAACAGTTGCTGACAAAGACCATCCGGACGCTACCCGAAATACAGTTGCGCGGCGCCATCGGATTAGATTTTCAGCAGTGTTATCCTCAACCGCAATTCGACGTAGACAGCGTACTGTTCGACCTCAATTACTTTAAATATTGTTTTCTGAAAGCTACCGGCATCGACTTCCACGAGCTGAAGCTCGAGGCCAATTTCCGTATGTTTGCCAAGGATCTGACGGCCGAAGAGGCGCACAGCTTTCTTTATCGCGATTTCCAAGCGCGCAATGTGATGCTCGACAGTGAAGGCAACCCCTTTTTCATCGATTTTCAGGGCGGACGAAAAGGACCATTCTATTACGATGTGGCTTCGTTCCTGTGGCAAGCCTCGGCCAAATACTCGTTCAAACTCCGTCGCGACCTGATCTCCGAATACTACGACTCGCTGAAACGATATACCGAGGTGCCGTCCATCAGACATTTCGTTGAGCGCTTAAGCCTGTTTGTCTTGTTCAGAACGTTGCAGGTGCTGGGCGCTTACGGCTTCAGAGGATATTTCGAGCGGAAGCGACATTTCCTCGATTCGATTCCTGCCGCGATGCAGAATCTGTGCGAGCTTCTGAAGCTCGACGAGCATGTCTTTCCCTATCCTTACATGATGAATTTGCTGCGCGAACTGACCGAATTGCCTCAGTTCGCCCCCCGACAGCAGTCGATCGTGAGTCGTAAAGACGGATTCAAAACCACAGATAGCGATGTGTATCAGGCCAACCCGCTGGATGGTCCCGCCACCTTTTCAAAATACGACGGCAAGGGCGATCTGGTGGTGCGCGTCAATAGCTTCTCTTATCGCAAAGGAATACCCGAAGATCCGTCGGGCAATGGTGGCGGATATGTGTTCGATTGCCGTTCTACCCACAACCCCGGCCGATACGAACCCTATAAGCAGCTCACCGGGTTAGACGAACCCGTGATTCGATTTTTAGAAGATGACGGCGAGATACTTACCTTTCTGGAACATGTTTACCAATTGGCCGATCATCATGTTCGACGTTATATGCAGCGCGGTTTTACCAGCCTGATGTTTTCATTCGGCTGCACCGGCGGCCAGCATCGCAGCGTTTATTCGGCACAGCATTTGGCAGAGCACATCCATCGCAAGTTCGGCATCGAGGTCATTATTAATCATCGCGAGCAGCAGATAACGCAGCTGTTGAAGTAAGATGCTTTCACCAATCGTTTGGTTATTCTTCGATTTGATCGTAACTTTGTGCCACAATTACCAATAAAAAGATCCGACTCACAACATGATGCAAGCCATGATTTTCGCGGCGGGAATGGGCACCCGATTAAAGCCGCTGACCGACCGGATGCCGAAAGCTTTGGTCAACGTAGGAGGGACGCCGCTACTGCAACATGTGATCATGAAGATGAAAAACGCAGGATTCGAAAGAATTGTCGTAAACGTACACCATTTTGCCGATCAGATCATCGACTATCTGCAAAACTGCCATTATTTCGGACTCGACATACAGATCAGCGACGAACGCGAAATGCTACTCGACACCGGTGGCGGTATCAAGGCTGCTCGATCGTTATTCGCCGAAGCCCCGATACTGATACACAATGTCGATATTCTCAGCAATATCGATCTTTGCCGGTTCTACGCCTCGAATACCGATGCGGCGGCAACCCTGCTCGTCAGCCATCGACCCACCAAGCGTTATCTGCTTTTCAACGACGCGATGCAACTGGTGGGCTGGACCAATATCGAGACCGGCGAAGTACGTTCTCCTTTCGCCAATTTGCGCCCCGCCGATTGCAAGATGCTGGCCTTTGCCGGCATCCACACCTTTTCTCCGCGTTTGTTCCCGTTCATGCAGCCGTTTCCCGACCGATTCGGCATCATCGACTTTTACCTCAGCGTATGTCACCGCGTTAAAATCGTCGGACACGTCGAAGAAGAACTACAACTGATGGATGTCGGAAAATTGGAAACCATCGGGCAGGCCGACGCATTCGTCGAACGCTTGCAACACAGCTGATCAACGATTTCAAAAACAAAACATTCATAAATTCCATTCTATGCAACAGAAGATCATTATTTTAGATTTCGGTTCGCAGACAACCCAGCTGATCGGTCGAAGAATCCGTGAGCTCGATACCTTCTGCGAGATACTGCCGTATAACAAGTTCCCTAAAGACGACCCGTCTATCATCGGCGTCATTCTTAGCGGATCACCCTATTCGGTACACGATCGCGAAGCGTTCAAATGCGACTTGAGCCAGTTCGTTGGCAAATATCCCGTGTTGGGAATCTGCTACGGAGCACAGTTCATCGCCCACGCCCATGGCGGAAAAGTAGAACGAACTGACAGCCGCGAATACGGACGCGCCAACTTGCAGCAATTCGATGCCACCGATCCGCTGTTCAGCGGCTTCGAGCACAACTCGCAGGTATGGATGAGCCACGGCGATACCATCACGGCCATACCCGCCGATTGCCATGCGATAGCCAGCACCGCCGATGTGCGTTTTGCCGCTTATGCCAGCACCGAAGCTCCGCTCTGGGCCGTGCAGTTCCATCCCGAGGTATTCCACACCTTGCAAGGCAAGACCCTGCTGCGCAATTTCGTTGTCGACATCTGCGGAAGCCGACAAGCTTGGAGCCCTGCTTCGTTTGTAGAAAGTACCATAAAAGAACTGAAACAACAGTTAGGCACCGACCGGGTGATCTTGGGATTGAGCGGCGGCGTCGATTCGTCGGTCTGTGCAACCTTGCTCAACAAAGCCATCGGCCGAAACCTCACCTGCATCTTCGTCGACCACGGCATGCTGCGCAAAAACGAATTCGAAAAAGTTATGCAAGCCTATCAAGGCCTCGGGCTGAACGTTATCGGCGTAGATGCCAGCCGAAAATTCTTCGCCGATCTCAAAGGCGTAACCGATCCTGAAGAGAAACGCAAGATCATCGGCCGCGATTTCGTAGAAGTGTTCAATGCCGAAGCCAAGAAAATAACCGACGCCAAATGGCTGGCACAAGGAACCATCTACCCCGACAGGATAGAGAGCCTGAGCATTACCGGCATGACCATCAAGAGCCACCACAACGTAGGCGGACTGCCGAAAGAAATGAAACTGCAGCTATGTGAACCCCTGCAATGGCTCTTCAAAGACGAGGTGCGCCGCGTAGGGTATGAATTGGGCATGCCCGAGCGGCTCATCAAGCGCCACCCGTTTCCCGGACCCGGGCTGGCCGTGCGCATCCTGGGCGATATCACGCCCGAAAAAGTGGCCATACTGCAAGAGGCCGACGACATTTACATCGAAGCCTTGCACAACTGGATTTGCGACGACGGACAACCGTTGTACGACCAAGTTTGGCAGGCCGGAGCCATCTTGCTCTCTACCGTTCGCAGCGTAGGAGTGATGGGCGACGAACGTACCTACGAGCATCCCGTCGCACTGCGCGCCGTTACCAGTACCGACGCCATGACGGCCGACTGGGCACACCTGCCGTTCGAATTCCTGGCGAAAGTATCGAACGAGATTATCAATAAAGTAAAAGGAGTAAACCGCGTATGTTACGACATCTCTTCCAAACCGCCTTCGACCATCGAATGGGAGTAGAGACAACATAAAGGAAAAACGTTTCAGCTGTCTCGTCGCAGACGGAAACGGAAAACAAGGTATACCACAAAACGAAGTAGATACCGGTGAGGCCACAACCCGCCGGTATCTACTTTTTTTATTTCCGGTACTGTTTTTAATAGTACAATTCGATAAAACAAACTCGTTTTGCTCCGGCAGACTGTTCTGCTTTGACCAAAACAGGCGTTTTTATGTCGGCAGACTGTTCTGCTTTGACCAAAACAGGCGTTTTTATGTCGGCAGACTATTCTGCTTTGACCAAAACAGGTGTTTCTATGCCGGCAGACTATTCTGCCGCGACTCAGACAGGTGTTTTTGTGCCGGCAGACTATTCTGCTTTGATTAAAACAGGTGTTTTTGTGCCGGCAGACTATTCTGCCGCGACTCAGACAGGTGTTTACTCTGGCAGAATAGTCTGCCGACTGCCATCTCTGGCGAAGAATGCGAATATAGCTGTACGATCCGGCGGGAGACAAAAAAGGCTCCCCGATAGTGTATCGAGGAGCCTTGAAGGTCGTATCTTTAACAAGAGCAGGTGTTAGGCTTCAGCCGCAGCTGTATCGTCTTCTTTGCTCCAGTCTTCTTTCGATTTGCGTACGTAGCTCTTGTAGCGTAGCTTTGCCATCTCTTCGGCCGCTTTGAAAAGCTCTTCGGCTTCGTTCGGGTAGGCCTTTTTCACAGAGAGATAGCGCACTTCGCCCAAAAGGAAATCGTGGAACTTGCTCCAGTCGGGCTCTTTCGAGTCGAGCGAGAAGGGGTTCTTGCCCTCGTCGGCCAACAGCGGGTTGTAACGCCACAGGTGCCAGTAGCCGGCAGCAACGGCATTGGCCTCTTCGGCCTGACTCTTGCCCATGCCGGCCTTCAAACCGTGGTTGATACAGGGCGCGTAGGCGATGATGAGCGACGGACCGGGATAGGCTTCGGCTTCGCGAATGGCCTTGAAGGTCTGGGCCTGGTCGGCGCCCATGGCAATCTGTGCCACGTAAACGTAGCCGTAGGTGGTGGCCATCAGTCCGAGGTCTTTCTTGCGGATGCGCTTGCCTTGTGCGGCAAACTGCGCGATGGCACCCAGCGGGGTCGACTTGGAACTCTGGCCGCCGGTGTTAGAGTAAACCTCGGTGTCAAGCACCAGGATATTGACGTCTTCGCCGGAAGCGATGACGTGGTCCAAGCCGCCGTAACCGATGTCGTAAGAAGCACCGTCGCCACCGATAATCCACTGGCTGCGCTTGATGAGATAATGGTCGAGGGTTTGCAGCTCTTTGCAAATCTCGCATCCCCGGGCTGCGCCGGCAGTGATGAGGGGTTTGAGTTTCGCACTCGATTCCTTAGAAGCATCAGCATCATCTTTGGTATTGAGCCATTCGGTTACTGCTTCTTTGAAGTCGGCAGAGGTATCATCTTTTGCCAGCAGTTCGTTGAGCAGAATGACGATGCGCTCGCGCATCTTTTTATTGCCAAGCGCCATACCCATACCGAATTCGCAGAAGTCTTCGAACAACGAGTTGTCGAACGCAGGACCTTGTCCGGCTTCGTTGGTGGTGTAAGGTGTCGAGGGAATAGACGCCGAGTAGATGGACGAACATCCGGTGGCGTTGGCTATCATTTCGCGGTCGCCATAGAGTTGCGAAATCAGCTTGACGTAAGGAGTTTCGCCACAACCGGCACAAGCCCCGGAGAACTCGAAAAGCGGCTGTGCAAACTGAGAGTTCTTGACGTTGCTCTTGATGTCGATGAGGTGCTGTTTGCTCTTGACATTCTTTGAGAGATAGTTCCAATTGGCAATCTGCTGCTCGTCGTGCGTGAAGGGCACCATGGCCAGCGCCTTGCCGTTCTTGTTGCCCGGACAAACGTCGGCGCAGTTGCCGCAACCCACGCAGTCGAGCACGCTCACCTGAATGCGGAAATTCATGCCGGCCATGGGCTTCGGTACTTTCATTTCGAGGGTTGCATCTTCGAAGCCTTTCGCTTCCTCTTCGTCGAGCACGAACGGACGGATACAAGCGTGCGGACAAACGTAGGCGCACTTGTTGCACTGGATGCAGTTGTCAGCGGTCCACTCGGGGTTGAACGCCTCGACACCGCGCTTCTCGAAGGCCGCAGAGCCATTGCTCATCGTTCCGTCGACCATGTCGTAACGAACGAAATCGGAAACCTTGAGCAGGTCGCCCGACTGTCCGTTGATGGGGCGTACAATCTCTTTGATATAAGCGGGTACATCGGTCTCGGGGTCTACGGCGTCGTCCGCTAAACCGGCCCACGCAGGGTCTACGGTCAGCGTCTTGTATTCGCCGCCGCGGTCTACGGCAGCATAGTTCTTGTCCACCACATCTTGTCCCTTGTTACCATAGGATTTCACGATGAACTTTTTCATCTGCTCGATGGCAAGGTCTACGGGAATCACTTCGGTAATGCGGAAGAAAGCACTCTGCAGAATGGTATTGGTGCGGTTGCCCAGCCCAATCTCTTGCGCAATCTTCGAAGCATTCATGTAGTAAACGGTGATGTTGTTCTCAGCGAAATAACGCTTGATGCGGTTGGGGATGAACTTCACCAGCTCTTCGCCTTCGAAAATGGTGTTGAGCAAGAAGGTGCCGTTCTTCTGCAATCCGCGAATCACATCGTACATGTTCAGGTAGGCCTGTACGTGGCAAGCCACGAAGTTGGGCGTGTTGACCTGATAGGTGGAGTGGATGGGTGAATCGCCGAAGCGCAGGTGCGAGCAGGTAAAGCCGCCCGACTTCTTCGAGTCGTACGAGAAGTAGGCTTGACAGTGTTTGTCGGTATTGTCGCCGATAATCTTCACCGAGTTTTTGTTGGCACCCACGGTACCGTCGGCACCCAGTCCGTAGAATTTCGCTTCGAAGATACCCTCGCCGCCCATCGGAATCTCGGGCACAGCGGGGAGCGAAGTAAACGTTACATCGTCTACAATTCCCACGGTGAAATGATTCTTGGGTTCGGCCAATTCCAGGTTATTGAAAACAGAAAGAATCTTCGCCGGCGTGGTATCCGAAGAACCCAGACCGTAACGTCCGCCCACGATGAGGGGCTTGTTCTCTACGTCGTAGAAGGCGCTCTTTACGTCGAGGTATAACGGTTCGCCCTCTGCGCCGGGCTCTTTCGTGCGGTCGAGCACAGCGATGCGCTTCACCGTCTTAGGTACAGCAGCCAGTAGATGCTTTACAGAGAAGGGTCGATAGAGATGAACCGAAATCATTCCGACTTTTTTTCCTTGCTTGATCTGATAGTCGATGGCTTCGCGGGCAGCTTCGGTGGCCGAACCCATCAGGATGATGATGTTCTCGGCATCTTCTGCGCCGTAGTAAGAGAAAAGGTGGTATTCGCGGCCGGTAATCTCGGAAATTTTCACGAGATATTCTTCTACCACTTCGGGAATGTTCTCGTAATATTGGTTGCAAGCCTCGCGATGGGTGAAGAAGGTTTCAGGGTTCTCGGCCGTTCCGCGTGTTACGGGACGTTCGGGCGAAAGTGCACGGTCGCGGAAACGCTTGATGTCTTCGGGATCGACGAGTTTTGCGATATCGTCTTGATCGATCATTTCGATCTTCTGATACTCGTGCGAAGTGCGGAATCCGTCGAAGAAGTTCACGAAGGGAATGCTGGTGCGCAGCGTTGCCAAGTGCGGAACGGCGGTGAGGTCCATCACCTCTTGCACCGAACCCGAGCAGAACATGGCAAAGCCAGTCTGCCGGCATGCCATCACGTCAGAATGGTCGCCGAAGATACACAGTGCATGCGAAGCGATGGCGCGCGCCGATACGTCGAACACGCAGGGCAGCATCTCGCCAGCAATCTTGTACATGTTGGGAATCATCAATAACAGACCCTGTGACGCGGTGAACGTCGTGGTAAGCGCACCTGCCTGCAGGGAACCGTGCATGGCACCGGCAGCACCGCCTTCC
>CAUQAO010000103.1:0-8247 GCA_963515815.1 uncultured Prevotella sp.
CCAAATAATCGGACGTAAAATTTGCAAGATTCTCGAAAAAATCTTGCTCCGGCCTGGCGCCGCTCGTTTGATATGTCTTGCTAATCATGTTCACGGGGCAAAGGTAGGAAATAAAACCGGACCGTGCAAACGATGGGACGGAAAAATGACAGGCGTCGTTGACGTAGTTCACGCATGGCGAAGCAGAAAAGCTTTGAAATCGTCGAACCGCTTGCTCATTTCGATGCTTTGCTTGGTGCCTTTCATGAAGGCCGATAAGCGGTCGGGTATCGGCAGGTCGATCGAAAGAATGTCGTCGACGTGTTCTTTGAACTTGGCGGGATGTGCCGTTTCGAGAAATATGCCCGTTTCATGGGGTTGCAATCCGTCTTGCAGCGCCCTGTATCCGCATGCGCCGTGCGGGTCTAAGATGTAACCCGTTTGCCGGTAGCATTGCTGCATGGCCTCTCTGATCTGCGGATCGGTGTAGGCGGCGCCCGCGATTGCGTGTTTGATCTTGCGGAACGATGCGCCGTAGAGGTCGTAGATGCGCATAAAGTTGCTCGGGTCGCCTACGTCCATGGCGTTGGCCAAGGTCTGGATGCTGGGCCTGGGCTGGTAGATTCCGCTTTGAAGGTAGCGGTAGAAGATATCGTTGGCATTGTTCGCGGCGATGAATCGGCCGACAGGCAGTCCCATCTTCCGGGCAAACAGTCCGGCGGTAATGTTGCCGAAGTTGCCGCTGGGCACGCATATCACCGTGTGGTCGGTCGGCCGGCCGAGGCGTTTGAGCTGTGCGTAGGCGTTGAAATAATAGAAAGATTGCGGCAGGAAGCGGGCTACGTTGATAGAATTGGCCGACGTGAGATGCATGCGTCGGTTCAGTTCATTGTCCATAAAGGCAGCTTTTACCATTGCCTGGCAGTCGTCGAAGTTGCCCTGTACCTCGACGGCCGTGATATTACGGCTCAAGGTTGTGAATTGGCTTTCCTGTATATGGCTTACCTTGCCCTTCGGATAAAGCACATAGACGTGAATGCCTTCGACGCCCAGGAAACCGTTGGCTACGGCGCTGCCGGTATCGCCGCTGGTGGCCACCAGTACATTGATAAGCCGGTTGCGGTCTTTCCGAATGAAATATTGCAGTAGGCGGGCCATGAATCGGGCGCCGACGTCTTTGAATGCGAGCGTAGGCCCGTGGAACAGCTCGAGCGAATAGATGCGGTCGGTAACGTGTACGAGCGGCGTGTCGAAAGCCAACGTATCGTCGACGATGTGCCGCAAAGCTTCGTGTTCGACGTCTTCGCCAAAGAATTGGAGTGCCACCTGATAGGCTATCTCCGGGAAGCTCATCTGGTCGATATCTTCGAAGAAGCGAGCCGGCATCGGGGGGATTGTCTGGGGCATGTACAGCCCTTTGTCGGGTGCCAAACCTTTGATTACCGCATCGTGTAAAGATGCGAGAGGCGATTGCTTGTTGGTAGAATAATATTTCATCGGATGGACATCAATAAGTTCATAAATTCGTTTAATTTCAACAGTCCGTAGCCGCCCGATACGCAGGCCACCTCGTCGTATCGGCTTACCTCGTCGGGTTCGATGCCGCGATGCCAGATAAGGAAAGGTATTGGCTCATTGACATGAATGCGCATCTCTACCGGCGTGGGGTGGTCGGGCAAGAGGGCAATGCACACGGGCTCGTCCCACTGTAGCAGTTCTTCGTAAATGGGCTTTACGATTCGGCGGTCAAGATATTCGATTGTTTTCAGTTTCAAGTCCAAATCGCCGTCGTGCCCGGCCTCGTCGCTCGCTTCGATATGCAGATAAACGAAGTCTTGCCGCTTCAGTGCTTCGATGGCGGCTCGTGCCTTGCCCTCGTAGTTGGTGTCGGACAATCCCGTTGCACCTTCCACTTTGACGATGTCCAATCCGGCGTAGTAGCCGATTCCTCTGATCAGATCTACCGCCGAGATGCACGACCCGTGCTTGATTTGCGGATATAGCTCGGTCAGTGTTTTCATTTGCGGACGGTAGCCTCCGCCCCAGGGCCAGATCGAATTGGCCTGCGCCCGTCTGCTTTTGTTGAACGGATGGGCCGACAGCAGCGTTTGCGACCGGCGGATCAGATCGTTGAGTAGGTCGGCTGTTTCTTGCGCAGACATTCGTCCGGTTTCATTCTTCCGGTCCTGATAAGCTGGATCGGGCGCTACCAACAGCGACTGCCACGGCTCGTTGGGATGATCGTGCGGCGGCGCACAAACAATATGCTTGTTGCCGCCTTTAACCACCAACAGGTGTCGGTACTGTATGCCGGTGACGAACCGAACGCGTTCGCTGCCCAGTCGGTCGTTCAGGTATCCGATCAGTCGGTCGGCCTCTTCGGTTGTGAGATGCCCGCCATGATGGTTCTTGATACGGTCGCGGTCGAGTTCGATGATATTGCAGCGCAGTGCCAAATCGTCGGGCGCCATATCGTAACCGATAGAAGCGGCTTCGAGCGGACCGCGCCCTTCGTACACGCTGTTGAGGTCGTAACCCAAAATGGCGCTGTTGGCCACTTCAGATCCCGGATGGAATCCTTCGGGAATGGTGATCAGTCGCCCTGTTCTGCCTTGCTTTGCCAACAGATCCATCGTCGGTGTCGATGCATATTGCAGCAGTGTTTTCCCGCCCAATCGGTCAACGGCATGGTCTGCCATGCCATCGCCTAAGATAATTAAATGTTTCATTGCTTTGCTAAATATTGGCGATAGACATGATGTTGGCGAATACGCCCGCGGCCGTTACGCTGGCTCCCGCGCCGTATCCTTGTATCTGCATCGGATATTCTTTGTAACGTTCTGTAGTCAGCAACACGATATTATTGCTGCCCGCCAGGTTGTAAAACGGATGTGTGCGGTCTACGGCTTGCAGAGCTACGCAGGCCTTACCGTGGTCCATCGTGGCTACGAAGCGCCAACGTTTGCTCTGCTTTTCAAGTTCTTTGCGTTGCGATTCGAAGCCCGAATCCAGTTCGGGTAATCGGCGCCAGAACTCGTCCATGCTGTGCTCGAAGTAATCGTCGGGCACGAACAGATGTTTTTCTACATCGGCCTGCTCTATCTTATAGCCTGCTTCTCGGGTCAGGATAACCAGCTTGCGCACAACATCGGTTCCGCTTAAATCGATGCGCGGGTCGGGTTCGCTGTAACCCTCGGCTTTGGCCCTGCGTACGGTCTCGGAAAACGGAACGGTGGCCGAAAGCTCATTGAAGATATAATTCAGCGTGCCGCTCAATACGGCTTCTATCTTAAGGATCTTATCGCCCGAGTTGCGCAGATCGTTGATGGTGCCAATGATCGGAAGCCCCGCACCCACGTTTGTTTCGTACCTGAACTTTACCCCGCGTTTAACGGCCGTTTGTTTCAGGTTCAGATAATTGGCATATGCCGACGAGGCGGCTATTTTGTTGGCGGCAACCACGCTGATATTGTGTTCGAGCAACGACTGATAGAGCGACGCGATCTCGTTGCTGGCTGTACAATCGACAAAGACCGAATTGAAGATATTCATGCCGAGTATGCTGTCGCGCAGTTTGTTGGCCGAACTCGGTTCAGACTGTTTCAATTCGTCGAAACAATGGTTCAAGTCTATTCCGTCGCGGTTGTATATGGCGTTTTTCGAGCTTGCAATGCCTACGACATTCAGCTTCAGGCGCGAATGTTCTTTCAGTTCTTCGTATTGCGAGCGAATCTGCTCGATCAGTTTGCTGCCTACCGTACCGATGCCGCAGATAAAAAGATTGAGCACTTTATATTCGGACAGGAAAAATGAATCGTGTATCACGTTGAGCGACTTGCGAAGGTATTTCGAATCGACGACAAACGAGATATTTGTTTCGCTGGCCCCCTGTGCACAGGCAATAACGCTGATGCCCGACCGCCCCAGAGTTCCGAAAAGTTTGCCGGCGATGCCCGGCGTGTGCTTCATGTTTTCGCCGACGATGGCGATGGTGGCCAATCCGCTTTCGGCCTGCATCGGGAACATCGCTCCCGTGTGTATTTCTTTGGCGAATTCGTTATCCAGTACCTTGATCGCTTCGTCGGCATCGTTTTCCTGCACTCCTATGCTGGTAGAATTTTCGGACGACGCCTGGCTGACCATAAACACCGAGATGCCTTTATCGGCCAATGCAGTAAAGATGCGCCGGTTCACGCCGATGACACCCACCATCGACAGGCCCGTCACGTTGATCAGCGTAGTGCCCTTGATGCTCGATATACCCTTGATGGGTTTCCCGTCGTTCGTTATCGTATCTTTAATGATCGTTCCCTCGCCGTCGGGGTTGAACGTATTTTTTACTCTGACCGGGATATGCTTTACGCACACGGGGTAAATGGTGGGTGGATAAACCACCTTTGCGCCGAAGTTGCACAGCTCCATCGCCTCTACGTAGCTCAGTTCGTTGATGGTATAAGCCGTCTTGATCACTTTAGGATCGGCTGTCATGAAGCCATCTACATCGGTCCATATCTCCAGCAGTTCGGCATCGAGCGCAGCCGCAATGATCGATGCCGTATAGTCGGAACCGCCCCGGCCGAGGTTTGTTATCTCGTTCGTGTTTTTATCCATGCTGATAAATCCGGCAACGACCGATAGGCGTGGCTGCTCGGCAAACGCATGCCTCACGAGTCGGCTGGTCAGCTCGCTGTCGAGCATGTGCTTGCCGTGCTTGCGCTCGGTCTTGATAAATTCGCGGGCATCGAGTAGCTTCGCCCCGCGAACCAGCGTCGAAACGATATTCGAACTCAGGCGCTCGCCGTAGCTGACGATCGCATCTTGCGTTTTTTCGCTTAAATCATGAATGAGGAATACGCCGAAATAAATAGACCGAAGCTGCTCGAACAGCGCATCGACGGTGTTGAATAAATGTTCTCGGCAGCGGTTATCTGTTATAATGGTATCGATCAGTTGATGGTGCCGATCGACCATCGCGTCGAACTCTTGTTTCCAATGCTCGTTGCCTTTTCCGGCCATCCGGGCTGTAAGGAGCAATTGATCGGTGATGCCGCCCAGGGCACTGACTACGACAACGATGGACTGTTGTTCTGCTTCTCTCTCGATGATCCCCTTCAATGTGAGGATGCTTTTGACGGAACCGACCGAGGTTCCGCCGAATTTCAATACTTTCATACGGTTCTGTTCTGATCGTCGCGATTCGTATGCAAAGGTATGAAAAAACCGCCGAAACCGAACGATCCGTTCGGTAAATCGCTGCAGAAATAACGATTTACAGGTAAACGTACTATTTTCAGAATAAATAAAAAGAAAAACGCCGTTAGGGAAGGGGAAAGAGGGCCACACGACGACCTATTCCCGAGCGAAAACTTGGTCAACCCGAAAAAAAACCGTTACTTTGCAGGCAATTAAGAATTGAATTATACTTAACAAAGAATTAAATCAGTAGACTTTTATGAAAAAAATCTTATCAGTATTGATCATCATGATCGCGACCGTGCCATCGTTTGCACAATTGAGCAGCGGCGGCTTTTCGTTCGATAAAGAAAATCTGTATTACGGTATCCGTATCGGTATGACGGGAGCCTCTGTGAGCGGTGATGTCGACTTAGACGGTAAAATAGGTATGACGCTGGCAGGCGTCGTAGGTATTCACCTTTCCGATAATACACCTCTGTTCTTAGAGAGCGGTCTCTATTATACCGAACGGGGTGGCAAGAAAGGCAATGTACGCGCCGGACTGAATTATTTAGAAATCCCGCTGTTGATTAAGTACGGCTTCAAGGCAACCGACGAGATAGCGGTTCTGCCGTTCTTCGGCCCTTATTTCTCGTACGGACTCGGCGGCAAACTCAAAACTGGCGACACGAAACGAAGCTCTTATAACAACGAAGCGGGCTTCAACCATCCCGACATGGGCTTTAAATTGGGCTGCGGCGTAGAATACAATAAACTGTACCTCGAGATTGGGTATCAATTCGGCGTAGCCAATATCAGCGCAGTAGACAATTACTCTGCACGCGGAAAAGCTTTCATCGCCAACTTCGGTGTTAACTTCTAAACGCATTGAAAGTATAATTTACAGAGGATATGTTCGGTTCGGCGGCATATCCTCTTTTTTATCTCGTTCGCTCCCTATCATAAAAACATGGTAAAAGAATATCAGATTAGAATATTGCCGCAGCAAGCAGTGTCTGAACAATCGATCGTCGATTTTCTGGCAAGAGAAAAGGGGCTCGACGCCCGAACCATCAACCATGTGCGCGTGCTGAAACGATCGATCGACGCCCGGCAGCGCATCGTGTACGTAAACCTGACCGTCAGGGCCTACATCAACGAGGTACCGCAAGACCAGGAGTACACTCCGACGCATTACCCCGACGTTTCGCACGCCCGGCAGGTCATCGTTGTGGGCGCCGGCCCCGGCGGTCTTTTCGCCGCGCTTAAACTGATAGAACTGGGACTGAAACCCGTTGTGCTGGAACGCGGCAAGAACGTTCGAGAACGTAAAAAAGACCTGGCCCTGATCACAAAAACACAGAAGGTAGACGCCGAAAGCAACTACTGCTTCGGCGAAGGCGGCGCCGGCGCCTACTCGGACGGCAAGCTGTATACACGGTCGAAGAAGCGCGGATCGGTCGAGAAAATACTGAACGTGTTTTGCCAGCACGGCGCCTCCGTTTCGATTCTGTCCGACGCCCATCCGCATATCGGCACCGACAAGCTGCCGAAAGTAATCGAAAACATGCGCAACACCATCGTCGGCAGCGGCGGCGAAGTGCACTTCGGCACCAAAATGGTAGCGCTGATACGTTCGGCGGCACACGACGAGGTGGTCGGCGTAGAAGCCCTTTGCTCGGAATCGGGCCGCCAGGTATCGTTCAACGGTCCCGTCATCCTGGCCACCGGCCACAGCGCGCGCGACGTGTATCGCTACCTGCACACGGCAAAGATAGAGATCGAGCCCAAAGGCATAGCCGTTGGCGTGCGACTCGAACACCCCGCTGAGCTGATCGACCGGATTCAATACCACAGCAAGAACGGTCGCGGGCCCTATCTTCCGGCTGCCGAATACACGTTCGTCAGTCAGGCAAGCGGTCGCGGTGTCTACTCTTTCTGCATGTGCCCGGGCGGCTTCGTAATTCCTGCCGCAACGGGTCCCCGGCAAATCGTCGTCAACGGCATGAGCCCCAGCAACCGCGGCACCAAATGGTCGAACGCAGGCATGGTTGTAGAACTGCAGCCCGACGATCTCAGGCAACAACAAATGGTACAGCCCGTAGCGGGCGAAGAAGACGACCGGCTGATGATGCTGCACTTTCAGGAACAATTAGAATATGTCTGCTGGCTGCAGGGCAACATGAAACAAACCGCCCCTGCGCAGCGAATGGCCGACTTTGTGAACAACCGACTGTCGTACGACTTGCCGCCATCCAGCTACGCCCCCGGACTGATCAGCAGCCCGCTGCACTTTTGGATGCCGCGGTTCATCGTTGACCGGCTGCAGGAGGCTTTCAAAAGATTCGGAAAAATGAGCCACGGCTTCTTGACGAACGAGGCCGTTATGATAGCCGCCGAAACCCGAACCTCGTCGCCCGTACGCATACTGCGCCATCGCGACACGCTGCAGCATGTTCGCCTCAGCGGCCTGTTTCCCTGCGGCGAAGGGGCCGGATATGCAGGCGGAATCGTTTCGGCCGGCATCGACGGCGAGCGCTGCGCCCAGCAGTGCGCCTACTATCTGGGGCAATAAAGGCCTGTCGACGCTTTTTCTACCTTATATTTTCTATTTCCCCTCGCGGCAGCCACCGCCGAGGGGAATATTTTTTTGTGCGCACCCGCGGCAGACCCCTACGAAGGGAGCATTTCTTGGTTCGCAGCCGCCGTATATATATAAAAAGGTAGAAAATAAGCCGCGCAGCTCTCGACAGCCCCATCTTTTCAGAGCAAATCACCTGTTTTGCTCGCTCTGTACCTGTACAGAGGCACTAAACAGTTACGTTATGTTAATTCGTACCAGTACAGAAAGAATAAATAGTTACGATATGTTAATCTGTACCGATACAGAGATAGAAAACAGTTGCGTTATGTTAATCCGTACCGGTACAGAGGCACGAAAACATACTATTTTGCCATTCTGTACAGGTACAGAGGCACGAAAACATACTATTTTTCCATTCTGTACCGGTACAGAGGCACGAAAACATACTATTTTGCCATTCTGTACCGGTACAGAGGCACGAAAACATACTATTTTGCCATTCTGTACCG
>CAUQAO010000104.1:0-8202 GCA_963515815.1 uncultured Prevotella sp.
CAATCGGACGTAAAATTTGCAAGATTCTCGAAAAAATCTTGCGCTGGGCTTGCGCACCCTCTCATCTGGTATGTCGTATTGCTATTACTCACGGCAGCAAAGGTAGAACATTTTTCCGAAACCGCCAAATGTTATGGAAAAATACCTAATAACTGATAGAATAAAGATAGAGGAAATTATAACCGGAAATGAAGAAGAGCGGAATACGGGAATCGAACCCGCCTCTCAGGCTTGGGAAGCCCACGCACTACCGATGTGCTAATTCCGCACAAGAGCCGATACCCGGACTCGAACCGGGGACCTACTCATTACGAATGAGTTGCTCTACCAACTGAGCCATATCGGCCTATTTTTTGTGCTTGCAAAGGTAAGCGTTTCGTTTGATATTATTTTATACCATCCTATTGATTTTATCTGGTTTAATAACTATTAACACAAGGATGTAGCGACTTTTAGGTGTTAAAAAAGAATAAGCCTTCGCAAAGTGCTAGTCGTGTTTTGTTAGGTTTCAATCAAAATGTTTACTTTTGCATTCAGATTTTAATGGTCTCGTAGCTCAGTTGGATTAGAGCAACAGCCTTCTAAGCTGTGGGTCTTGGGTTCGAACCCCAACGAGATCACAAGGGGAGAATATAATAATGCATATTCTCTTTTTTATTGAGAAATATTTAGTTCGTGGAAACCTTTCTCTTCTAAAAATAAGCTACCGATCTTTTCCATTAATCATTTTTACGTTACCTTTGCACGTAATATACTATGATATTATCTCTAACAATTGAGGTATATTCGATTTATTATAATATGAATAAGGCTGAAAATTTAAAACGAATATTAGTTGGGTGCATCATATTCCTTTGTTATAGTACACATATCATGGCAGACTATAGAACTATCAATTTACGTATAATCCAGAGTAGTGATGTACATGGTTGTTTCTTTCCTTACGATTTTATTAATCGTAAACCCAAAGAAGGAAGTTTAGCACGCGTCATTACTTATGTAGATTCGTTGCGACAACAGTATGGAAGGAATTTAATATTACTTGATAATGGTGATATTCTTCAAGGACAGCCAACCTGCTATTATTGTAATTATGTAAAACCTGATATTCGAAACGTAGCGGCCTCTGTTGTCAATTACATGAAATACGATGCAGAGACAATCGGCAATCATGATATAGAAACGGGACATGCGGTCTATGACAAATGGATTGGCGAGGTTACTTGCCCTATACTTGGTGCCAATATTATCAACACGAAAACAGGAAAACCTTATGTACATCCTTATACAACATTAGAAAGAGAAGGGGTTAAAATTGTTATCATAGGCATGTTAACCCCAGCTATTCCTAATTGGTTAAATGAAAGTTTATGGAGCGGTTTACGATTTGACGAGATGGTGTCTTCTGCACGATATTGGATGGATTATATCAAAAAGAATGAACAACCAGATATCGTTATCGGCCTATTTCATTCAGGCAAGAGTGGGGGTATTCGAACCGAGGAGTACGAAGAAGACGCTTCTATACGTGTTGCAAAAGAAGTTTCGGGGTTTGATTTAATTCTTTATGGGCACGATCACACGGTACACAAAGATATTATTAAAAATGTCGACCATAAAGATGTTGTATGTTTAGATCCCTCCTGCAATGCGTTAATGATATCAGATGCACGAATCAGTATAACGCTCAACGAACAATTTATTAGCGGAAAAAAGCAGCGCATCTTACAGTCTAAGAAAGTAGAGGGTGATATTATCGATATTCGCAATCAAAAGATCGATGAGGCATTCATACGGCATTTTCAGTCAGATATCGATTCTGTGAATTCTTTCGTCAATAGAAAGATTGGCGTATTTAAACATTCTATCTATACGAGAGACTGTTATTTCGGCAGTGCCCCATTTACAGACTTAATTCACGACCTGCAACTGAAAGTAACAGGCGCAGAAATCTCGTTCAATGCACCACTCTCTTTTGACACACAAATCAAGCGAGGAGATGTTTATGTTAGCGATTTATTCAATCTATATAAATACGAGAACCAAGTTTATACGATCGAAATGACCGGGGAAGAGATAAGAAAACACCTTGAGATGAGCTATGATCTATGGGTTAATACGATGAAACGCCCCGAGGATCACATCATGCTATTGGATGAGCAAGCAATGACCGATCAGCAACGCTATGGATTTAAGAATCTCGCTTTCAACTTTGACAGTGCAGCCGGCATCGATTATGAAGTCGACGTTACAAAACCCAATGGACAGAAAGTGCACATTTTACGAATGAGCAAAGGAAAGCCCTTTGATGAGAAAAGAATCTATAAGGTTGCCATGAACAGCTATCGAGGCAACGGTGGCGGCGAGTTACTTACCAAAGGAGCAGGAATAAAACTTGAAGACTTGAAAAAGCGCATTGTTTTTGAAAGCGAGAAAGATCAGCGTTATTACTTGATGAAATGGATAGAAAATAGCAAAACGATGGATCCGAAAGCACATCATAACTGGAAATTCGTACCCGAGCAATGGACAAGGGCCGCGCTTGCAAGAGATAAAGAATTGATATTCGGCCGGTCAAAAAAGTAGAAGAAAAAAATGAAAGCACTATATTTCATCTTCTGCAAAGGTGATTTGATACTGGAACGAAAGGGAACTGCATTTACAATACCTCTTTCCGAAGAGAGTCCTGTCGCTATAGACAAATCTATACATGTCATGGATATAGCACCCATGACCGATGGAACACCGGTGAAGACTTTCCATATTGCCGCTCCGTTATCGGGGCATTCGCAATACGAGATGTGCGGACTAAGAGATTCATATTATAAACTATCTACCGAACTCTACCTAAAAGCAGGAAAATGCCACGAGCTGCTATATTGGGACCGCAACACTAAATTCTGCGGCGCATGCGGTACGCCCTTAAAAATGCATACGGGAATATCAAAGCGTTGCAGCAATTGCGGTAAAGAAGTATGGCCACAGTTAGCAACGGCCATCATCGTTTTGATTCGTCGAGGCGATGAAATCTTGCTGGTACATGCCAAGAACTTTAAAGCCGACTTCTTCGGTCTTGTTGCAGGATTTGTAGAGACAGGCGAAACCTTAGAACAAGCCGTGCATAGAGAAGTGATGGAAGAAACCGGTATCAGCATCGATCACCTTACCTACTTCGGTTCGCAACCCTGGCCTTATCCATCGGGACTGATGGTCGGGTTCAGCGCCGATTACGTAAGCGGAGAGATACATTTACAACAAGAAGAGCTAAGCAAGGGAGGCTGGTTCACAAAAGACAACCTGCCGCCCATTCCCGAAAAGCTGTCTATAGCAAGAATGATGATAGACAACTGGCTGGATGGACAAAATAAAAAACAATAAAATAACTTACTATCATGAATTTATTGAATAAGCTACTGGGGTTTGACCACAAAACCATGAAAATGAAAACCGAGCTGATTGCCGGTGCGACAACGTTTTTAACGATGAGTTATATTTTAGCGGTAAATCCTGCCATCTTATCGAGTACCGGCATGGACAAGGGTGCTTTATTTACCGGTACGGCCATAGCGGCAGCCATCGCAACACTGTTATTGGCCTTTATGGCCAAGCTGCCTTTTGCCCAGGCGCCGAGTATGGGCCTCAACGCTTTCTTTGCCTACACGCTTTGCCAGGCTATGGGATATTCGTGGCAACAATCATTGGCCATCATGCTGATAGAAGGCTTGATATTTATGTCCATTACCTTTTTCAATGTTCGCGAACTGATTCTCAACAGTATTCCCGCCAATCTACGCTACGCCATCTCTGTGGGTATCGGCATGTTCATCGCCTTCATCGGTTTAAAGAATGCTGGTATCATCGTAGCCAAAGAGGGAACCTTCGTCGGCTTGGGCGCATTCACGCCAGAGTGTATTTTAGGTATCATCGCCATTTTGTTAAGCGGCATATTGATGTCACGCAATGTAAAGGGAGCCTTGTTCTATGGCATTATTGCAACAACGCTCATCGGTATTCCCATGGGTGTAACGGCTATCCCCTCAGATTGGCTGCCCGTATCGATGCCGCAAGACATTTCGCCGATCTTCTTCAAGTTCGATTTCTCCGGATTCCTGAGCATCAAAACGCTGTTAGTTGTCTTCTCTTTACTCATCGTAAATATCTTCGATACCATAGGTACACTTGTCGGACTGGCAGAAAAGTCGGGCATTGTAAAAGAAGACGGAACCATTCCGCACATAAAAGAAGCGATGATGAGCGATGCCATCGGTACGACCTGCGGTGCTGCTCTGGGTTCGTCGACGCTTACCACCTACATCGAAAGCGCATCGGGCATAGCCGAGGGAGGTCGAAGCGGTGTTACTGCCGCCTTTGTCGGAGTTTTATTCATCCTGGCGCTTTTCCTTTCGCCCATCTTCCTGCTTATTCCGCAGGCTGCCACCAGCGGCGCATTAGTTTTGGTCGGCGTACTTATGATCGATTCTGTGAAGAAGCTCAATCTAAGCGAAATCAGCGAATCGTTCCCGGCTTTCATTACAATGGTCACCATGGTGCTCTGCTACTCTATTGCCGACGGTATATGTTTAGGCATCTTGAGCTACGTCATCCTCAAGCTTTTCGTCGGCCAGTGGAAGCACCTCAACGCCACGTTGCTCGTTTTAGCCGTTTTGTTCATCGTCAACTTCATTTTCACGTAACATGAAACATATCAGTTGGGGGTTCATCGGATGTGGCGAGGTTACCGAATTAAAGTCGGGGCCGGCTTTCAACGAGGTTGAGGGATCGCATGTCGAGGCGGTTGCAAGCCGAAACAAAGACAAAGTACGTGCCTACGCCAAGCGCCATCATATCAATAAATGGTACATTGATGCCCAACAACTGATCGACGATCCCCAGATCAATGCCATCTACATCGCCACCCCACCGTCCAGCCACGCCACCTTTGCCATCATGGCCATGAAAGCCGGCAAACCCGTGTATGTAGAAAAGCCGCTGGCGGCGAGTTACGAAGATTGCGCCCGAATCAACCGCATCAGCCAACAAACCGGCGTACCCTGCTTCGTAGCCTATTACCGCCGCTACCTGCCCTACTTCCAGAAAGTGAAAGACATTATCGACAACGGCGTCATCGGCACCACCACCAACGTACAGGTCAAATTCTCCGTTCCCCCGAGAGACCTCGACTACAGCAGCAACAAAAACCTGCCGTGGCGCTTACAGCCCGACATTGCCGGCGGAGGCTATTTCTACGACCTGGCTCCTCACCAGTTGGACCTGCTCCAGCATTTCTTCGGCGTTATCACGCGCGCCCACGGCTATTGCGCCAACAGAGCCCACCTGTACAAGGCCGAAGATACCATCAGCGCCTGCTTCATGTTCGAGAACGGGCTGCCCGGGAGCGGATCGTGGTGCTTCGTTGGTCACCAGAGCGCAAAAGAAGACTGTATCGACGTTATCGGCGAGAAAGGGTCGCTCTCGTTCTCTGTTTACAATTACGATCCCATCCGCCTCATCACCTCCGACGGCATCACCAACATCACCGTTCCCAATCCGGCCTACGTACAACTACCCATTATCCGGTCGGTAATAGAAGACCTGCAGGGAATCGGAATCTGCACCTGTACCAGCGTCAGCGCCACCCCCGTCAACTGGGTGATGGACAGAATACTTGGTAAATTCTAACCTCGCCACACGTGAGAACCGCCGCCAAATTATCCATCTGCTTCCTGCTCTTTGCCGCGTTGACAGCCAACGGGCAAACAGACTCCATACCGCAAAAAACACACCTGATCAAGAAAATTCAGCACACGGTCTACCGCTTCGTCAAAGGATTCAGCGATGTCGACACCAACTACATCGAACCGCAGCACTACAACTTTGCCGTCATGCTGCAAAACACCAACACCTACGAGCGCTACCAGCTCAGCACCCAACAAGGCCAGTCTATCGTACTGGCACCCGAACCCAGTATCAAGCTCGGGCCCTATTTCGGATGGCGATGGCTATTTTTGGGTTACACACTCGACATCAGGCATCTGAGCAACAACCAGCGCAAAAAAGAATTCGACATCAGCCTCTACAGTTCGCAATTAGGCATCGACCTCTTCTGGCGCGAGAACGGAAACTACAAAATCAGAAGTCTCTTTCTCGGCAGCGACATCAACACCCAGCCCATCGAAGGCAGCCGATTCGGTGGATTCCGCTCCAGCATCAAGGGCCTCAACCTCTACTACATTTTCAACCACAAACGCTTCTCGTACCCTGCCGCTTTCAGTCAGAGCACCGTGCAACGGCGCAGTTGCGGATCGGCCCTTATCGGAATCGGATACACCAAGCACAACACCGAGATAGACGCCACCGCACTGAACCAACTGATAGCCGAACGGATCGGCACGCCACCCACACCACCCTTCGCTGCCGACGCCGACATCATTGGCGGCAGTTACCGGCACACCGACCTCTCGCTCGCCGGTGGCTACGCCTACAACTGGGTCTTCGCCCGCGACTGGCTCTTCGCCTCGTCGCTCTCACTGGGCTTGGGCTACAAACAGAACACCGGCGACGTGCAACACAAGCAGCACATCATTCGCGACTTCAACTTCAGCAACTTCAACATCGATGCCATCGGCCGCTTCGGCATCGTATGGAACAACACCCGGTACTTCGCAGGCGCCAGCGCCATCTTTCACACCTACAACTACCGAAAGGATCAGATTTCTACCAACTCGCTGTTCGGAAGCCTGAACATCTACTTCGGCTTCAACTTCAACAAACGCTAATTCCACCCGCCATGCGCCACACCCTCTTCGTACTGATCCTCGCCATCGTATTGCCCGCCCGTGCCCAGCACGCAGACTACCGACCGGCCGACAGCATCAAAATCGTGCAACTGCTGCAAAGCGCGCGCCGACAAAACGCAGCGCCCAACCCCATCCTCTATTTCGCCCGACAGCTACGCGGAATACCCTACGCGGCCAAGACGCTCGAACGAAACAAAGAAGAACAACTCGTCGTCAACCTGCGCCAACTCGACTGCACTACCTACGTCGAAAACGTGCTCGCCCTCTACCTCTGCCATAAAAACGACCAAACCACCTTCAGCGATTTCTGCCGCCACCTGCAACACATCCGCTACGCCGACGGCCGAATCGACTACCCCCACCGACTGCACTACTTCAGCCACTGGCTCGAACACAACACCCGCCTCGGGCACATCAGTCGCATAAGAGAAGTCGACCCGCCTTTCAGCGCCCAGCGGCTGCTCGCACTTCGGTACATGACGGCACATCCACACCTCTATCCCATGATGAACGGAAACGACAGCATAATCGGCCGAATCAGAGAAACCGAGCAACGCCTCTCGGGCCAACCATGCCGATACATCCCCAAAGACAGCCTACGCAACACACCCCTGCTGCGCCGAACGATACACAATGGCGACATCATTGCCATACAAACCAACCGACCCGGGCTCGACACATCGCACGTAGGCATTGCCGTATGGCACGCCGACGGACTGCATCTGCTCAACGCCTCGACCGTACACCGCCAGGTAGTCGAAGAACGCTTGACGCTGCAGGCCTACATGCGCCGCCACCCCTCGCAAATCGGCATCAGCGTGGCCCGAATCCATTAACCTCAGTTTCGTTCCCTCTTATTCCTCGCCCCCTCATCAATCGCCGGTACATTTGCCGTGTCGAAAAGACGCAACGCACGATCGGCCCGCCGAAAATACTCCATATTTCGGCAAAAGAGCCGTCTGCAAATGTTTCGTCCGTTCCATTTCGCTTCAAATTGTTGTTGAGCATAAAAAATATAGACACAACAACCTCAAAAACACAAAAATCCTATGATTATTAAACCATAATCATAAGATTTAAAATTAAATTCAACGATTATTGAACCATAATCATAAGATTTAAAACTAAATTCAATGATTATTGAACCATAATCATAAGATTTAAAGCTAAATTCAACGATTATTGAACCATAATCATTGAATTTTGCTAAAAACGGGATAATTTTCTCAGATCGATTGAGAGAAAACGGCACGCGGAGGTCGGCGTTAGTGTGGGAAGGGAAGAAAACGAGGTTAGGAAGTGAAAATTAGTGGAAAAAAGAAGGAAATCGGGGACGGGAGGCGAAAGTTGGCCGAGGAAGAAAAGAAAACGGAGTTGAGAGGCGAAAATTAGTGGAGGAAAAGAG
>CAUQAO010000105.1:0-8085 GCA_963515815.1 uncultured Prevotella sp.
CCGTTCGGGAATGGCAAAAACCTGAAGGAAATTCGACAAAACCGTTCGGGAATGGTAAAAACCCGAAGGGAAAAACGATCCCGGCGGATTTTTTCCGATTGCTCTTTTATCCCGAAGATTTATCGTATCTTTGCCAGCAAGAAAAGAGCAAGATCAAGCCCATTTCTATGTCTACTATATGGCAAACAAGATTGCTAACCCATCAATATTTATAAAAGGTAAACGCACGGGGCTGTCGACAACGCTGCTGCTGTGTTTGCTTCTGCTCGCCTCGTGCGGAAAAAAGCTCGCGAAGCTTACTCCCGACGAACGACAAACCACAGACAGCATCGTGGGTGCCACGTACGGCATCGATTCGCTTGCCCGGCTACAAAAGCGGCTGGAAAGCAAGGGCGACCGCCTGGGCAGCATCGTTGCCCTGAAAATGTGGGGAAAGATGTTGCGCAACGAGAGCCGCTTTGAAGAAGCTCTCAACATACACATGCGGGGACTACAGCAGGCCGAAGCCCTCAACGACACGCTCGAGTGGGTGCAGGCACTGAATAACATCGGCACCGACTACCGGCGGATGGGAATATTTGACGTGGCGCAGGAATACCATTACCAGGCTTGGATGATTAGCGAAGCTTGTGCCGACACGTCGTTCACTGCCAAGAAAAATCGGGTGATTTCGCTCAACGGATTGGGCAATATCTATATGACGCTGGGCAACTACGAACGGGCCGACAGTGTGTTGCGCCTGGCCCTGAAAGGCGAGAAACTGTTGCACAGCGAGGTGGGGCAAGCCATCAACTACGCCAATCTGGGTTCGATTTTCGAGCATCGCGGACAGATCGATTCGGCTTGGGCTTATTACCGCCTTTCGATGCAGTATAATCAAGCGGCAGGCGGAACGCTCGGCATTTCGCTCGGCCATACCAACTTCGGTTTGCTCTACGAAAAAACACAGCAATACGACAAGGCAACCGAAGAATACAAAACCGCCTACCAGCTGATAAAAGCCACGAAAGACGAGTGGCACGCCCTAAACACGCTTATCGCCCTGGCCAGAATCTACCATGCTACGGGCAACAAGACAAATGAAATGGCATATCTCGGCAAAGCGAAAACAACGGCCGAACGTATCAAGTCGCCCGAACATCTGGCCGAAATTCATACGTTATATTATAAACACTACAAACAGCGGGGCGACTACCGCACGGCGCTTGCCGCTTACGAACAAGCCACCGCCTTGCAAGACAGTCTGCTCGACATGGAGAAGGTAAACCGTATCCAGAATGCGAGCTTGAGCATCGAGCGCAACCGACAGGCAAGAGAAATGGACAAGGCCAGGATGAAACTGGAACAGGAACGGACGGCCCGACACACGGGGTACGCTATCTTTACGTTTGTCTTGGTGGTGCTCACTGTGGCACTGGCAACGTTCCTCTACATCCAGCGCATTCTTCGCCGCAGTCATCAGGCATTGAAAAAGCTGTCGGATCTGCGCGAAAACTTCTTTACCAATATCACTCACGAATTTCGCACACCGCTCACCGTGATTCTCGGACTGAGCCATGACCTGCAATCGGCCGCCGAAGACGACACACGGAAAAAAGCGCAAACCATCGAACGACAAGGCAATGGATTGCTCAGACTGATCAACCAGCTGCTGGACATCTCGAAAATCAAATCGGCCGTGGGCAATCCCGACTGGCACAACGGCAACATCACTGCTTATCTGGCCATGATAGCCGAAAGCTACCGCGACTATGCCGCCCAGCGCAACATCGAACTGGAGTTTTCGGCCACAGGCGAGATTGAAATGAGCTTCGTGCCCCACTATGTCAGCAAAGTGATGAACAACCTGCTTTCGAACGCCTTTAAATTTACGCCCGCAAACGGCAAGGTAACCATCGCCATGTGGCGCGAAGATCAGCGGTTGCGCATCGACGTTGCCGACACGGGCGAGGGCATGGGCCGCGAAACGCTGTGCCACATCTTCGAACCGTTTTATCAGGCCGAGACCGACACGCGGGGCGTCGGCACGGGGGTGGGGCTGGCGCTCGTCAAACAGATCATAGATGCCGTAGAAGGAAGCATCACGGTCGAGAGCGAGGTGGAGCGGGGAACGACCTTCCGTATCAGCCTGCCCATCTATAACAACAGCAAGCTGCAGACTGCCGACACAACTGCACCGAACAAACCGATGTTACCCGAATTGGACGAAACAGAGCCGACCAACTGCGAGGATGGCGACGATCAGTGCCGCCTGCTCATTATCGAAGACAACCGCGACATCGCTACCTACATCGGTTCGCTGCTGACCGACCGCTACGCCGTTTATTATGCCGCCGATGGAAAGGAAGGACTGGAGAAAGCGATCGATCTGGTGCCCGACCTGATCATCACCGACCTGATGATGCCCGGCATAGACGGTTTGGAGGTATGCCAGCAGGTGCGCAGCAACGAAATCGTCAACCACATTCCCATCATCGTCATAACGGCCAAGATAACCGAAGAAGACCGAATCAAAGGCATAGCGGCCGGGGCCGATGCCTACCTTTCAAAACCTTTCAACAGCGACGAACTGCGCGCGCAGATTGAAACGTTGCTCGAAAACCGTCGACTCTTGCAACAGAAATTCGCGGCAATGCCGGTGGAAAATAAAGAGAGCAAAGACGAAACCGAGGAGCAAAACGCTGAACCACACAGACAGGTCGATCTGCTCTTCCTCAACAAAGTGGCAGATTTTATCTACATGCAACTCAGCCAAAGTAAAGAGGTAAACGTGGCTATCATCGCCTCGCACATGTGCATGAGTCCACGACAGTTCTACCGCAAAATCAGCGCCCTGACCGGTTATGCGCCGTTGGTCTATATCCAGCGCCTCAAAATAAAGAAAGCCTGTAACCTGCTCGACAAAGATCCGACAATCAGTTTTGCAGAAGTGGCCGACCAATCCGGCTTCGAAATCTATCCCAACTTTGTGCGTGCGTTCAAAAGCGTATGCGGTGTGACACCTACCGACTATCGGAAAGGAAATAGCGCTTGACGACGAAGCCGATTCCAATTTTATTTTACTACCCTTACTACACGAAAAACAAATAAACAATGAACAAAAACGGCTTTCTCTATAAAACATTCGATCTGTATTACGACGGTTTCAAACACATGACTTTGGGCAAAACCCTATGGGCGATTATCCTTATCAAATTATTCATCATGTTCGCCTTGCTCAAGGTTTTCTTCTTCCCGAACTTCATCAAACAAAATACCGATACCGGTAAAGAGGCCGATTTCGTATCTTCAGAACTGATTAAACGAACAAACAATTAAATATTATTCGCATTATGAACAATCTGTTATTAGACATTACAGCCGGAACCATCGATTGGTCGCGCGCCCAATTTGCCTTGACAGCCATCTATCACTGGCTCTTCGTTCCGCTAACGTTAGGCCTTGCCGTTATTATGGGCATCATGGAAACATGCTACTACCGTACCAAAAAACCTTTCTGGAAAGACACGGCGCGCTTTTGGCAAAAACTGTTCGGTATCAACTTTGCCATGGGAGTGGCTACCGGCATCATCCTCGAATTTGAATTCGGAACCAACTGGAGCAACTATTCCTGGTTTGTGGGCGACATCTTCGGTGCCCCCTTGGCCATCGAAGGCATCGTTGCGTTTTTCATGGAATCGACCTTCGTTGCCGTCATGTTTTTCGGTTGGCAGAAAGTCTCGGCCGGTTTCCATCTGGCAGCAACCTGGCTCACCGGCATCGGCGCAACCCTATCGGCATGGTGGATACTGGTAGCCAACTCGTGGATGCAATATCCCGTCGGCCAGGAATTCAACCCCGACACGATGCGCTTCGAAATGAACTCGTTCGCAGACGTAGCGTTATCTCCGTTTGCCATCGACAAATTCTTCCACACCATCACGTCGTCATGGATCATCGGCGCCGTATTTACCGTTGCCGTCAGTTGCTGGTATTTATTGAAGAAACGCGAACACAAATTGGCCGTCGAAAGCATCAAGATCGGCAGCATCGTCGGATTGGCAGCCTCGCTGTCGGCCGCCATCACCGGCGACAATTCAGCCTACATAGTCGGCCAGGCACAACCCATGAAGCTGGCTGCAATGGAAGCGCTTTACAACGGCGGAACCCGACAGAGTTTGACGGCCGTAGCATGGATTTCGCCATTTAAGCAACCCGATTACGCCAACAAGAAAGAACCGCCCGCTCGGCTGTCCGTGCCCTACGCACTCTCGCTGCTCGCCACCCACGATCCGAATGGATTCGTGCCCGGAATCAACGATTTGATCAACGGATATACCAAGAACGACGGAACAAAAGAACCGTCGGTTGCCGAAAAAATGGAACGAGGAAAGCGGGCCATCGCCGCGCTTCAACAATATCGATCGGGCAAAAAAGACGAAACCACGAAACAGATTCTCAAAAACGACATGAAGTATTTCGGCTACGGCTACGTCAAATCGGCCGATCAGGTCGTGCCGTTCATCCCGATCAACTTCTGGGCCTTCCGCATCATGGTCGGCCTCGGCATGCTCTTCATCGCCTTCTTCGCCCTCACGCTCTTCATCGTTTACAAGAAAGACATCACCCGGCACACCCTGCTACTCAGAGCAGGCATCGCCCTGCTACCCTTAGCCTATATCGCTTCCGAATCGGGATGGATCGTTGCCGAAATGGGCCGCCAACCGTGGACCATCCAAGACATGCTTCCCACGTGGGTAGCCGTATCCGACATACAAGCCGGATCGGTTGCCCTTACATTCTTTATTTTCCTGTTACTCTTTACAATGATGCTGGCCATCGAAATCAATATTCTGCGAAAAGAGATCGGAAAAGGACCCGAATACACCGAAAACAATCCCACACTTTAAAGAGAAATAGTATGATTACATATAGTTTTTTACAGCATTATTGGTGGTTCCTCGTATCGTTATTGGGCGCCTTGCTGGTTTTCCTGATGTTCGTTCAGGGGGCCAATTCGCTTATCTTCAACCTGGGGAAAACACCCGACGAACAGCGCATGCTCATCAACAGCACCGGCCGCAAATGGGAATTCACATTCACCACACTCGTAACCTTCGGCGGAGCCTTCTTCGCCTCGTTCCCCCTGTTCTACAGCACCAGCTTCGGCGGAGCCTATTGGCTGTGGATGATCATCCTCTTCTCGTTCGTACTGCAAGCCGTCAGCTACGAGTTCCAAAACAAATTAGGTAACCTGTTAGGCGTAAAAACCTTTCAAGTATTCTTAGTGATCAACGGAATCGTAGGCCCGTTGCTCTTGGGCGGAGCCGTAGCCACCTTCTTCAACGGTTCGAACTTCGTTATCGACAAAATCAACATCACCAATCAACTGCAACCCGTTATCAGTCGCTGGGCCAATGCCAGCTACGGTTTAGATGCCCTGCTCGATCCCTGGAATCTGGTCTTCGGACTGGCCGTCTTCTTCCTCGCACGCATTTTGGGCATCTTCTACACCATCAACAACGTTGCCGACGAAACGATTCGCAAACGCAGCCGACGCCAACTGTTGCTCAACACCCTCCCCTTCCTTACTCTGTTCCTGGCCTTCCTCAGCCGACTGCTCCTGAAAGACGGCTTCGCCTACCAGCCCGCCACCGGCCTCATCACAATCGAACCCATGAAATACCTGCATAATTTCCTCGACATGTGGTACCTCACCGCCGTGCTGCTATTAGGCGTCGTACTGCTGCTAACAGCCATTGTACGCACCCTTTTCAGCCCAACCTATATTCACGGCATTTGGCTGGCCGGTGTAGGCGTAATCCTCGTTGTACTCGTCCTGCTGCTCATGGCAGGATGGAACCACACCGCCTACTATCCGTCCAATATCGACCTGCAAAGCTCGCTAACCATCCAAAACAGCTGCAGCCGCGATTTTACACTATACACCATGTCCATCGTATCGCTTTTCATCCCCTTCGTACTGGGCTATATCATATACGTATGGCGAGTAATGGACAAAAAGAAAATAGACCGAAACGACATCACGACCGACGACGTATATTGAGCAACGCGGTCGAACCTCATATTGAAATCGCCGAAACGAAAAATCCGAGCCAAAAGAGCCTGCCAGTTCTCTCCAACTGGCAGGTTCTTTTCATTTGCGACGGACAATTGCCCCAATCCGCAGAAAACATACAATAGTCAACAGAAACCGACGAAAATCCGACGAAACGAAGACAAAAACTTCGGTATTTTTGACCAACACAACGCAAGCATCAAAAAAACTACGGCATTTTTTACCCCTACAATACAGGCATCAAAAAAACTACGGTATCTTTTACCGCTACAACGCAGGCATCAAAAAAACTACAGTATTTTTGACCGCTACAACGCAGGTATCAAAAAAAAACACGATTTTTTCTTTGTTTCTATGAAAAAGACAGCAAAAAATTGCATATATTTGCTCCGAACAAACAAAACACAGCAAAAATGAAAACATTCACCCCACAATTTACGCTCGACGACCTCTATCGGTCGCCTTTCAACCGCCAACGTGCGCTCGACCCCATCACCGGATCCATAATTTACAACCACATCGAGCGCCAAGAGTCGACAACCGGAATCGAACTGCTCGACCGTTATATCGACATGCTTAACTCATCGCTAGCATGCTCGCCAAAACGGTTCGCCCTTCAAAACGGTCTCGAGCCACTTGTCTTCAGTGCGTTCATCTTCGCCCTCACCGCACTTCCGGCCGTCAAGTTCCAGCATGCCTACATGATGCGCAAAGCCGACGACCTGCTGCGTTACACATCGCTTACCGTCAACGCTGTGGCGGATAACTGCGGTTGGCCACCAGCCACCTTATGCCGAAAGTTCAAGAAAAAGTACCGGCAAACGCCGGCCAGGCGAAGATGGGATCTGCAAGAAATCGGCGACCAAGGCAGATATGCCATATAGAGGTCTACCGAATGCACTACATACAGAACGTGAACAAAGTGGCCTGCACAACACGATTTTTCGCATATACTCCTGATTTTCCTCTTAAAAATTTGCTGTATCAAAAAAAGACTATACCTTTGCATCCATCAAGCCCAGATGGCGGAATAGGTAGACGCGCTGGTCTCAAACACCAGTGCCGCAAGGCATCCCGGTTCGACCCCGGGTCTGGGTACTTTAAATCCCTTGTAAATCGCTGTTTTACAAGGGATTTTTCTTTTTCAACATGTACTAAATGTGTACTGTGTAACAATACTATGAGAAATGTGTACTTTTATAGTTTTTCGATTCTCAAATTTATATTTAATTAACGACAACTTTTCCTTTTTATTCTGTTTATTTCCCTTTCTTGTCTATTTCTCCAATGAATGCCATATCTTTGTAAACAGTACCCACCATAGAAAATTGCAAAAATGGAAAACGATAGCCTAAAGATACAGCTTGACAGTATTCAGCGAATATTAAGCTATTGCATTACTCAGACCTACAATGTGCTCATTGGAAATATTCTGAGGAAGAAGAGTTGCATCAGCAATATACAGTTCAAAGAGATTTTGCAAAAAGAATATATCCGAATCACTGACGAACTTTCTTCCATTTATCTGAATTACCCTGCTCTTGCATGTGTAGAGGAATATTACAACAATGATGACTTTTTGTGGGAAAGTACTTTCTTTGAATCACTGACCAAAGAACAAAAACAGAAATATATCTCATTTTCTGTATCTTCGTTTGAATATGCGAAGTACATTGAGACACACACCTCATATAATAATATCCTGCCGATGTTCTCGTATCTTGTCGATGCTATTCTATATGAACGATACACAAAATATCTCATGGCAGAAATAGAACGAACTGAATTGGCAGAGGTACAAACTGATCGGTCTCGCTCTTCAGTCTTGATAAACGATGAACCATGTGAGCAGAAAAAGAAACCTGTCATCGTTGGCAAAGGAACAAATCCATTTCAATCTGATTTTACAGATGAACAAATAGAGATTCTTACAGCTTGCATCAACGAAATTCAATTATTTACAACTTGCATTTCTCCTAAGATACTCAAAGATTTCTTTGCTTGTAAGCTAAAAGGTGTTCTGAAAT
>CAUQAO010000106.1:0-7828 GCA_963515815.1 uncultured Prevotella sp.
TTTTTCACAATTGTCTGCTCTCTGTCGATAAGGAGTTTATAGCCTATATCTATCCCGGTTTGTTTTTCTATGCCAAAGAAACCGCCAACGACGATATTTTTTCGACGAAGAATCTGAATGCGCTTCATCAAACGCGTATCGAAGACGATTATTTGTATAATCGGATGACTGAGAACGAGCTTTTCAACAGAGATAGGCAAACTTCATATACGATTCCGCTACATTATTATTCGGCCGAATATGCCCGCTCTACTTGCAATGCTGACAGCATCATGGCGTATTCGCTAAAGGTTTTCGAACCTGTCGCGGGCCTATATCGCCACTGTAAGGTGGTTGTCATACAGCGCAATGGGCGCGGCAGTGAGTTCTTCTACTGTTTTTATACCGATGGGGCAAAGGATCGTCTTCAAGGTTATATAGATGCTTTGTTGAAGATGTTTTGGTATAGAGAGCCGGCAGAGTTTATTCCGGTGAAAAAATATACGCCCAAGAAAGTTAAGATCAAGAGAAGGAAAGAGAAATACCAACCCACAGTGATAGGTTAGGCGAATATCGAAGACCGAACGCTAGCCTTTTTGATGACTCCTTTACATGAATGAACGCGGTTTGTGTAAAGGAGTTGTCGGTTGAATGAAGTTGCGGCAGCAATGGGCCATAATATATGTTAAAGAAAAGAGACAGATAGGGGTGTGTCGTAAAAAAAACTTGTACTTTTGCGACGCAGAAACTCGAAAATATTAACGAGTTTTCTTTCTTAAGGATTGATCAGGATGCTGTTTGTTTTTTGAGAAAATGAGAAAAGTAGAATTAAAAATAAATATTAGGTATGAAACAAAAAAGAATGTTTTTGTTGGTAGTGATAGTTGCTATCTTGGTGTCGTGTGGCGGTAGAGGCAACATGAATTTCGGCGATAACGAATATCCTGTGATCACGGTAGCTGCAACGGGTTCGGCAACGCAAACTACTTATCCCGCTGTTATCAAGGGAATCCAGGATGTGGAGATTCGGCCGAAAGTGTCGGGCTTTATCACGCAGATCAACGTGAAAGAAGGACAAAACGTCGGTGCGGGTCAAGTGCTGTTCGTTATCGACAACAGCACTTATCAGGCATCGGTTCGCCAGGCACAGGCAGCAGTCAACTCTGCAAAAGCTCAATTGAGTACGGCTAAGCTGACTTATGAAAACAGCGAGCAGCTGTTCAAGGATAAAGTGATCGGCGATTTCGAGTATCAGTCGGCTAAAAATACCTACGAAACAGCACAGGCCAGCGTAGCGCAGGCACGGGCCAATTTGGCTTCGGCAAAAGAAATGCTGAGCTTTTGTTATGTAAAAAGTCCGTCGGCCGGCGTTGTCGGCAGTCTTCCCTACAAGGTAGGTGCATTGGTCAGCGCTAGCAGTCAGCAACCACTCACAACCGTTTCGAATAACAGTACGATGGAGGTCTACTTCTCGATGACCGAAAAAGACATGTTGGCGATGACTAAGACATCGGGCGGTGTGAATGCGGCCATAGCTAAGATGCCTGCTGTAAAACTGCAACTGGCCGACGGTACGCTTTATCCTCATCCGGGAAAGGTGATCAAAGCCAGTGGTGTAATCGATGCGGCTACCGGTTCTTTCTCGGTCATAGCTCGTTTTGACAATCCCGATCGTTTGCTGAAGAGTGGCGGTTCGGGTGCTATTGTCGTATCGCACGAAAACAGCACGTCTATCGTCATTCCGCAAGAGACAACCATACCGCTGCAGGATAAACTGTTTGTTTATACCGTAGGCTCTGACAATAAAGTGAAGTATACCGAGATAAAAGTCGATGCGCAAAACGATGGCAAAACTTATATCGTGAAAGACGGAATCAAAGTTGGCGATCGGATCGTGACAAAGGGAATCACAAGTCTTACCGACGGGATGGACATCAAGCCGATAACCGAACAGCAATACCAAAAAAAGCTTGAAGAGACGGCTAAATTAGGTGAGGCTCAAAGCGATTTGGGGAAGTTTAAGAAAGCAATGGGAGTAAAATAATCTGTCCTGAAACAAATAGGGCTATTTGCCCAGCATTTAAAATAAAAAGATCAGTATGACATTTACAAGATTTATAGAACGCCCCGTACTTTCTACGGTTATTTCTATCTTCTTCGTATTGCTCGGAGCAATTGGTTTGGTCTCTTTGCCGATTGAGCAGTACCCTGATATCGCACCACCAACCATCTCGGTGTCGACCGTCTATACCGGTGCCGATGCCCAAACGGTGATGAATTCGGTGGTAACACCATTGGAAGAGAGCATAAACGGTGTAGAAAACATGACCTATATGACATCGCAGGCAACCAACGACGGTATGGCGATGATCACCATATACTTTAAACAGGGATCCGATCCCGACATGGCAGCCGTTAATGTTCAGAACCGCGTATCGCAAGCATTAGCTCTTTTGCCGGCCGAGGTAACACGTGTGGGCGTGACAACGGCTAAGCGTCAAACCAGTAACGTGATCATTTATGCCCTCTCTTCTGCAGATGGCCGATACGATGATGAATTCTTGACCAATTATAACGATATCAATATCGCTCCGGCCTTAAAGCGTATCAATGGTGTGGGTAATATTCAGTCGCCGGGTATGAAAACGTATAGTATGCGTATATGGCTGCAACCTGACAAGATGAAGCAGTACGGTCTGATTCCGTCTGATGTTGCCGGCGTGCTTGCCGAGCAGAATATCGAGGCTGCACCGGGTAAATTCGGCGAACAGAGCGATATGAGTTTCGAGTACGTGATGCGTTATAAAGGACGTTTGAAAACAGCCGAAGAGTTTGGCGATATCATCTTGATCAGTTCGCTGAACGGCCAAACGCTTCACCTGCGCGATGTGGCAAAGATAGAGTTGGGCGGATTGCAGTACTCCGTTTCGATGAAGAATAATGGCTATCCGTCGATTATTGGTATGGTGCAGCAGATAGCCGGTTCGAACGGAAATGAAATAGCGAAGGCGGTAAAAGCTGAATTTGAAAACCAGAAAAAGAGTTTTCCGCCGGGAATGACGGTAACCTATGTACAAGATGTTACCGAATTCCTCTATGCTTCTATAGAGGAAGTGATCTTTACGCTGATCATGACATTGGTTTTAGTGTTGCTCGTGGTATATATCTTTTTGCAAGATATGCGTTCGACGCTGATTCCGATCATTGCCGTTCCTGTATCGTTGATTGGTACATTCCTAGTCTTATGGATCTACGGATTCTCAATCAACCTGCTTAACATATCTGCTTTGCTGCTGGCCATTGCTATTGTGGTAGACGATGCCATTGTGGTAGTCGAGGCTGTACATGCCAAACTCGATTTGGGGTACAAGTCGTCTCGTGTGGCAGCTATCGATGCGATGAACGAAATATCGGGTGCCATTATTTCGATAACGTTGGTGATGTCGGCCGTATTCATACCGGTGTCTTTCTTGAGCGGAACCTCCGGAATGTTCTATCGTGAGTTCGGTATAACGATGGCCGTATCTATTGTCATTTCGGCTATCAATGCTTTGACACTTTCTCCGGCACTATGTGCCATGTTATTGAAGCCCCACGACGTACACGGCAACGAGAGAAAGATGAGTAGGGTAGACCGATTCCATGCGGCTTTCAATGCTTCGTACGAGAAGGTATTGAGCAAGTATAAGAAAGGAGTAGAAAACCTGATCGGTCATCGGATCATTACAGGCGTGCTGGTTGTAGCAGGTATTGCTGTCTTGGTATTGACTATGCGCACAACAAGTACCGGACTTGTTCCCAACGAGGATACCGGTTCGTTGATGATTTCGATATCGACGCCTCCGGCAACCAGCCAGGCCGAGACAGAAAAAGTGGTAGACCAGGTAGACAAGATGCTGGCGTCCAATCCGGCCATCGAGTCGCGTAGCCGTATTGCAGGCTTCAGTTTGCTGGCCGGTCAGGGATCGGATCAGGCAACGTTCTTTATCAAGTTGAAACCGTTCGACGAGCGCGGATTCTTGCAGAGTTCCAATCTTGTGTTGGCAATGATATACCGCCAGATAGGTGCCATTAAGGGAGCGCAAATCATTGCATTCGGTATGCCGATGATACCCGGTTTCTCTATGACTAACGGTTTGACTTTCTCGATGCAGGATAAGACAGGCGGAACGATCGACAAGTTTTATCAGGTGACACAAGATTTCTTGAAAGAACTGAATAAGCGCCCCGAGATACAGACGGCCATGACATCGTATAATCCGAATTATCCGCAGTATATGGTCGACGTAGATGTGGCCAAGTGTAAGCAAAGCGGTACTACACCGGCTGCAGTGCTATCTACGTTGCAAGGTTATTATGGCGGACTCTATGCTTCGAATTTCAACAGTTACGGCAAGTTGTATCGCGTCATGATACAAGGCGACGTATCGAGTAGAATGCGCCCTGATGGGCTTTCGAACATTTATGTACGTACGCCCAGCGGAATGACACCGGTCAGCACGTTTGCATCCCTGCGCCGTGTTTACGGACCGTCCAATATCAACCGCTTCAACCTCTTCACCAGTATTAACGTGAATGCTACGCCGGCCGACGGTTACTCATCGGGCGATGCTATTAAAGCGTTGCAAGAAGTGGCTGCAACATCGTTGCCTGCCGGTTATGGATACGATTTCTCGGGTCTGACCCGTTCGGAACAAGAGTCGAGCGACACTACGGTTATCATCTTCGCGCTGTGTATCGTGTTTGTTTACCTGATTCTTAGTGCGCAGTACGAGAGCTATCTCTTGCCCCTCTCCGTTATTCTCTCTATTCCGTTCGGTTTGGCGGGCGCCTTTATCTTTACGCAGCTCTTCGGCCATAGCAACGACATCTACATGCAGATTGCGCTGATCATGCTCATCGGTCTGTTGGCCAAGAACGCCATTCTGATCGTCGAGTTCGCTCTCGAACGTCGCCGAACCGGTATGGCCATCAAGTACAGCGCCATTCTTGGAGCTGCTTCTCGACTTCGTCCTATTTTGATGACGTCGTTGGCCATGATCATCGGTTTGCTGCCACTGATGTTTGCGCAGGGAGTAGGAAAGAACGGCAACCAGACATTGGGTGCTGCAGCCGTAGGCGGAATGCTCATCGGCATGATGCTGCAAATATTCGTTGTGCCGTCGTTGTTCGTCATCTTCGAATATCTGCAAGAAAAGTTCAAGCCGATTAGATTCGACGACGAAGAGAACCATGAAGTGGCTGCGGAACTGAAACAGTATATCCGCCGGCCGATAGAATATAAAACAGAGGACTAAAAAGAATCCAAATGAAAATACAGAATATCGTGATCGCAGGTCTTGCAGCGTTGGTGTTATCCAGCTGCAAGAGCCTCTATGGAAGATATGAACGCCCCGACGTACATGCCGAAGGACTGGTGCGCGATGCCCATTCGGATACCGATACATTGGCGGTGACCGACACCATGAGCTTCGGTAACATGCCGTGGCGTAGCGTCTTTACCGATGTGCAGCTGCAGAGACACATCGAGCAGGCGCTCGACCATAATGTCGACCTGCTCAATGCGGCGCTGAACGTTAGAATGGCCGAAGCACAGCTCAAGGCAGCCAAGCTGGCTTTTCTGCCGTCGTTTACATTTGCGCCGCAAGGAACTATCGCTTCGTGGGACGGAACGAAAACCGTTTCGACCTACCAACTGCCCATTGCGGCCAGCTGGAACGTCGATCTCTTCGGCAATCTGCTCAGTCAGAAACGCGCCTCGCAGGTAGCCCTCCTGGCTACGAAAGACTATCAGACTGTAGTCAAAACCAACATCATCAGCGGCGTGGCCAACATGTATTACACCCTGTTGATGCTCGACCGACAGCTCGAGATTGTAAACGACATGCAGGTGTTGACCAAAGACACGTGGGACAAGATGCAGGCACTGAAAGATCTGAGCCGAGGCGTACGATCGGTCGCTGTGCAAACGGCCGAGGCTAATTACTACGCCGTGCAGACCCGCAAGGCCGATCTGCTGCGACAAGTACGCGAAACCGAGAATGCCCTTTCGCTGCTCATGGGCCAATCGGCCCAGGCCATTGCCCGCGGAAAGCTCGAGCAACAATCCTTGCCCGACCGTCTGGCTACCGGCATTGCTATCAGCATGCTGAACAACCGTGCCGACGTACACGCCGCCGAAATGAAGCTTGCCCAGTGTTTTTACGGCATAGAGACGGCTCGCAGCCGATTCTATCCCAACCTCACCATATCGGCCAACGGCTCGTTTACCAATAACTCGGGCATGGGCGTGGTGAATCCCGGCAAGTGGCTGCTCTCGGCCGTCGGCAGCATGGTGCAGCCCATCTTTCAGCGCGGACAGCTCATCGCCGGCCTCAAGGTGGCGCAGGCACAATACCGGCAGGCCTATAACACTTGGCAGAATACCATCCTCAAGGCGGGCAACGAAGTGAGCAATGCGCTGGTGCTTTACAACTCGTCGGCCGAGAAAAGCCGAATAGAGCAGAAGCAAATCGATGTGCTCAAACGCAATGTCGAAGACACCAAAGCCCTGATGCTGCTCTCCAACGCCACTTACCTCGAGGTGATTACCGCCCAGCAGTCGTTGCTCAACGTACAGCTTTCGAAGATAGCCGACGATTTCTATAAAATGCAAGCCGTCGTCAACCTGTACCAGGCGCTCGGAGGCGGCGTGAAATAAAAACTGCGATTCAAAAAAAAACAAATAAACAAGCAATTATGGAAAACGATATCAGCCAGAGAGCCGAAATATCGCCAAAAGCGAAAATAGGGCACAACTGCAAAATATATCCCTTTGTCTACATCGAAGACGATGTTGAGATTGGCGACAACTGCACCATCTTTCCATTCGTGAGCATTCTTAACGGCACCCGAATGGGCAACAACAACACCGTACACCAGTGCGCCGTGATCGGAGCCGAGCCGCAAGATTTCGAGTTCGCAGGCGAGCCTTCGCAACTCATTATCGGAAACAATAACATTATACGCGAGAACGTTGTCATCAACCGGGCCACCCACACCGGCGGGCAAACCGTTATCGGCGACGAAAACTTCCTGATGGAAGGAGCGCACATCTCGCACGATACCAAAGTAGGCAACCGCTGCATCTTCGGATACGGAACGAAAATAGCCGGCGACTGCATCATCGGCGATGGCGTGATCTACAGTTCGAGCGTTATACAAACTGCCAAGACACGCGTCGGCCAGTACGCTGCAATACAGGCCGGCACAACTTTCACACACGACGTGCCGCCCTACGTTATTGCCGGCGGAAGCCCCGTAAGCTATCACGGACCCAACACCACGATGATGACCGACCGCGGCATCGACAGCCGAACGCAAAAGCACATTGCCAATGCTTACCGGCTCGTGTTTCACGGACAAACCAGTGTGTTCGACGCCGTGTTGCAGATCAAAGACCAGGTGCCCGACGGGTTGGAAATACGGCAGATTGTCGACTTTATCAACGCAACGCAAAAAGGAATTATCGGTAAGATGTAGTTTCATACCTCTACAGTTTTTCTTACCGTGTGTGTGGGGATAGGCCGGTCGCGACGATCGGTCTATCTTTTTTTCGTCTGTGCGTACGCGGTGCCACGCCGCGGCCTCGAATTTTCTAAAGAAAAAGGTAGCAGGGGCTAAAAACGGCCGAATCTTCTCGCAAGATTTGCAGAAAACAGTCCGCGCGGCCGAATCTTCTCGCAAGATTTGCCGAAAACAGTCCGCGCGGCCGAATCTTCTCGCAAGATTGGCCGAAAAAGTCTGCGCGGTCGAAATCTTCTCGCAAGATTGGCCGAAAAAGTCTGCGCGGTCGAAATCTTCTCGCAAG
>CAUQAO010000107.1:0-7828 GCA_963515815.1 uncultured Prevotella sp.
AATCGGACGTAAAATTTGCAAGATTCTCGAAAAAATCTTGCTCCGGGCTTGCGCACCCTCTCATCTGGTATGTCGTATTGTTATTACTCACGGCGGCAAAGGTAGAACATTTTTCCGAAACTGCCAAATGTTATGGAAAGAAATGTCGAAACAAGGACTTTAATTTCGGCGCAACACAACGGCGCTGCGGGCCGGTATATATAGTTTTAGCCACTCTTTATGGTCGTTGACATAGAGCGGATCGTAATTGGTGAGATGAATGACGCTGTCGTCGGCCAGCCCGTTTCCGCCGAACTGCTTTGCATCGGTATTCAGAACGACATCGTACGAACCTATCGGCACTAAGAATCCGTAATCGGCAAACGAACGGACGGGAGAGAAATTGAAGACAAACACAAGATCGCCCCGCATGAAGCACAAGATCTGGTCGGCATCGTTGTGCCAGATTTCTTGTATCGGGGTTTTGTTAAATGCCTTCTTGCTTTTCAGTACTTTGAGCATCTCTCGGTCGAAATCGCCAAGATAATGGTAATCGAGTTCGCTGTTGTCGACCAGGTTCCATTGTCTTCGGGCATACTTATAGCTCCATCCGTTGCCTTCGCGGGGGAAATCGATCCACTCGGGGTGCCCGAATTCGTTGCCCATGAAGTTGAGGTATCCACCATTGATGGTTGCCGCTGTAACCAGTCTGATCATCTTATGAAGGGCGATGCCGCGGTGCACGCTCTCGTTCTCGTCTCCTTTTTTAAAGTGCCAATACATGTCGGCATCTATTAATCTGAAGATAATGGTTTTGTCGCCCACCAAGGCCTGGTCGTGGCTTTCGCAGTAAGATACGGTCTTTTCGTCGGCTCGTCGGTTTTTGACTTCCCAGAAGATGGTGCTGGGTTTCCAATCTTCGTCTTTTAGTTCTTTAATGGTTTTAATCCAGAAGTCGGGAATGTTCATTGCCATCCGATAATCGAAGCCGTAGCCGCCGTCGCTTATTTTGGCGGCCAGTCCGGGCATTCCGCTTACCTCTTCGGCTATTGTCACGGCGTACGGATTGACTTCGTGTATCAGTTGATTGGCAAGGGTCAGATAGCAGATGGCAGCATCGTCTTGATGGCCGTTGAAATAATCGCCGTAATTGGTGAATGCTTCGTCCAATCCATGACTGTAATAGAGCATGGAAGTTACTCCGTCGAAGCGGAAGCCGTCGAAATGGAACTCTTCGAGCCAATACTTACAGTTGGAGAGCAAGAAGTGTATTACCTCGTCTTTGCCGTAATCGAAACATAAGCTGTCCCACGCCGGATGCTCGCGCCTGTGGTCCGGATAGAAATACTGGCAGGGGTCGCCGGCTAAGTTGCCCAAGCCTTCTATTTCGTTCTTCACAGCATGGCTATGAACGATGTCCATGATTACGGAAATACCGTTTTGATGGGCTGTATCGATCAGTTCTTTCAGTTCTTCGGGAGTACCGAACCGTGAAGAGGCGGCGAAGAATGAACTGATATGATAGCCGAAAGAGCCATAATAGGGATGTTCTTGAATGGCCATAATCTGAATGCAGTTATAGCCGTCTTTGACGATACGGGGCAGCACATTCTCTCTAAACTCACAGTACGAACCTACCTTTTCAGCATCTTGCGCCATACCGATGTGGCATTCGTATATCAACAGGGGATCTTTTTTTACGCGGAAATGTTTTTTCTTCCATTGGTATGCTTCGATGGGATTCCACACTTGTGCAGAGAAGATTTTTGTCCGGTCGTCTTGTATAACACGACGGGCCCATGCCGGAATGCGTTCGCCTTCTCCCCCATTCCAGTGTACCCGCATCTTATACAAATCGCCATGCTTCATGGCTTTGTTCGACAGTTTGAGTTCCCAATTATCGGTTCCGTCTATACGTTTGGCACAATATTTTTCAGTTTCTTGCCACTGATTGAAGTCGCCAACGATGTAAATGGCTGTTGCGTTGGGTGCCCACTCGCGAAAGACCCAGCCCTTTGAGGTTTTGTGCAGTCCGAAATAATGATGTCCTGATGCGAAATCGCTCAATGACAGCTTGCCGTGGCGCGTCAACTGGTCTATCTTCCACAGGGCATGCTCGTGTCTTCCGCGGATGGCATCGCTGTAAGGTTCTAAATAGCTATCGTTTTTTACCAAGTTCAAACGCTGAATACTCTTTACTCCTTTTTTGGGGCCGCGCGACTTTACAAGTTGTTTCTCTGTCTTTTTTTCCGTATTCATGATTTCTTGTTTTTAGGTTACTGGTTTAGATGCTTCATCTTCATACCGTCGGCCCTGATCGTAATGCCCGCGTTTCGTTATCTGCCCATTGCGATCTTTTTCTACAAACTTGCCGTGGCGCGCATCGTCTTTGTATGTCCCTTCGAATCGTTTTCCATCTTTTGTTTCTTCTATGGCCGGTCCATTGCGCTTACCTTCTTTGTAAACGCCTTTATATTTGCTTCCGTCGGCATAATGAATAACGACATCGCCGTCTATCTTTCCAGCCTTGAAATTGCCTTCGAAGGTATCGCCGCCTTTCTTTACGAGTTTTCCTTTTCCATGCTGCAGGTCGTTTTTCCACCCTCCGGTGTAGCTATCGCCGTTACGCCATATCATGGTTCCTATTCCGTTTTTCTCTCCTTTTTCAAAGTGTCCGGTATATTTATCGCCATTAGCCAATCTGAAAATACCTTCGCCGGTTCGTTCGCCTTGCACGTATTCTCCTTCATATAGATCGCCGTTGGTAAATTTATAGATTCCTTTTCCTTCCTGAATATCGTTTTTCCAGTTTCCGGTATAGGTGTCGCCACCAGCATATTTATAGACGCCTTTTCCTTCTCTAACGTTATGGAACCACAGTCCGTCATAACTTGATCCGTCGCCCCAGTCGAAGAATCCTTTCCCGCTTTTTTGGTCGTTGACCCATTGGCCTTTGTAGAAGGCACCGGTAGAGAAAGTGTAGACACCCTTTCCCTGCCGTTTATCCTGAAACCATTCGCCCTCGTAGCGATCGCCATTATAGTAATACATAATGCCATGTCCTTGCTGATAGTCGCGGAACCATAATCCGACATACTTGTTGTTATTGGCGAAATAGTAGGTTCCCTGTCCGTGTTGTTGATTCTGGAACCACTGCCCTTCGTACTTTTCGCCATCTGCAAACGTATAGATGCCATATCCCTGCCGCTTGCCTTTCACGAATTCGCCTTCGTAGGTATTCCCGTTTTCGTACAATATGCTGCCTTTTCCTTGTGGTTTGCCCATAGACATTTGGCCTTTGTATTGCCCTACGACACGTGCGGCGCCTTCGCCTTCGATAACGGGACATGAACCTAAAGTGAGCTTTTGGGCAAAAAGAGCAAACGGAAATACGAATAACAGGGTTAGTAATGATATTTTTTTCACGCGTTAAAAAAAAGATTTTGTTAGATGTTCAAAAGTAAGGGTTTATGTCGAACCGGCAAAAGCTATTAGCAAAAATTAGTATCTTTGCCGCGCTAAATAGATTATTTTATGAAGTTTATCGGCATGATACCCGCAAGATATTCGTCGTCGCGTTTTCCCGGAAAACCGTTGCAGATATTAGGGGGGAAGACCATTATAGAAAGGGTTTACAGGCAAGTTGCCTCGGTACTGGACGAGACTTATGTGGCTACCGACGACCAGCGCATCCTGGACCGGGTGCTGGCTTTCGGCGGAAAGGCTGTCATGACCGCCACGAATCACCAGAGCGGAACGGACAGAATAGAAGAGGCTGTGGAGAAGTTGGGGCTCGACTGCGACGTCGTTGTCAACGTGCAGGGCGACGAGCCTTTCATCGATCGCAGGCAGATAGAGACGCTTTGCCGATGTTTCGACGAGCAACAAACCCAGATCGCCACACTGGGAAAGGTGTTTGAAAGCCAAGAAGCCGTCGAGAATCCGAACTCGCCCAAAATTGTTGTCGATAACAGGGACTACGCCTTGTATTTTTCGCGGTCGGTCGTTCCGTTCGTCCGAAATGCCGAGCGAAAAGAGTGGATCGCCCGATATCCCTACCTGAAACACGTGGGAATATACGCTTATCGGAAAGAGATTCTGCGAGCAATTACCCGCTTGCCGCAGTCGACATTAGAACTGGCTGAAAACCTCGAGCAACTTCGGTGGCTGCAAAACGGCTACCGGATTAAAGTGGGAAGAACCGACATTGAAACCATCGGTATCGACACGCCTGAAGACTTGAAACGGGCAGAAGTGTTTTTGGCCGACCGGCAAAAATAGTTTTACGCCCCAGATGCTGCCAGGCAAGGCAAGTGATACGCCTTTCAGCGCCAAGAAAAAATTTTTCTATAGATTAAAACCTCCTTTTGCTCCATTTTTTTCGGGGCGAGAAAAATGCTCTTATCGGGACGAAAAGTTATCGCTACTCCGCTGTCCTGACTTTTAAAACAAAAGATGTAGCATCGGTTATCCGAAAACGATCGTCGAGCCTTCGGTCAACCACACATACGATTCTGTTTCGAGCGTCTGTGAGCACCCATTGGCGTTGTTTTTCGAAAACAGAGCATTTTTGGTCTGTCATGAAATCGCTCAATAGCTTAGAACCTTTCATGCCGAATGGCCTGAAGCGATCGCCCGTTTGTGCCGTTCTCAGCAGCAAGGGGAATTCAACCTTATCGGCGTCGGCACAGATCCCCTCTTGTTTTTTTAGGTCCGACAGGCGGCCATCGTATCTTTCGATCGAAATATTGATCGTTTGTTGCCCATCGTACCAATAGATTCCCGGAGCAGGTATTTTTAATTCGCAACGAGCTGCCGGCTGAATGGGCGATAACAATAAGTAGCCTCTATCTATCAAAAGCCGATGCGTCTTAGCATACCACATTCTGCCATTGGCGGCATGGCGCATCGCGAAAATCTGCTCTGTTTGGGCCGCTGTAAACCGATAATCCTTCAGCAGATGCCACAAAAGATATTCGTGTGTCAATTCGGCTATCGGAAATCGGAGATATCCCTGCGGCACGGGCTGCCACTGCACTTTCGTATGCCAATAAGTGTCGAGCATATCGATGATATCCGACAGGCGTTCGGCCATCTTGAGAATATTCGCAGGGGCGGCAGGATTCAGCTGCTCGAGCAACGGCAGGATCTCTAAACGAATTTTATTGCGTTGTACATCTGCCACCAAATTGCTGCTGTCTGTCACATAGGTTTGCCGTGTAGCGTGTAAATAATCGATGATCTCTTTACGACCGACGCACAATAGCGGACGATAAACATGACCTTTGCGAGGCTTGATTCCGGTGAGACCATAAATTCCGGTAGAACGAACGAGGTTCATCAATATCGTTTCTACATTGTCGTCACGGTGATGCCCTACACATACGCCGGCAGCCCCAATGTCCTTTCGCAATTGCTCGAAATACGAATAACGCAACGCTCTTGCGGCCATCTCTATGCTCACGTGATGCTGTTCGGCATAAGTCTTCGTGTCGAAATGCACCAGGTGCAAAGGTATCCCCAAGTCGGCGCAAAGCGCCCGGCAAAACCGCTCGTCACGGTCGGATTCCGCTCCGCGCAGCTGAAAATTGCAATGCACCGCTTCTACCGTATACCCCAATCCGTGCAGACACGTCAAAAGACATACGCTATCGGCACCACCCGATAACGCAACCAGATACATCCCATCCTGCTCGAGTAACGAATGGGCTGAAATATATTCGCTGATATGGACAAGAAAATTATTCAACGTACAACACGAGGCCCTTCAAATACTCTCCCTCGGGATGGTAAATATTAACAGGATGATCGGCAGGCTGGGCCAACTGATGCAATATTTTCACCTTCCGCCCTGCCTGCGCAGCTGCTGTAAAAACGGCATTTCTGAAATGCTCCTTCGTTACAACCTGCGAACAGCTGAACGTAAATAAAATGCCCCCCGGTTTGATACATTCCATCCCTTTGGCATTGAGTCGCGCATAGCCTTTCAACGCATTGCGCAAGGCCGAACGATGCTTGGCAAATGCCGGCGGATCTAAAACTATTAAATCATATTGGCCGTTATTATCATCGAAATACTTGAAGGCATCTTTACAGAAGGCCGTATGCCGTCGATCCGAAGGAAAATTCAACGCTACATTCAGGTTTGTCAGCTCTACGGCCTTTGCACTGCTATCGACCGAGTGTACAAACTTTGCTCCCCCCCTCATGGCATATACAGAAAAGCCGCCCGTATAGCAAAACATATTGAGCACCGTTCGGCCCTTAGAATAATGTTCCAACAAGCTACGATTTTCACGCTGATCGATGAAGAAGCCCGTTTTCTGCCCCTTCAGCCAGTCGACATAAAAGCGCAGATCATTTTCGATCGTTATCTGATCGGAATTGCTGCCATATAAGAACTCATTTTGCTGGCCCAATTCAGCCTTGAAGGGTAAAGTCGTCTCGCTTTTATAGTAAACGCTCAGAATACGGTCGCCCATGACATGACGCAATGCGCTACAAATCGCCTCGCGACACAGATGTATGCCAACACTATGAGCTTGCATAACGGCAGTGGTGCCATAACAATCTATAATTAGCCCTGGCAATTGATCTCCTTCACCGTGAATCAACCGATAGGTGTTATTCGGCGAACCATCAACAATACCGATTGCAATACGCATATCTAACGCTGCCTGTAATCGTGAAATCCAAAAATTTTGATCAATCTCTACATCTTGAAAAGCAAGAACTCTTACGGCTATCGATCCTATTTGATAATGTCCTATGGCTATAAAACTGTTGTCAAACGAAAAAACGCGTACGATATCTCCTTCTTCAATATTTTCATCCGTACGAAGAATCGCCCCCGAAAAAATCCATGGATGAAAACGCTTCAGAGATTCTTCTTTCCCCTTTTTAAGATATACGGCTTTGCAATGTTTCATCTTTTCCACCTATCTTTTCCTCTACCTTTATCAAGATATAATCTCCTGTTTCTTTCATTTTTATAATCTCATCATAGAGTTTCAAACAAGCCCATGCATCTGTAGCAGCATACTCCTTTTGCTTGTCCGATAAGATGTCGCAATCCCAATTTGTCAAACGTTGGCGCTTGCTAATCTTTTTATGGAAGATATTTGCATATAGTTTTTGCAAACTTAAATCTTCTATCCCCAACTCTCCCACAATGTCTTGCAAATCGATAAAAAGACCAGTTTTGAAATGTGCTCGCTTATGCAAAGCCAACATATCATCATGCCATGACAGCCCTATCATTTTTGCTTTCGTGTTTTCTAACAAACGTTTAATAGCCGGAGTAATGCCTAAGATATTCAATCTAAATAAAAAACAGGTATCGCGTGTCGCTACCTGCAACAAAGAAACCTGATGTGATTGTCCCTTCCTAAATACCGGTCGTGTCTCTGTATCTACCCCTAAAACATCATTATTCAGCAAACTGTTTACAGCCTTCTCTGCCATCTTATCTGTTGTAATAACAATTATACGACCCGAAAATAAAACCTGTGGAAGCGATTGTATTTCTTCTTTATCGAATTTATTGTAAATAATCCTCGCCATATAGCCCTCTATTTTAGAGTTTACAAAAATAGAAAAAAGTTCTGAAAGGATGGCTGTTTATGACATTTTTACAGTATTTTTGCATTCAAATCACATACTGTATAAGGATGAGAAAGAAAAGGACTGAGCGTAAATCTAAAAGCATGAGCGAAGCCATCGGATTTCAAAAAATACTCAGTAACGAGAAAACGGATTTTCTATTAGGCATCATTCTATTGATAATTGCAATATATGTAATTATTGCCATGATATCATATTTCTCAACAGGACAAGCAGACCAAAGTAT
>CAUQAO010000108.1:0-7826 GCA_963515815.1 uncultured Prevotella sp.
AAGTACCACTGTTATTCGTTGCATCTTGTCGATGGAAAACGCCCTGCAGCAACTCATCAAATTGAATCCGCAACTGAAAATTCGCCACGATGCCAGCCAGCACGACATGTATTACATGAACCAGAGCGACAGGCAGCTCGACGCTATGAAAATGAACGATGCTGCCAAAGCGGCTTATGAGCCTTTTGCCAAGCGACACGACAACTACGAGGGCGTAATGAAGCGCCTCTTCAACGACGAAAACTATTGGCGGCACAGCATCGACGCGTCGGCGTTCAACGACCAGCTTTACAATTTGGCGAGCAACGTGCAGAGTACCGAACTGCGTCACAGCCTGTCGCTGTTCGACATCTTTACCGCCGACGAGCTATACGACTTGTGGCAAAAGACCAACGCATGGTGGTACATCAACTTCGGCCCCTCGCCCCTGAACGGCGGTCTGCAGCCTTATTCGCAACGCAACTTGCTGCGCAAAATCATTGCCGAAGCCGATAGCTGCATCGCCCTTCCGCATCCCGGTGCAACGCTGCGTTACGGTCACGATACAATGGTCATGCCGCTGACCTGCTTGCTGAACATCAACGGCTACGGCCAACAAATAGAAGATCTGGAACAACTCGACGACAAGAATTGGCTCGATTATCGCATCTTTCCCATGGCTTGCAATCTTCAATTCGTATTCTATCGTTCGAAGGCCCATCCAGACGACATCCTCGTCAAGGTGTTGCAGAACGAGAACGAGGCCGAGCTACCGATAAAGACCGATGTCGTCCCTTATTATCATTGGAACGACTTTAAGGCTTATTGCTTCAAGATTCTCGATGCCTATCGCCAATGATAGTCGGGTGGTTCTCATCCCGCTCGGGAATCGGTTAGAAACACTGTATCTGGTGTGTTCCCGCTCGGGAATCGGTTAGAAACACTGTATCTGGTGTGTTCCCGCTCGGGAATCGATTAGAAACACTGTATCTAGCATTTTTTCGCTCGAAAATTGATTAGAAACACTGTATCTAGCGTTTTTTCGCTCGAAAATCGATTAGAAACACTGTATCTAGCATTTTTACGAACGATGCTTTGACAGCTTTGTATTGTTGCCGACGGCCCACGGCTGCGAATGCTTCTTTTATGGCCCTTTTCTTTGGCATTCCATCTAAATTCTGCTACTTTTGCAACAAAATTATGATGCAAATGAAAAAGACTTTTCAAAGTATATTCTTTACGGTTGCTGTCGCTTCGGCAGCCCTGTACACGACATCCTGCACGCAAAAAAAGTTTCATGTAAACGGCAATATTACCCAGGCAAAAGATTCGATCCTGTATTTTGAGAACATCGGGTTGAACGGTACAACGGTGCTCGATTCTGTCAGGTTGGGCCAAGACGGTGCTTTTGCTTTCGCAGAGAAAGCCAACGAGGCTCCCGAGTTTTATCGCTTGCGCATTGCCGGGCAAATCATCAATGTGTCGATCGATTCTACCGAGACCGTCAATGTCAAGGCAGCATACCCCGCCATGGCGTCGCAATACGAGATAAGCGGATCGGAAAACTGTGCCAAAATCAAAGAACTGACGCTGATGCAGATGGCGCTACAGCAACAAATACGTAGCATATCCGAAAATCTGAACCTCGCTTCGGCGGTGATCAACGACAGTCTGGAGAAAGTGCTAACGGCCTATAAAAATCGGGTTAAGATCGACTACATTTTCAAAGAACCGATGAAGGCATACGCATATTTCGCTTTATTCCAAACCATCGATGTCGGCAACAGCAATATCCTGATCTTCAACCCGCGGGCAAACGAAGACGACATAAAGGTTTTCGCTGCCGTGGCCACCAGCTGGGACACGTATTATCCGAAAGCCGAACGCGGCGCGAACCTGCACAACATTGCCATAGAAGGAATGAAAGATGTACGGATCATCCGAAATAACCGGCAAAGAATGGTGCAGGCCAGCCAGGCGCAAGTGTCGGGAATTATTGATATAGCGCTGCCCGACAACCAAGGACGCATCCGAAACCTGAGCGATACGAAAGGCAAAGTGGTGATGCTCGATTTCCATTTATTTGACGCTAAAGAGTCGACCCAGCGCATCATGATGCTTCGCGAACTGTATAACAAGTACCATTCGCAAGGTTTTGAAATCTTTCAGGTATCCGTCGATTCCGACGAACACTTCTGGAAAACCAAGACGGCGGCGTTGCCGTGGATCAGTGTTCATGCCGACCCCGACACACAGCAGCAAGTGCTGATCGACTATAATGTGCAGAATGTTCCGACCTTCTTCCTCATTGATAAGAATAACGTTTTGCAAAAGCGCGATCTGCAGATCAAGGATATCGATGCCGAAATCAAGTCTCTGCTCTGACAACTTACACGGAGGATTGCGAAACTTACAGGCCGGCAATCCTCCTTTTGCTTTCTATCCGCAATGCCTTAAACCCTTTTCTTGTATTGCATGAAAAAGCATCTTTTGTTCCTCCTGCTTTCTATCGGGATAGCCTGTCACGCCCAAACTTTCTCGACAGAGCATGTCAACGACAGCCTGTACTTCCTGGTGCTGACCACCGACTCTACCGTCGACAAATGGCCCTTGCCTTATCCCGTCTATCGCCTCTGCACCGGCGATGTAAACGGCGATGGCACCGAAGAGGCTATCGTGGGCGTTATCAAACCAACGCGATTCTATCCCGAAAAAGGGCGCCGGCTTTTTATTTTCAAAAACTATCATGGGCTTGTACGCCCGTTATGGATGGGATCTAAATTGGGAGGAACACTACAAGATTTTCGTTTTGTCGGCGGAAAGATCCGAAGCTTAGAGTCGGCCGGCAACGGACTTTACGTCGTAGCCGAATACATCTGGCGTTATTTCGGCCTTTCGTTCGAACGTTATCTTGCCAAAGGCGTAACCCGCCAACAGGCTTGTGTCGTATTTAATTCATAACAACTATGCAAAGAATCATCACGATTATCACACTGCTCGGCCTCTTGTCGGGAGCCGGAGCACAACAGAAAAAATCGGTCGTCATACCGGGTAAAGGGCACCTCGATATCGAGAAGTTCAACAAGTCGATCGACCTGAATATGGATATCTCGAACCTAAGCCTGAGCGAACTGCGCATCTTACGCAACGGAATATCTGCACGGCAAGGCTATCTCTTTATGAATGCCGACCTAAGAAGTATCTACAGCCGAACCTCGTGGTACGATTCTATCATGTACGAGCGATCCGAGGGAACCTCGCAGCCGCCTATCCGATACAGCAAAGCCGAAATCGCCTTTATGAAAAGGCTGAAAGCCAGAGAAGACGAGTTGAAAAAGAAAAACTTCGCGACGGCACCCGGCCAGCGTGTCAATATCGACAATCTGGTTAATTCTTTCCAGTTAGAGCGGATGGATGCCGCGCTGAAAGACGCTCTGGGCAAGAACGGATTTGCCATAGTTCCGAATCGTTACGAGCAACTGTTTCATGCGTACGAGAACAACGACTATCACGATTTTCCCAACTTCGTAACCACCGACCTTTATCTGCAGTTATTCCATCTGTACTTCGATTGCCTGCTGCGCGATATCGAACGCAGCCGATTTACGCCCTTGTTACAACGGTTCTGCCACGACATGTACGTGCAAATGCAATCGATGTTGGCCGATAAAAATGCTGAGACGCGCAACGCCGCTGCCTATAACGCGGCCTATTTTGCCATTGCCGAGGCGTTGATCGGCGGCCAACTGCCGAAAGATATTTCTCCGGCGTATGCACCGCTGGCTGAAACCGAACTGCAGAACATCGAGCAGGCCGAAAACAGCTTCTCAGACTTTTTAGAGTACCACCATGCGACGTTCAACTACAGTCTGTTTCGTCCGCGCGGTCATTACACCCGCAACGATACGCTACAACGTTATTTCCGGGCGATGATGTGGTTGCAAACCGTGCCGTTCGGAACCGATAAACCGCACCAGCTGCGACGCGCGGCACTGATAGGCCACACCATCGGCACGCATCCTGCGTTGCTGAAAAGCTACCGCATGCTGTTCGACCCCATGACCTACCTCATGGGAACGCCCGACAACGTAACGATACTGCAGCTCGACAGCATCATGAAGTCGCAGCAACTAACGCTCGGCAATATCATGAAAAGCAACTCGAAGCTCAACGAACTGCGACGCCAAGCCGAACGTTTGGCCGAACACCAAACCCGCATCAAACCGTACTTCAAGTACAGCAGCGAATACAAAATCAACCTGATGCCGCAACGCTACATGCCCGACGCAGAAGTATTGCAGACGCTTGTCGACTACCGCAACACACCCGCGCGCCGCAGCCTGCCTACGGGGCTCGACGTATTGGCAGCCTTGGGCAACACGGCGGCCGAGCAAATACTCTTGTCCGACCTGAACGAAGACCAGCGTTGGGGCCAATACCGCCCGCTCTTAACCAAGATGAAGCAGCGCATGAGCTGCATCGACTGGCAACAAACCATTGCCAACCGATGGATAGCATCGCTCACAACGCTGTCGGAAGTTCCCGACGCCGCGCCTTACTTCATGAAAACACCGCAGTGGCAAAAGAAATGTCTGAACACGGCGCTGGCTTCGTGGGCCGAATTGAAACACGACGCCATACTCTACGCCAAACAGCCCGAACCGGCAGAATGCGGAGCAGGCGGACCGCCTCCGCCCATTCTCAAGAGCTATGTAGAACCCAATATCGCTTTCTGGACAAAGGCCGTGGCACTGATTCGCGCCACCGTCGACGTGCTGAAACAGTACGACCTGCTGACCGACCAAATTCTGTCCAACAGCGAACGGGTGGAAGAGCAGGCCGAATTTCTGCGCGGCATCTGCCAAAAAGAATTAGAGGGAAAGAAGATCAGCGACGAAGAATACGCCCAGTTAGAGTGTATCGGCGCCTCGTACGAGAACCTCTCCCTGCAGTTGATGGCCGAGCCCGATTCTTATCTGAATAATTGGGACGACGTGCAAGACGAAGACCGCAAGGTAGCCTTGGTAGCCGACGTGTTTACGCAGAACGCCGACAACGTGCCCCAGCAGCACCATGCCATCCTGTACCAGGCCGTAGGCAATGCCTACAACATCTACGTCGTTGTCGAGTTAGACGGCTATCTCTACCTCATGCGCGGCGCCGTACTGTCGTACAGAGAGTTCGCGAAACCCAGTTCCGAACCGCGCCTCACCGACAAAGAATGGCAGCAACAATTAGAAACCGACCCGACCGCCGGCACGCCGGCCTGGATGGACGAGATAACGGTACCGCTGGAAGAACTCCCCCAAGACAATGAAAGATTCTTTTACAGCAGCGGCTGCTAAACGCTCCTTGGCGCTCTTGCTGCTGCTCGCCGTTGCAACGGCCGCATGGAGCGCCGACAGCGTACGCATCGTTCTCACGGGCGATATACTGCTCGACCGAGGCGTCAGGCAACAGATCGACCGATGCGGAATCGACCGCCTGTTCACACCCGCTGTCGACTCCCTCTTCGGCCAAGCCCATATCGTTGTCGGCAACCTCGAATGTCCCGCCACCCGAATCCGCCGACCCGTCATGAAGCGATACTGCTTCAGAGCCGAGCCCGAATGGTTGCCCGCACTGCACCGCCACGGAATCACCCATCTCAACCTGGCCAACAACCACAGCATAGACCAGGGGCGCGACGCCCTGATCGATACCCGATCGAACATCATCGGCGCCGGCATGACACCCATCGGCGCCGGGCGCAACATGCAAGAAGCCGCACAACCCATTCTGCTCGCCGACCAACCGCGCAACATCTGGATCGTTGCATCGCTGCGCCTGCCGTTAGAAAACTTTCCGTACCTTACCGACAAGCCCTGCGTAAGTCAAGAGAGCATCGACAGCCTGGTGCAGCGCATCCGCCACCTGCGCTCGTCCGACCCCTCGGCGTATATCATCGTAAGCCTGCACTGGGGCGGCGAACATACGCTCAAGCCCGTCGCCAGCCAGCGCATAGAAGCCCATCGGCTGATCGATGCCGGCGCCGACTGCCTTGTCTGTCATCACACGCACACCCTGCAGACCATCGAAACTTACCGACAACGAAAAATATACTACAGCATCGGCAATTTTATTTTCGACCAACACAAACCGCTCAACATTCCTGCCTGTCTCGTCGAACTGATCATCGGCCGAGATACAGCTACAGTGAAAACACACTTTATCCGCTCGGGATGGCGCCCCACGCTACAACAATAGTAGGCAGGCTCCTTTATACGCTTCGCCCACCCGCCGTATTGGTTGGCAAATACCCAATTTATTTACTCGCGTCGGCCATGGCTGCCGACACCAAAACAGGTGTTTTAGTTAAATCCGCCATGGCTGACGGCACCAAACGACCTCGTTTAGTCAAAACCGCCATGGCTGACGGCACCAAATGACCTCGTTTTGTCAAATCCGCCATGGCTGACGGCACTAAACGACCTCGTTTAGTCAAAACCGCCATGGCGGAAACCACCAAATGACCTCATTTAGTCAAAACCGCCATGGCGGAGACCACCAAATGACCTCGTTTAGTCAAAACCGCCATGGCGGAGACCACCAAACGACCTCGTTTAGCCAAAACCGCCATGGCGGACGGCGAAGAATGAACTTTAGACCCGTTGTTTTGCTTATTTTTCAGAAATCCTCTAATTTTGCAAGCGGCTTACAAACTGTAGGCTAAGGGTGCCCATCCGATTGATGAGCTGAGAACAGACCTTCTGACCTGATCCGGATAATACCGGCGTAGGAATACGACGAGATTGAATCAAGAAGCCCCGAGCCGTAATATGTCATGGCTCTTTCTTGCTCTCCCCCCTTATTCATGTATTTTTTAGTATTTAAAAAACAATGAAGAAGTTTTTTGTAATGGCAGCAGCAGCGATGAGTGCTGCCGGTGCGGCAACGGCCGAAACGGTCGACACGCTGCGCACGTACCATCTGCAGAGCGTACAAGTAACCGCAACACGTGCCGATGCGAAGACGCCTGTGGCATTTCACGATCTGTCGAAACGGCAAATCAGGGCCATCAACTATGGCAAAGACCTACCGGCTTTACTGAACTTTACCCCCTCGGTAACCTTCTCGTCCGACGCCGGAACGGGTATCGGTTATACCGGAATCCGCGTGCGCGGCACCGATCCTACGCGCATCAACGTAACGGCCAACGGCATTCCGCTGAACGATTCGGAATCGTCGGCACTGTTTTGGGTCAACATGGCCGACTTCGCCTCGAGCCTCGAGTCGGTCCAGATACAGCGCGGTGTAGGCACGTCGACCAACGGCGCGGGCGCCTTCGGAGCTACCGTCAGCATGCAGACCGAGCATATCGGGCCGGCTTACGGCAGCATAGATCTTTCCGCCGGCAGTTACGGCACGCACAAAGAAACGCTGCGCTTCTCGACCGGCTTGCTCGGCGGTCATTGGGGGGTGCAGGGGCGCCTCTCTAACATCGGCAGCGACGGTTATATAGACCGCGCCTCGGCTCGGCTCAATTCGTACTTCGTGCAGGGCGGCTACTTCTCCGACAACACGGTGCTGAAGCTGATCACCTTCAACGGAACCGAAAAGACGTATCATGCGTGGAACTATGCTTCGAAAGACGACATGAACAAGTACGGCAGAAGGTATAACCCGTGCGGAAAGTACGAGCAAACGGTAAACGGAAAGCCGCAGACCGTTTATTACGACAACCAGACGGACAACTACCATCAGCAGCACTATCAGCTGTTGCTGAACCAGTATATCAATCGTAACTGGAACTTCAATGCGGCGCTTCACTACACGCACGGCTCGGGATATTACGAACAGTACAAAGA
>CAUQAO010000109.1:0-7511 GCA_963515815.1 uncultured Prevotella sp.
GCCCTATGTCATACTGGTTGTGGGAGTGAACGGCGTAGGCAAAACAACGACCATCGGCAAGTTGGCTTATCAGTTCAAAAAAAATGGCAAGTCGGTATATCTCGGGGCCGCCGATACGTACCGCGCCGCTGCTGTAGACCAGATTAAGATTTGGGGCGAACGCATCGGAGTGCCAGTCGTGAAGCAGCAGATGGGGGCCGATCCGGCCTCGGTTGCATTCGATACGCTACAGAGTGCGAAGGCCAACGGCGCCGATGTGGTTCTGATCGATACGGCCGGACGCTTGCACAACAAGGTGGGACTGATGAACGAACTGAAAAAAATCAAAGATGTGATGAAAAAAGTGATGCCCGAGGCGCCCCACGAGGTGATGCTCGTGCTGGATGGCAGCACGGGGCAGAATGCCTTCGAACAGGCGAAACAGTTTTCGGCCGTTACGCAAATCACGTCTTTGGCCATCACCAAACTCGACGGCACGGCCAAGGGCGGTGTGGTAATCGGTATCAGCGACCAACTGAAAGTACCGGTCAAGTACATCGGACTGGGCGAACAGATGGACGACCTGCAGCTGTTCAACCGGAAAGAATTTGTCGACAGTCTGTTCAGCGAAAAACAGCAATAAAACCGAACGGGGTTTGAAAAAGAATCAGATAGACATTATCACGATGGGCTGTTCGAAAAATTTGGTAGACAGCGAGGTCTTGATGAAGCAATTCGAGGCCAACGGTTATTCGTGTACACACGACAGCGACAGCCCGCAAGGCGAAATAGCCGTGATCAATACCTGCGGCTTCATCGAGTCGGCCAAAGAAGAAAGCATCAACACGATTTTGGGATTTGTCGAAGCCAAGAAAGCGGGCCGACTCAACAAACTGTTCGTCATGGGATGCCTGAGCCAGCGATACAAAGATGAATTGGAAAAAGAGATTCCGGAAGTCGACAAATTCTATGGCAAGTTCAATTACAAACAACTGCTCACCGACCTCGGTAAGGCCGAAATACAAGCCTGCAACGGGCGCCGGCACCTCACCACGCCCCGGCATTACGCCTACATCAAAATAGCTGAGGGGTGCGATCGCCATTGCGCCTACTGTGCCATTCCGCTGATAACGGGCAGGCATGTAAGCCGTCCCGAAGAAGAAATTTTGCAAGAAGTGCGCGACATGGTGGCCGACGGCGTGAAAGAGTTCCAGATTATTGCCCAGGAGCTGACCTATTACGGCGTCGACAAAGACGGCCAGCGGCATATCGCCCACCTGATCGGTGCAATGGCGGCCATAGAGGGCGTGAAGTGGATTCGGCTGCATTACGCCTATCCCAATCAATTCCCGATAGAGCTGCTCGATGTCATGAACCGAAACAGCAACGTTTGTAAATATCTCGATATCGCCTTGCAGCACATCTCGGACCGCATACTCGACCGCATGCACCGCTGCGTAACAAAGCAAGAAACCATGCAACTGGTACGAGACATCAGGCAGAAGGTGCCTGGAATACACCTGCGCACAACGCTGATGGTAGGCTTCCCGGGCGAGACGGAAGAAGACTTTCAAGAGCTGATCGATTTCGTGCGCTGGGCCCGCTTCGAGCGTATGGGCGCTTTCATCTATTCGGAAGAAGAAGGCACGTATGGCGCAAAATACTACACCGACGATGTACCGGCAGAAGTGAAGCAAGAACGGCTCGACCAACTGATGGCCGTGCAACAGGAAATCAGCACAGAGATCGAAGCCGAAAAGATAGGAAAAGTAATGAGTGTAATCGTAGACAGAAAAGAAGAAGATTATTATATCGGGCGCACCGAATTCTGTTCGCCCGAAGTCGATCCCGAAGTATTAATACAATCTTCTGCAAAGCAATTGAAGGTGGGCGATTTTTATCAGGTGCGAATCACCGATGCCGAAGAGTTTGACCTGTATGGAGAGATTATTTAACATAAGGAGGTACGATCCCATGAACAACAAAGAATTTATAACAGAACTTGCACAACGCAGCGGACAAACACAGGAAAGAACGCAGAATCTTTCGCGAACGCTGATCGATGCTATCATTGCAAACTTTGAAAAGGGCGAGTCGGTGGCCATCCCGACTTTCGGAACTTTCAAAGTAAAAAAGAGCCTGGAACGCATCATGGTCGACCCCTCGACCCGAAAGCGGATCATGGTTCCGCCCAAATTGGAACTTAATTTCAGTCCAATGGCTTCGATAAAAGAAAAGTTGAGGAAAGGAGGCGCCGAATGATCAGAATTAGAGAGCTGGCCAGTGTGTTGTGCGACAAGCACCAGCTGTCGAAAAACGAGGCCGACTTTTTCATATCCCTGTGGGTAGACGTGCTCACCACCGCCTTGCAAACCGACAAAACAGTGAAGATAAAGGGGCTCGGCACCTTTAAAGTAACCCCGGTGAGCACGCGCGAAAGCGTAGACACCGATACGGGCGAGTGCATCACGTCAGAGGGGTGCGAAGAAATAACGTTTACGCCCGAAAACGTACTGCGCGATAAAGTAAACGCCCCCTTCAGACAGTTTGCCACCGTAACGGTGAACGACGGAACCGATTTTTCTGAAATAGATGAGCGCTACCGCGGAATCGTGAACTCTGGACAGAAGATAGAGGCTGAAGCAGAGGCTGACGACAAACCGGTTGAAGCGCCGCAGCCGAATTTCATCGAGACGGAAAAAGAAACCAATCGGCCCGAAGCAGAGACGGAAGTACCCGAGCTGCAGGCGTCGATTTCCGAAGTGCCTGAACCCGAGCCGCAGCCCAAGGAAGAGATAACAGAAACACCCGAAGAAGAAATAACAGAAACGCCCGGCCTGCAGTCCGAGTCGACTGCTGTGCAAGACGAATGGGAAGAAGAAAACAACCGGCTCGCCGAATCGCTTCACCGCATGCGGCGCCGCCAGCGTTGTCTCGTTGTCCTTGTCTGCCTGTTGCTGGCAGGCAGTGCCGCCGGTTTCTGCTACTTTGCCCGATTGCTGGCTTTGCGTGACGATCGGATCGACCGGCTGACCTTGCAACTCGTATCTGCCGACCGGCCGACGACTGCCACACAACAATATACCGCCAGTCGGCCCGCCGTAATGTCTCGGCAAACCGACAGTACGGAAACGCAACAACAAAAACCGACGCTACAGGCTTCGAAATACGATGCCGACCCGCGCATCCGAACCGGCGCCTATGTCATTACGGGCATCGCCCGCACCGTGACGGCACGCAAAGGCGAGACGCTGAGCTCGATCAGTAAAACCCATCTCGGGCCCGACATGGAGTGTTATATGGAAGCGGTTAACGGCACAAAACCAATCGAAGAGGGAGAACAAGTCAAGATTCCGGCTTTAGAACTGAAGAAAAAACGCAAATAATTCAGCCGCTTCGGCACAGGGTTGTGCCGGAAGAGTTTATTTTAGGGTTAATTTCAGATAGTTTTGCCTCGCCAGAATGTCTGGCGGGGCATTTTTCGTGCTTTCTGCCTCGGCAGAGAGTCTGCCGAGATGAAAAATTGGAGTTGAGGTGTTTTTCGAGTTTCTTCCGGCTATTCGTATCGCATAGACTTAGCCGGATGGATGTGCGATATAAGGTAACTCGGCGCAATGAGTACCAGCACGCTGATGACGAAGGTGGCGATATTGAGCAGAATGATGACGAGAATATCCAGCTCTACCGGAACCGTTGTAACGTAATAAGTCTGCGGATCGAGCTTCACCAAGCCGGTGTAGTGTTGCAGCAAAACGAGTCCTACGCCGATGGCATTGCCGATCAGCAGTCCCCTGCCGATAATGAATACGGCGAACCACAGGAAAATATGTCGGATGCTGCTGTTTTGGGTGCCCAATGCTTTCAGAACGCCGATGGTCGTGGTGCGTTCCAGGATGATGATCAGCAGCCCCGATATCATTGTAACGCCGGCAACGGCGATCATCAGTGCGAGGATAATCCAGACATTGAGGTCGAGGAGGTCGAGCCAGGAGAAAATCTGCGGATTGATGTCTCTGATGGTTTTCGACGAATAGGTTTCGCCGTATCGGTCGATCGTGCGATTGATTTTGTCGATGAAAATGTTTTCGGTTTCATCTATCCGGTCGAAATCGCGCACCGTTATTTCGGCTCCGGTTACCTGGTCGGGCTCCCATCCGTTCAGTCTGACGGTGGTGTAGAGATCGGTCAGGCAGGTTACGTCGTCGTATTGGGCCAGGTTGGTTTGGTAGATGCCGCAGATGGTGAAACGTCTGACTCTGACATCGTCGTTGTCGATGAAATAGGCGAAGACGCGTTCGCCGAGTTTCAGTTTCAGTTTTTGGGCCATCGACATTGAGATGACAACTTTGTTGCTGCTGCTTTTGTCGGAGAAGGTGGGGATCGAGCCTGCTACCAGGTTCCGGTGAATGAAGGTTGAATCGAACTCGGGGCCCACGCCTTTGAATACGACGCCTAAGAAGTCGGAATCGGTTTTGAGTATGCCTTGTTTCATGGCAAAGCGCTGAACGTGGTTTACGCCCTGTGTTTTTCTTAATATCCGGAGCATCGAGTCGTTCATCTGAATGGGATACGACTCGGATGTTTGCAGCGTCATGAAGTTGGCTACCTGTATGTGGCTTCCGAAGCCTATGGCCTTGTTGCTGACGGCATGTTTGAAACCGAACACTACGGAAACGGAAACGATCATAACGGCCAGTCCGATGGCAACGCCGGCGGTGGCAATTTTGATAGCCGGTCCGGATACTTTTTTCTTATCGCCGTTGTTGCGGTAGATTTTTCGGGCTACAAACAGGGAGAAATTCATTTCTGCAAACAGTCTGTTACGGTTGGTCGTTCATTTCTCGTCCCGGATAAGCCTCCAAGGCTTTTCTGAGCACTAACAGCGCTTGTTCCAGGTCTTGTTTCTTCAGAACGTAGGCGATGCGCACCTGGTTGATTCCGGCTCCGGGCGTGGTATAGAATCCGGCGGCGGGCGCCATCATCACGGTTTGGCCTTCGTAGGCGAACTCCTCGAGACACCAGCGGCAGAATTTCTCGCTGTCGTCTACCGGAAGTTTGGCTACGGTGTAGAATGCGCCCATCGGAATCGGCGAATATACGCCGGGAATCCTGTTCAGGCCGTCGATCAAGCATTTGCGTCGCTCTACATATTCGTCGTAAACGTTTCGGTAATATTCTTCGGGGGCATCCAACGAGGCTTCGGCCACGATCTGGCCGATCAGCGGCGGAGAGAGCCTGGCCTGGCAGAATTTCATCACGGCTTTTCTCACTTCAGCGTTGCGCGTAATCAATGCGCCTATTCTGATTCCGCATTCGCTGTAACGCTTCGAAACCGAGTCGATCAGAATCACGTTGTTTTCGATCTCTTTCAGGTGCATGGCGCTGATATACGGCGAACCCGTGTAGATGTACTCGCGATATACTTCGTCGGAAAAGAGGTAGAGGTCGTATTTTTTTACCAGATCGCGAATCTGGTTCATCTCGCGTCGCGTGTACAGGTAGCCGGTGGGGTTGTTGGGATTGCAGATCATCACGGCTCGCGTGTTTTCGTTGATCAGTTCTTCGAACTTTTCGACCTTCGGCAGCGAGAATCCTTCGTCGATTGTTGTCGCTATGGTCCGAATCTTGGCCCCGGCGCTAATGGCAAAAGCCATGTAATTGGCGTAAGCGGGTTCAGGAACGATGATCTCGTCGCCGGGATTCAGGCAACTCATAAAGGCGAACAATACGGCTTCGCTGCCGCCCGACGTAATGATGATATCGTCGGCATCGACGTTGATATCGAACTTTTTGTAATATCCTACCAGCTTCTGCCGATACGACAGATACCCCTGGCTGGGCGAATACTCCAATACGGTTCGGTCGATGCTCTTCAAAGCATCCAGCCCCACCTGCGGAGTAGGCAGGTCGGGCTGACCGATATTGAGATGGTAAACCTTTGTTCCGTGCGCTTTAGCCGCTGCTGCCAACGGAGCTAACTTGCGAATAGGCGACTCGGGCATTTCTAAACCCCGAACAGATATTTCCGGCATACATTTAGTATAATGGCGGGCAGAACCCGATCGGTTCGGCCCTTCAATTTGTTTAATAATGCAACTGCACAGAATGAAAAAAAATCCGAATTCCGCTGCTGCGCATTCCCTATATAATTGCGTGCAAAGGTAGCGAATATAATCCGATTTTTGTACTTTTGCAAGCATCAATCAAAAATAAGGAACAATGAGAGCAATAAATGCCAATTGGTTTGAAACGAGTGTGCAATATGAACGGCAGGCAGAAGACGGCCTGTTGGCTAAGGTCAGAGAGACCTATGTGGTCGACGCCTTTACTTTCGGTGAGGCCGAAGACGCAATAACGAAAGAAATGTCTGCCTTCGCCAGCGGCGAATTCGTTATCAAGAACATCACGCCCGCTGTTTATGGCGAGATATTTTTCAGCGACATGAAGAGCGACGACAAGTGGTACAAGGCCAAGGTTATGTTTGTCACGATCAACGAAGAGAACGGCAAAGAGAAGCGCACGGCCGTGAACTATCTGGTGCAGGCAAAGAACATAGAGGGCGCCTTGAACAACATTCAGCAGGTTTTCTCGAGCAGCGTGATGGATTACGTGGTAGCCAACCTTTCTGAAACGAAGATCATGGACGTCTTTGAACATAAGTCGGGCACGAAAGCGGATACCCAACCCGAAGTCTAATCCTGCAGCAAGGGCCTGCGTCTGGGAGGAAAACAATGAGCGATATAGCGAAAAATCTGTCTGCCATCCGTCGGCAATTGCCCGATAGCGTGCAACTGGTAGCCGTCAGCAAATATCATCCGAAAGAATCGATCGAGGCAGCTTATGCCCAGGGGCAGCGCATTTTCGGCGAAAGCCGTGAGCAAGAGCTGTCGAAAAAAGCACAGGCGTTGCCCGATGATATAGAATGGCACTTTATCGGTCATCTACAAATGAATAAAGTGCGGCTCATCGCTCCGTATATCGCGATGATCGAAGCCGTTGATTCGTGGAAACTTTTACAGGAGATCAATCGGCAGGCCGAACGAAACAATCGGGTAATCGATGTCTTGTTAGAACTGCATATCGCCGAAGAAGAAACAAAGTACGGTCTCAGTTTGGAGACCTGCCGGCAGTTGTTGGCCGACGGAAAGTGGCGCTCGCTCGAGTATGTCCGCATTTGCGGTTTGATGATGATGGCCTCGTTTGTAGACAATGCCGAGCAGATCCGAGCGGAAATGATGCAAGCCGCGCTGTTCTTCGACGAAATGAAGTCGACCTACTTCGTCGATCAGCCGAGTTTCAAGGAACGAAGTTGGGGCATGAGCCACGACTATCCGATCGCCGTAGAATGCCGTTCGACGATGGTTCGTATCGGTTCGGCCATTTTCGGCGAGCGCGTTTATTGATACGTGTTCGCCTTTTTTATTTAAAGCATTTCGGTACCGAAGAAAAGAATGCTATTAAGCATTTCCCGGCGCAACATTTGGCGATTTCGGAAAAATGTTCTACCTTTGCTGCCGTGAGTAATAGCAATA
>CAUQAO010000110.1:0-7491 GCA_963515815.1 uncultured Prevotella sp.
TAACGTTTGTTTGCAGCGGGAGCCCCGCCGACGAATTCCGTTAAGGTTTGTTTACAGCGGGAGTACCGCCGACGAATTCCGTTAAGGTTTATTTACAGCGGGAACTCCCGACAATCAATTCTCGAGTGGAAACGTACTGGCGGGACTCCCGCTGAACAAAAAACTGCCGGTATGAAAATTTGTCGGAAGCACAGCGAACCTTGCTCTACCGATTTTACATTATTGTGTTGTTTCGCAATCGGTCGACGACGCGCATTACCTGCATCGATATTTCGAGGTAGTACTTCATCGTGTCGTAATTGTTCGTCGTAAAAATGTCTCTGAAGTGTTCGAACTCGAAAAACAAACGGTGTTTTTTAGCCTGTGCGTCGATTGTCGTCTCTCTACCATCGGCATATACTTTCAACGCCGAAAGTACGCTGACAGGACCGTCGGTTTCTATCCGACCGCTGTCGCCCTGGATGCTACCGAACGAACGTCCGTCGCAGTCTTTGGCACCGATGCAGGTGGCCACAAAGTCGGGGTATTGCAGAATGGCCACACCCGAAGTGTCTATTCCGTTGAAGCCCGTGTTTTTTCTGTATTCTGCGTAGCGCGGTTCGCCGAACAACGAAACCACGAAGTTGATGTTGTAGATGTTGATGTCCATTAACGCTCCTCCAAAACAAGCCGGATCGAATGCCGGCGTAAGCCTACCGCTCTGGTATAAATCGTATCGGCTGGAGCGCTGGCTGTAATTGCACTCGATCAGTTTGACGGCTCCGATGGTTTGCAACAGTTCGTCTTTCAGCCGCCGGTAATGGGGCATGTGCAACAGGGTTACGGCTTCGAAAAGGTGCAGATGGCGCGTGAGGGCGATGTGTGCCAGTTGGGTTAATTCGGCTGCAGATGTACAGATCGGCTTTTCTACGATAACGTTTTTGTTAGCCGACAAGGCGCTTTCGGCATATTCGGCGTGCGCATTGTTGGTCAGCGCTACGTACACAAAATCGATATCTGCCTGTTGCAGCATCAGGTTGTAGTCGGTATAAACATTGTCGATGCCGAATGTAGCGGCCAGCTTTTTTGCTTTCGGCAGGCTGCTGCTCGACCGGCTGCAGATGGCGCCGACCTTGATACCGCTGAGCGCTGTAACGACCGGTAACATTTCGTCGACGATTTTTCCGGTGCCGATAATTCCGATGACCATATTATTTTTCATTGGCCTTGTTGTACTGCGGAAGATGGAATTCGTAAGACTTATCGAATACCTGGCCTACCTTATTTATTTCGAGCAAAGTTGTGCCGCCGCCCTCTCCGAAACTTCCGCTCAGGTATGCAATCTTGTCTTCGAGGCCGATGTACCCTTTTTGCCGAAGCATACGAAGGGCGGCGGTAAAAAGGTATTCGGACGTGCCGTGCTCTTTCTGGAAAACGGGTATGACGCCATAGCTGAGGTTCAGCCAGCGCTGGGTTTTCTCTTTGTAGCAAATGGCAAGGATGGGCGTAGGACCGCGGAACGACGACAGGGTTCGGGCAGTTTGGCCGGTTTCGCTGTCGGTGATAATTCCCTTGACGCCCAGCTGACGTGTCGACTCGATAGCCGAATGCGCCAAAAACTCGCGCTGATCTTTGCATTCGTTCTTCATCATGTCGATGCTTTTTTCCCATGTCCGGTCGGCTTCGGCCTGCTCTGCAATGCGGGCCATGGTCTGAACCGCCTCGAGCGGATATTTGCCCGATGCCGTCTCGCCGCTCAGCATCAACGCGTCGGTACGCGAATAGATGGCATTGGCAATGTCGGTTACCTCGGCACGAGTTGGCCGCGGGTTGTTGATCATGGTATGAAGCATTTGTGTAGCGACAATCACGGGCTTCTTTTTCATTACGCACTTTCGGATGATCTGGCGCTGAATGCCCGGAATCTCTTCAATGGGTACTTCTATTCCGAGATCGCCTCGCGCGATCATAATGCCGTACGAGGCATCGATGATCTCGTCGATATTGTCTACGCCTTCGCGGTTCTCTATCTTCGAGATGATCTTGATATCGCTATGATGGGCGTCAAGAATATCTTGTACGGCTTTCACGTCGGCTGCATTTCTGACAAACGAATGGGCAATGAAATCAATATCTTGTTCGATGGCGAAGAGGATATTGCGTCGATCCTTCTCGGTCAATGCAGGCAAGTCGATGTGTTCGCCGGGAATGTTGACGCTCTTGTGCGCCCCCAACTCGCCGTCGTTCTGCACCTGGGCTACCAACATCGGGCCAACGTTCTCTATCACCTTCATGTCTAAGGCACCGTCGTCAAACAAGATATCGTCGCCCACTTTTACATCTTTCGTTATGTCGGGATAAGACAGGTTGACGATGTCGTGTGTCGAGTCCATCTCGGGACGACCGAATATCTTCACGACATCGCCTGTTTTATATTTTAAGGGTTCCGAAACGCCAGTTGTTCTTATTTCGGGTCCCTTGGTATCTATCAATATTCCAATATGAGAAGACACAGCCCGCACGTTCTTGATGATTGTTTCCATACCTTCGAGACTTGCATGAGCAGTATTCATACGCACCACATTCATCCCTGCAAAAAACAATTTGCGGAGAAAATCTTCGTCGCATTGCCGATCGCTGATCGAACATACTATTTTGGTTTGTTTCATTTTCTTGTATGTTTAATTTTACAGACTAATTGTGAACCAATTGCGCCTTGAGGGCACTATGCAAAAATACGAAAGTTATCTGATCCTTCCAAGCCTTTTCTCTTTTTCAGATGCGAAAGCCATCGAGCCATCCTTCCTTCCAAACCGCCGTGTTGGCATCTATGTGCGGATTGGAAACCGACAAGCCCAATAAGCGAACGGGGCGACGATGATAATCGACCTCGTTCAGCAGTTTCTTGGCCAAAGGTAAGATATCTTTCTTTGTTTTCAGATCATGATGAGCCGTCAGACTGCGGGTTATCTGTGTAAAATCGAAAAACTTGATTTTCAGCGTCAACGTCTTACCGTCGAAATCGGCTCGTGCTATGCGGTCTACCAATTCTAAAACGGTATGATACAATTCTATTAACAGGGCATATTTCTGCGTAATGTCTTCTAAAAAAGTATGTTCGCATCCTACCGACTTGCGCGTCCAATCTACAATGACCGGTCGCTCGTCAACGCCTCGTGCATAATCGTAATACACCTTCCCCATCTTTCCGAACACACTGTTCAAATGCTGCTCAGAAACCATTCGTAACTGAGCTCCGGTAAAAATACCCATCTTGTGCATGCGATTCGCCGTTTTCGGTCCTACACCCCAAAAACTCTCAATAGGGAGTTTTCCGATAAACGCGAGCGCTTTATCCGGATGGATAACAAACAACCCGTTGGGCTTATGATAATCTGATGCGATCTTTGCCAAGAACTTGTTATACGATATTCCGGCTGATGCGGTGAGGCGGGTTTTCTCGAAAATTCGTTGTTTAATCTCAATAGCAATATTTTTGGCCAACGAAATACCCGATTTGTTCTCCGTCACGTCCAGAAAAGCTTCGTCGATCGAAAGCGGTTCTATTTGATCCGTATAAGTCGAAAAGATATCATGCACCTGCATAGATGCTTCTTTATAGTCTTTTCCATGATGCGGAACGATGATGAGCTGCGGACACAATTGTTTGGCTCTCATTATGGGCATGGCCGACCGAACGCCAAACCGACGTGCCTCGTAGCTTGCTGTACAGACCACGCCGCGAGGACCGTCGTAACCTACGGCAATAGGTTGTCCTTTCAACTCAGGATGATTACGTTGTTCGACAGCTGCAAAGAAGGCATCCATGTCTATATGAATAATCTTTCTCATCATGCAAATGTACCTTTTTTTCTACGAATTAGACAAGGGAGGGATGCGAGGCTAAATCACTGTATGATAGCAAGTAATTCTAATATCATTTTACCACAAGTTTGATAAAAATAACCAAATAAATTTTTATGTCATGCAAAAAAACACTATATTTGCAAACCAAAATAAGTGCGAAGATAATAGAATAGTAACAAATAACAAACAAAAAAATGACTAAAGCTGATATTATAAACGAGATTGCGGCATCTACAGGATTACAGAAGAAAGAAGTTGCAGCGGTTGTTGAGAGTTTTATGAGTAAAGTGAAAAAAAGCCTGCTTGATAAGAGAGAGAATGTATATTTACGCGGTTTCGGCAGTTTTATCATTAAACATAGAGCAGCGAAGACTGCTAGAAATATTCAGAAGAATACCACGATCACGATTGAAGCGCACGATTTACCGAGTTTCAAACCGGCAAAGAGTTTCATTAACGAAATGAAGGCGTAAGGCCGAGTTGCCGTTCGATAGTAAATTCATAAGTAACAACATTTAAAAGAATATTTAAACATTTAAGCACTATGCCAAACGGTAAGAAAAAGAAAGGCCACAAAATGGCAACGCATAAGCGTAAAAAGAGATTAAGAAAGAATAGACATAAGAGCAAATAATAATGCTTGGCAGTCTATACTGACTGTGGGGCGTGTCAAGTGGTCCTAAGCGATTGGTTGACTCGCCCTTTTTTGTAATAGTAAAGAAGAAGAAAAATGACCAGCGAAGTTGTTATTGACGTCCAAGAAAAAGAGATTGCAACAGCCTTGTTAGAAGACAAACGTCTGGTAGAATATCAGAACGAACCTCGGGCAGCATCCTTTATTGTTGGAAATATCTACATTGCGAAAGTAAAGAAACTAATGCCGGGCTTGAACGCCTGCTTCGTAGATGTAGGTTGCGAACGAGACGCTTTTCTTCACTATCTTGACTTAGGAAGCCAATTTAATTCGTATGCAAAGTACCTGAAACAGGTACAAAGTGACAGGAAAAAACTGTATCCGTTCGCGAAAGCATCTCGCCAGCCCGATCTGAAAAAAGATGGTAGCGTGCAGACTACGTTGACGATAGGACAAGAGGTGCTGGTACAAGTCGTCAAGGAGCCGATTTCGACCAAAGGTCCACGGCTCACCGGCGAATTGTCGTTTGCAGGCCGATATTTGGTACTGATTCCTTTCAGCGACAAAGTATCGGTTTCGTCTAAAATCAAAACCGGCGAAGAGCGTGCCCGCCTCAAGCAACTCATCCACAGCATTAAGCCCAAGAACTGCGGCGTTATTGTACGAACGGTGGCAGAAGGAAAAAAAGTTGCTGAACTGGATGCGGAAATGAAAGTATTGGCAAAGCGTTGGGAAGACGCTATTGTCAAAGTACAGAAAACCCAGAAAAGACCCCAAATCGTATTTGAAGAATCGGGAAGAGCTATCGCATTGTTGCGCGACATCTTTAACCCCGACTTTGCTAATATCTATGTAAACGACAGCGAAGCCTTCAATCAGGTAAAAGAATACGTATCGCTCATCGCGCCCGAAAAAACAAGCATCGTAAAGAAGTATACCGGAAAGACTCCTATCTTCGATAACTTCAATATCACGAAACAAATCAAGGCGAGTTTCGGCAAAATCATCAATTACAAACACGGTGCTTATCTGGTTATCGAACATACCGAAGCGCTGCATGTCGTAGATGTGAACAGCGGAAACCGCACGCGTAATCAAAACGGGCAAGAAGCCAATGCGCTCGACGTGAACCTGGGGGCTGCAGACGAGTTAGCTCGACAGTTGCGACTGCGCGATATGGGAGGTATCATTGTGGTAGACTTCATCGATATGCACCTTGCAGAAGATCGCCAAATGCTGTACGAACGGATGTGCAAGAACATGCAAAGCGACCGGGCGCGCCACAATATTCTACCGTTGAGCAAATTCGGATTGATGCAAATCACCCGGCAGCGCGTACGCCCTGCCATGGATGTGATTGTAGACGAAGATTGCCCCACCTGCAACGGCAAAGGTAAAATAAGATCGAGCATCCTGTTTACAGACCAATTGGAGAGGAAAATTGACAAACTAATCAACAAGATCGGAATCAAGCATTTTTATCTGCACGTTCATCCGTACGTAGCAGCATTTATCAATCAGGGTGTGTTCTCGCTGAAACGAAAATGGCAAATAAAGTACGGATTCGGCGTACACATCGTTCCTTCACAGAAGCTTGCTTTTCTGCAATACGAGTTCTATGATGCAGACAAACAATTCATCGACATGAAAGAAGAAATAGAAACCAAGTAAACAAACGAGCAGAGGCAACGATACAATCCGACGAAGAATGAGTCTCTGCTCGTTTTATTTTAACAGGATAATCGAACCGTCCCCCACCCCCTCATCGGCTATTTACATCGAAAAATAAAATGAAAATTAAGCTCACACGCATCGTCCTCTTCCTTTGCATCGGCATAACAAGCTATGCACAAAGTAAAACACAGCACGAATGGTATTTGTCGTTGTTGCCCAAAATCAAGAATGAAGTGCCACCCATGTTGCGCACAAGCTGGGGACAAAATGCCCCCTACCACAACCAGTGCCCCTTGGCGCCGCAAAAAAGCGTACACTGCAAAACCGGATGCGTGGCAACAGCCATGGCACAAGTAATGAAATACTACGCCTATCCAGCAAGAGGAACCGGATCGATCAGCTATCAATACAAAGGTGACGACAACCAACAGTACACCGTAACGGCAGACTTTGGCCAAAGCGTGTACGACTGGCAGAATATGAAAGACTCGTATTCGCCCATCAAAAACGCCACGCAACAGCAGAAAGAGGCCGTGGCCAAACTTATGGCCGACTGCGGAGCCGCCGTCAAAATGCAGTACGGACAGTACGACAGCGGCGCCTTCGATATGGATATTCCTAACGCCATGAAAACCTATTTCGGATACGACCCGTCCATCAGCTACCTATCCGCCTTCGACGAGCCTACCGACAGCCTCTGGTTCACCACCCTCTACCAACAGCTCTCAGATGGTATGCCCGTTATCTACGGCGGATCGACGGAAAGCTACCTACTCCACAGCTTCGTCGTCGACGGATATAACAGCGAGGGAAAATTCCACGTCGTTTACGGACTGGGCGGCAACGACGGCTATGTAGACATCAGGGACATACGATTCAAATATGGACAATCGATGATTTACAACATCCGCCCACCTAAAACGACAGGCATCGAACACCCTCTGCAACCAGCCAGAGAGGCAACGGAGCAGGCACGCTTTCTGCTTGACGGAACCCGAATAGCAACACCGCAACGGGGCCTCAATATAGTCAAAATGAGCGATGGAAGCGTTAAGAAAATCGTTGTTCGCTGATGATTTAAACCTTGAAAGGCATCGAAAACGGCCGGAAAACAGTTTACCGACAAAAAATATTGTGCTGTCCTAAAAAATAGTTTTTCATACCGGATGGTGACCATCTGGGACAAAAAATAATTTTACACGCTGGATGGTCACCATCTGAGGCCAAAAATGAATTTTACGCGCCGGATGGTCACCATCTGAGGCCAAAAATGAATTTTACACGCTGGATGGTCACCATCTGAGACAAAAAATGAATTTTACACGCTGGATGGTCAC
>CAUQAO010000111.1:0-7471 GCA_963515815.1 uncultured Prevotella sp.
TGCAGTTCAACTGCAATAATATTTTTTTAATGTTTTACTTCTGCAGTTCAACTGCAATAATATTTTTTAATGTTTCGCTTTTGCAGTTCAACTGCAATAATGTTTTTTTAATGTTTCACTTTTGCAGTTCAACTGCAATAACGTATTTTTAATGTTTTGTCTTTGCGGTTGAACTGCAAAGGCCTTGAAACTCGTAATAAGAAAAAAGGGGATGGGATTTGGACCAAAACCGTCGCGGAAATGCGAAATGTGTGCAGGTTCGGGTAGCGCGCCGGGCGAAATAGGCCGATTGTAGGTCGGTTTTTTTGAGAAAATAGAAGGGAATAAGCGATGCGGTGATCGGATTTTTGAAAAAACAACCCGAAATATGACATATTGTCCTTTATTTCTCCTGTTTCAGAAAGAAAATATGTCATTGTGACGCAAATTCGGCACTGGTATATTACTTGCATTGATAGATAGTGAGCTCGCAAGAGCCCATCGACAACAATTCAAATTATAAACAATTTAAACGATAAGGAGAAAAGAATTATGTTACCAGTAATGAATAGAAATTCGTGGTTACCCAGTGTGTTCGACGATTTTTTGAATACAAGCTTTATGCAGCGTACTAACGGAACGGCTCCAGCAATCAACGTGATTGCGCACGATCATGATTACGTAGTAGAGTTGGCTGCACCGGGGCTGAACAAGGAAGATTTCAAGGTAAACATCGACCACGAAGGCAACCTGACCGTGAAGATGGAAAAGAAACAAGAGCATAAGGAAGAGGACAAGCGCGCGCATTATCTGCGCAGAGAATTCAGCTACTCGAGCTTCGAACAGACGCTCATCCTGCCCGACGATGTAGACAAAGAGCGGATAAGCGCTAAGATGGAAGACGGCGTGCTGACCGTTTCGCTGCCGAAACGCGAAGAAATCGTACAGACGCTGGGCAAGCAAATCGCTGTCGAGTAACACTACTCTGCAGTATCTCTATATAACCTCTCGGGTCTCGCATGCCGACAAAGGCTGCGAGGCCTTTTTTTTTGCATATTTTGCCGGTAGGCGATAAAATCGTACCTTTGCGAAACAAAGAAACAGAACATTTAATAGCAAACAATTATGGCAAAAAAAGCTTTATTAATGATCCTCGACGGATGGGGAATAGGAAACCGCGGCCGAGGCGACGTAATTTATCGCACGCCTACGCCGTACCTCGATTATCTGTGCGCCGTGAGCGCGCATTCGCAGCTCAAGGCTTCGGGCGAAGATGTAGGTCTGCCCGACGGACAGATGGGCAATTCGGAAGTAGGACATCTGAATATCGGCGCCGGCCGGGTGGTTTACCAAGATCTGGTCAAGATTAACCGTGCCTGCCAAGACGGGTCGATCTTGAAGAACAACGAAATAGTTTCTGCCTTCTCGTATGCGCAGAAAACCGGAAAGAAACTCCATCTGCTGGGCTTGACCAGCAACGGCGGCGTACACTCTTCGCTGGATCATCTGTTCAAGCTCATAGAAATATCGAAAGCATACGGGCTGAAGAATACATTTGTACACTGTTTCATGGACGGGCGCGATACCGATCCCCGCAGCGGTGTGGGCTTCATCGAGCAGCTGCAGGCCGTCTGCGATAAGAACGACGCGCACATCGGCAGCATCGTGGGAAGATTCTACGCCATGGATCGCGACAAACGCTGGAACCGAATCAAAGAAGCGTACGATCTGCTGGTTGACGGAAAAGGTAAAAACGCAACCGATATGGTACAGGCCATGCACGAGAGCTACGCCGACGAGGTGACCGACGAGTTTGTTAAGCCGATTCACAATGCATCGGTCGACGGAACAATCGGCGAGGGCGACGTCGTGATCTTCTTCAACTACCGTAACGACCGCGCCAAAGAACTCACGCAGGTGCTCACTCAACAGGACATGCCCGATGAAGGAATGCACATCGTCAAGAACCTGCAATACTACTGCATGACGCCCTACGATGCCAACTTCAAGGGACTGCACGTGCTCTTCCCGAAAGAAAATGTGCAAAACACCCTTGGCGAATATCTCAGCAACTGCGGAAAAAGACAAATGCACACGGCCGAAACCGAGAAATATGCACACGTAACTTTCTTCTTCAACGGCGGCCGCGAACAACCTTTCCAAGGCGAAGATCGCATACTGGTAGCATCGCCGAAGGTGGCCACCTACGATCTCAAACCCGAAATGAGCGCCTATGAGGTGAAAGACAGACTGGTCGGAGCCATCAATACCCAGCAGTACGACTTCATCGTCGTTAATTTCGCTAACGGCGACATGGTGGGTCACACAGGAGTCTACAATGCCATAGCCAAAGCCGTGTGTGCCGTAGACAGTTGCGTAAGAGACGTAATCGAGGCAGCCAAAGCCAACGGCTACGAGGCTCTGATCATTGCCGACCACGGAAATGCCGACAACGCCATCAACGAAGACGGTACGCCCAACACGGCTCATTCGCTCAATCCGGTGCCCTTTATTTACGTGACCGACAATAATAGCGCCACGGTAAAAGACGGTCGACTGGCCGACGTAGCCCCGTCGCTGTTGCACATCATGGGCTTGGAGCAACCGGCAGAAATGACAGGCGAAAATCTGATTACCGATTAACCGCGCAGAGCATCCATATACTTCGGCTTCTGGACGAGCAGAATAAAAACAATCGAGTAGCGGGAAAATGCAATCGCTTTTTCCGCTACTCTTTTTGTTGTCCTGAGGTAGCGCTGTAAAGGCCCCGGCCACCTATGGTTTTTTGAATATTTTTAGTAGCTTGGGGATATATTACAAAAAGTTATGTTATTTTTGCATGGTATTTTCCGTAATGCCAGATAGATGAGAGAATCCATAGAGAAAACGATAGACCTTGACCTGATTCTACACGACAAATTGGGCGAAAGAATGCGATACATTCCCCGTTTTGTGATTAATTATTTGAAACGGGTTATTCATCAAGACGAGGTCAATGGTTTTCTTGCAGAAAGTAAGCACGAGACAGGAGTAGAATGGTTAGAGCACTGCGTACGTTATTTGGATATGACGCTCGAAGTGGAAGGCGCAGAGCATTTGCCAGCGAAAGACGACGGAAAACTGTACACTTTCGTTTCGAATCATCCGCTGGGCGGCATAGACGGAGTTGCATTGGGGGCCGTTATCGGTCGTTATTACGATGGACGGTTTCGCTATTTGGTCAACGATCTGTTGCTGAATCTGCCGGGATTGAAACCGGTCAGCATCGGAATCAACAAGACGGGTAAACAGAGTAAGAACTTTCCAGCTATGGTCGAGGCCGGTTTTCAGAGCAATCATCACATGCTGATGTTTCCTGCAGGTCTATGTTCTCGTAAAACTCGCGGTGTGATTCGCGATATACCGTGGACCAAGACTTTTATCTCTAAAAGCGTAGAATACGAAAGAGACGTGATTCCGATACACTTTAGCGGGCAAAATTCCGATAAGTTTTACCGTATTGCCAATGTTTGCAAAGCGCTGCATCTCAAAATAAACATAGCCATGTTGTACCTGGTAGACGAGATGTACAGGAATAGGCACAAAACGTTTCGTATAACCATCGGCAAACCGATTCCATGGGAAACTTTCGATAAGAGCAAGACGCCGAAGCAGTGGGCATGGTTCGTACAAGAAGAGGTTTACCGATTGGACCGCCGCAAATAACACAAGAACAAAGAAAGAATGGTAACTAAGCGTTGATTGATCAGAAATTGAGAGAGACAAGATCTCGAAAGAAACGGTCTTTCTTCGTCTATTCTCGAAGAAACAATGGAGCAAGAGATTATCCTACCCATCGACAAAGAGCTGTTAAAAGCTGAGTTGACGCCTGACAAACAGCTGAGGCTGACGAATAAAAGTCATAACGAGATTTATGTCATCACGGCACACAATGCGCCCAATGTGATGAAAGAAATTGGCCGTTTGCGCGAAATTGCGTTCAGAACGGCCGGTGGAGGTACCGGCAAGGCAATGGATATCGACGAATTCGATACGTGCGAGAACTGTTACAATCAGCTGATCGTTTGGAACCCCGAGGCCGACGAAATTATCGGAGGTTACAGATACTTATACGGAGAGGATTGGGATCTCGACGAAAACGGGCAACCCAAATTGGCTACGAGTCATCTCTTTCGCTTCTCCGAGCAGTTCTTGAAAGAGTATATGCCGTACACGGTAGAACTGGGGCGCTCGTTTGTTTCGCTCGAATATCAGAATGTACGGAGCAACAGCAAAAGTATTTTTGCTTTAGACAATTTGTGGGACGGGCTGGGTGCACTGACTGTGCTCAACCCCAAGCTGAAATATTTTTTCGGCAAGATGACAATGTATCCGTCGTACATCCGCAGAGGACGCGATATGATTCTTTATTTTCTGCAGAAACATTTCGGTGATAAAGAAAATCTGATCGTTCCGATGAAGCCCTTGTTGATCGAAGAAGACCCGAAAGAGTTAGAAGCATTGTTCTGCAAAGGCGATTTCAAGGAGGATTATCGCATCCTGAACCACGAAATACGCCAGCTGGGGTATAACATACCGCCATTGGTCAACGCATACATGAGCTTGAGCCCGACGATGAAACTGTTTGGCACAGCCATCAATTACGGTTTCGGCGACGTAGAAGAGACCGGCATCCTGATAGCCGTCGACGAGATATTGGAAGAGAAACGTGTGCGGCACATCGACAGTTTTATCAAGGAGAATCGCGAGAATCTCGAGATTACAACCGGGCTGAACAAGATCATTTATAAAGAGAAATAAACGTCGGTAACGGTTCGCGTTCTGAAACAGAAGGGCTGTAGAACGGTTGCCGATTTTCTATATTCATACAAACGATGCCTGCCGGTCACAACTAAAAAATGGCGGTTATATTGGCAAGTCAGCGTATAAACTATTAACTTAATTCATTTATTTCATTAAAAAACGAATCGACATGAGAAAAAAAATGATGTCATTATGGGGCCTTATCGGAGTCTTGGGTATTCTCTCTTGCTCGAATGCCGATAACGCTGCGAAGCAAGATCTGACGGCTTTCGTAGAGCCGCGTATAGGTACGGCGCATTGTCGTTACTTCCATTTTGCACCCGGAGCGCTGCCTTTCGGCATGGCCAAGCCGGGACCTTCGACGAACGGTCATTATGGCAACAAATCGGGATGGGAAGCCACAGGCTACGATTACCGCGATAAGAGCATCGAGGGATTCCCCTGTCTGCATGAGTTTCAGGTGGGCGGAATCGTGTTGATGCCCACCACGGGCAAGTTGTTTACCGTACCCGGCGACACGGCTATGACGAGCGAGAAGAACGGTTATCGTTCGGCTTTCACACACGAAGACGAGACGGTCACGGCAGGCTACTATGCCGTTTTGCTGAAAGATTACGATGTAAAGGCCGAGGTTACAGCCACACCGCGCGTAGCCTTCCAGCGTTACACATTCCCTGCCGGAAAAGAGAGTAGAATTCTGTTCGACATTGGTAACCGGCAAGGCGAAAGCGGAGCTGTAAAAGATGCTTCGGTCGAGATCAAGGCCGATGGTACGGTGATAGAAGGGTGGGTGATCACGATGCCCGAATACGTAAAGAAATACCAACCGGGTGCCGAAGTGCCGTTGTACTTCTCGGCCGTTGTCGACAAAAAACCTGTCGGCATGGGTGTTTTCAATGGCGATACGGTCAAGGCCGATGCCAAAGCTACGAAAGGGATCGGGGCCGGTGCATACCTCACTTTCGAGACCTCTGACCGCGAGTCGATAACCGTCAAAGTGGGTGTTTCGTACACCTCGGTCGACAATGCCCGGCTGAATCTTGAAACAGAAGCCAAAGACATGACCTTTGATGCTGCAAAGCAGAATGCGATCGATACCTGGAACGAGCATCTAAGCCGCATAACCGTAGAGACAGCCAACAAAGACGATCAGGTAAAATTCTACACCGGATTGTACCATGCGCTGCTTGGCCGCGGACTGGCCAGCGATGTAAACGGCGCTTATCCGAAGCACGACGGAACCGTGGGGCAGATAGAACTGAAAGACAACAAGCCTGCCTTCAACCTGTACAACACCGATGCAATGTGGGGAGCGCAATGGAACCTGAACCAACTATGGATCATGGCCTATCCAGAGCACATGTCCGACTTCATCAGCAGCCATCTGCAGATTTATAAAGACTGCGGTTGGCTGGCCGACGGCGTAGCCAACAGTCGCTTCGTGTCGGGCGTCGGAACCAACCAGCTCAGCCTCATGATTGCGGCGGCCTACGCTTGTGGCATTCGCGATTTCGATGTCGACCTGGCCTACGAGGCATGCCGTAAAAACGAATTGGATGGCGAAAACCGTCCACTCGGCGCCGGAAAGTCGGATACCAAAGAATTTGTAAAACACGGATTCGTACCCCATGCCGACAGCGGCGATGGGCCCGACGAAACCTTCATGTTCTCTGCCTCGCACACCTTAGAGTACGCTTACAGCGCATGGGCCACCGCACAGTTTGCCAAAGCCCTGGGCAAGCAAGCCGATTACGAACAGCTCATGTCGCTGGCCAAAGGGTGGGAGCGCATTTACGATACGCAGCTCAATTTCGTGCATCCCAAGTTGGCCGACGGAACCTTCATTGCCAACTTCGATCCGATGCAGGTATGGCGCGGTTTCCAAGAAGGCAACGCATGGCAGTACACCTTCTATGTGCCGCACGACGCCCCCTCGTTGGTTGCGAAAGTCGGTGCCACGGAGTTCAATAACCGGCTCGACAGCATCTTCGCACAAGCACAGAAGCTGATCTTCGGCGGCGGAACAGAGGTAGGAGCCTTCGCGGGCCTGAAGACCTTGTACAACCAGGGCAACCAACCCTGTTTGCACATTTCGTGGCTGTTCAACGAATCGGGCAAACCCTCGAGCACGCAGAAATGGGTACGCGCCATCCTCAACGAGTTCTACGGAACCGAGGGGATACACGGCTACGGCTACGGACAGGACGAAGACCAGGGACAGCTGGGCGCCTGGTACGTGATGTCGTCTATCGGCCTGTTCGATGTCAAAGGTCTCACGGCCGAACAACCCTCGTTCGGCTTGGGCAGTCCGCTTTTCGATAAAATAACCATCCGTCTGAACAAAAAGTATTACGACGGCGATCGGTTCGTCATCAATACAACCAACAACACACGGGGCAACGACTACGTGCAGCAATATGTGCTGAACGGCCAGCCCCTGCACAACACCTATTTGCCGTTCTCAGCTTTTGCCAAGGGCGGCGAGTTGGATGTTACGTTGGGTTCTACACCTAAAGATCGGTATTAATAGCCCGATTGCAGTACAACACGTAGCGTGCACGTCTTTCTTCGTTTTCGAAAGATGTGCACGCCTTTTTTTTTGCGAATCGCCGTTCTTATTTTGTTCTACATTAGCTCTTCGGCTTCAAATATCACCCATATCACAAACTATTGCTGTTTCGAGAACATT
>CAUQAO010000112.1:0-7469 GCA_963515815.1 uncultured Prevotella sp.
GCAGACGGTACAGTTCAGCTTTACCAACGAAGACTTCGGCGAGGACGAAACACCCTCGCGTGCCACCAGCGCAGCCGAAGCAAAGCCTCAAACAATAGACCTCGGCGATTGCGAGGCCGAGATTACTGTAGAGAATGAACCGGCCGTAAAGAAGACGCGCGGCGCCCAGACACCGGCTACCGGCCATTATACGATCCGCGCTTACCAGGGCGGAACCCTTAAAGGCGAAATAAAAGGCACGTTTAACGGTGGGAAATTCAGCCCCGACGCTTCGTCGAAAAGAGGAATCGTTCTTCCCCACGGTACCTACGACTTCGTAGCTTTTAACGACGACGTAACTCTTTCGGGAAGCGATTTAATCGTATCGCGCGACAAAGCCGGAACGGCACGCATGTGTGCAACTACCGTCACGATCAACCAAGACCCCATACAGCAGGTCAACTTTACGATGAAGCACGTGGGCGCCCGCCTGCGCACCCAGTTCGTGTGCCAAAAGCATATCCCCGAGAACATCACCGCCACGCTCGAGGCCACGGCTGCCAACATGATTCCCGCCAACGTAGCCTATAACCCGGCAATGAAAGCCTACACCACCACTAACGGCGCTATGACGGCCGAGCAGAATAACTCGCCTGCCAGCACTGAAGTCAAATACACTGCTTCGAATGCTGGAGCAACTTTTGCCTACACCTCTACGAGCGACTATCATTATTTCTTGCCAACCACCGAAGGCGCCAAGCTGAAACTGACCGGCATCTCGGCCGGCACCGTATTTTGGAAACCGATCCCGGTCTTTAATATTCCCCAACTCAATGCTACGCTCCAGATGCAGGCAGGCAAATCGTATGTCGTCAAGATCAAGCTCAAGCCCATGTATACCTACCTCTTCCACGACGGTACCACCGGCTTTCTCAAAGATAAGGGCACACGCACGCCCATTGGCATCGTCATCAGTGCCAATCTGGCCGTAGCACTGGATTATGCAAATAATGGTAACAAGCATCCATGGTGTACCATATATACAGTGAGGAACAGCACACGTTTCGTTGACGACATATCCGGAGCGTTGAACTGGACCGAAGGATATAATGAAACTTGGAACGGTGCTTACAGTGATCCGGCCGGTACTGTCAAAGCCAATGAAAAGAATAACTTTCCGGCGTTCTATTATGCGGCTCATTACGACGAAGATCTGGTTGCCGCAGGAATAACGGTAAGCGGAAATCTGGTAGGTAGAAAATGGTATCTTCCCAGTGCGGGCGAATGGAATATTGCTAACACGGCATTAGGATTTACTGATGCAGGGTTTCCCATAGGACAATACGGATTCTCGCGTAGTATTTATAACAAAATAGTACAAGCAGCCTTTACGGCTGCCGGGGGAAGCAAAGATGATTTCGATGAATCTTGGTCTAGCACGGAAGGAAATAATACGGCCTTTAGCAACATTGCATGGTCTTACGGTGTTAACACACAAGATGGATCTTATAAGTCGAACAAATATAAAATTCGCGCCTTCATCAAATACCAAGACTAAGAAAGCAGTGCCGGCAGAATAGTCTGCCGGCGCAAAAACACCTGTTTGGATCGAGGCAGAATAGTCTGCCGGTATAAAAACACCTGTTTGGGTCAAGGCAGAATAGTCTGCCGGCATAAAAACACCTGTTTGGGTCAAGGCAGAATAGTCTGCCGGCATAAAAACACTTGTTTGGTCGAGGCAGAATAGTCTGCCGGCACCGACGAGACCCTGGCAGCGCATAACCTGGGGCAGGCCCAAAAGCAGTCGGCCGCCGAAAAAAAGAAAATCCAGGAACTACTGCCCGCCTTCGAGAAGGCCAACGGTTGGGCCCCCGGTTCGCTCTCTTTGACCGGCAATACGGCCAAGGGCGAAGGAAACGTGAAGTTGTACGAGCTGAAATCTTCGGCCGAAGAATCGATCTGGGTAAAGGTCGAAAAGGATAAGCTGGTCAAAGTTCCGGCGCCCGCCGCTACTGAATAAGAACTATTGTTCACACTTTATATTTTGTATCACACACTTTGGCTTCGGTGGTTCGAGAGAATCGCCGAAGCTTTTTTTGTCGAATATTTATCGTATCTTTGCGAGAGCAATAAACGATTAACTTACACGATTATGAACTTCATTAAAACATGTTTTTCGATAGGAGCATTGGTGGTTGTGGCGAACGTGGAGTCTGCAGAGCGGCCGACGCCGGTCGATTTAGTGAATCCGCTGGTGGGAACGCTGTCTAAGCATTCGCTTTCGACGGGCAACACTTATCCGGCCATCGCGATGCCGTGGGGCATGAACTTCTGGATGCCACAGACGGGCAAGATGGGCGACGGATGGGCGTATGTCTATACCGAAGACAAGCTGCGGGGCTTTAAGCAGACGCACCAACCCAGTCCGTGGATCAACGACTACGGCCAGTTTGCCATCATGCCCGTGACGGGGTCGCCGGTGTTCGACGAGGATCGGCGGGCCAGCTGGTTCTCGCACAAGGCCGAGGTGGCCAAGCCGTATTACTATCGCGTCTACCTGGCCGATCATGATGTGACGACCGAGCTGGTTCCGACGGAGCGGGCGGCGATGTTCCGCTTTACGTTTCCGCAGACGGATGGGGCGTTCGTGGTGGTCGATGCACTGGATCATGGTTCGTCGATCAGGATTGTTCCCGAAGAGAACAAAATCGTGGGCTATACGACGCACAACAGCGGCGGTGTGCCCGATAATTTCAAAAACTATTTTGTGATTCGCTTCGACAAGTCTTTTACTTATCGGGCAGCTGTGGCCGACGGTAAGATTGAGCGCGAGCGCAACGAGGCCACGGTCGACCATGCAGGCGCCATTATCGGCTTTGCCACGCGGCGGGGCGAGGTGGTGCATGCACGCGTGGCTTCGTCGTTCATCAGTGCAGAGCAGGCCGAACTGAACCTGCGCGAGCTGGGCGACCGGAACTTCGACCAGTTGTGTGCCGACGGTCGCGAGGTGTGGAACAAGACGCTGAGTCGGGTCGAGATCGAGGACGACGACGTAGACCGGCTGCGCACGTTCTACTCGTGCTTGTATCGGTCGGTGCTTTTTCCGCGCAGCTTCTACGAGCGGGACGCCGAGGGCCGAATCGTTCATTACAGTCCGTACAACGGCCAGGTGCTGCCGGGTTATATGTTCACCGATACGGGTTTCTGGGATACGTTCAGGTGCCTGTTTCCGTTGCTTAACCTGATGTACCCGTCGATGAATCAGAAGATGCAAGAGGGACTGGTCAATGCTTACCGCGAAAGCGGATTCCTGCCCGAATGGGCCAGTCCGGGTCATCGTGATTGTATGGTTGGCAACAATTCGGCCTCGGTCGTTGCCGATGCTTACCTGAAAGGGCTGCGCGGTTACGATGCCGAGACGCTGTGGCAGGCGGTGAAGCATGGCGCCAATGCCGTTCATCCCACGGTTGGTTCGACGGGTCGACAGGGGTTCGAGTATTATAACAAGCTGGGCTACGTGCCTTATGATGTGAAGATCGACGAGAATGTGGCTCGTACCTTGGAGTATGCCTACGACGACTGGTGCATCTATCGGTTCGGCAAGGCGTTGGGTAAGTCGGAAAAAGAACTGGCGCCTTATCGTCGTCGCGCGATGAATTATCGGAACGTGTTCGATAAAGAGACCAACCTGATGCGCGGCCGTAATGCCGACGGAACGTTCCAGTCGCCGTTCAATCCGCTGAAGTGGGGCGACGCCTTCACCGAGGGCAATTCGTGGCATTACTCCTGGTCGGTGTTCCATGATCCGCAGGGACTGATCGACCTGATGGGCGGCAAGCAGCTGTTTGTGCATATGCTCGACTCGGTGTTCAGCGTTCCACCGCTGTTCGACGATAGTTACTACGGCGGCGTGATTCACGAGATACGCGAAATGCAGATCATGAACATGGGCAATTATGCGCACGGCAACCAGCCCATACAGCACATGATTTACCTGTACAACTACGGCGGTCAGCCCTGGAAAGCGCAGTACTGGATTCGCGAAGTAATGAACAGAATGTACACCGCCGCGCCCGACGGCTACTGCGGCGACGAGGATAACGGACAAACGTCGGCCTGGTACGTCTTCTCGGCGATGGGCTTCTACCCGGTATGCCCCGGCTCGGGCCAGTACGTTATCGGAACGCCCCGCTTCGGGAGACTCACCTTGCATCTCGAGAACGGCAAGCGCGTCGTCATTTCGGCAGCCGACAACAGCGACGACAATCGGTACATTCAGTCGATGAGCCTTAACGGAAAGCTTTCGACCAAAAACTATTTTGATCATTCCGAACTGATGAACGGCGCACAAATCGACTATGTGATGGGTGTGCAACCCAATCGACAACGTGGTATCGGCGAAGCGGATGCGCCTTATTCGTTCTCGAAAGAAAATACGGTCGCCGCCAAGAAATCGAAACGGAAATAAGTCGCTGGAGGCATATTCTTGTAACAAAGAGCTGTGTCACGAGCATAAAAATGTCTGGAGCGTGGCGCTCCAGACATTTTTTTTGCAATTTCACTCCAGAGCGTCACGCTCCAGACACTTTTTGAGCAATTTCACTCCAGAGCGTCACGCTCTAGACACTTTTCACACGGCGCTCGGTTGGGGCGACGTGTCAGTAGGCTATTTTCAGGCCTACGTACAGGCAGCGAGGCAGCGCCGGCCCGTAAATATAAGCCGAGTCGCGGTTCCACCCGCGGTCGATATCTTTTTGATAAGCGTCTGTCAGGTTTTGTATGCCGCCGTTCAGTTGCACCTTGATGAGGTCGTGCAGGCGCAGGTCGTAGGCCAGCTTGATGTTGAGTGTGAAGAACGCCGGCGTATTTACGGCCACCGGTTTGTCTGTGCCCGACCCTGCGGCGTGCCCTACGAGCATGTTGCCGGTATAATTGCCCGACAGCGCAGCGCTGAACCGTTTCGTTGGGTTGACCGTAGCCGTGAAATAGCCATAGGTATCGGGAGTTCGCATCATTCGTTTTTCTTTCGGCGCTTCTTCGTCCCATTCGATGGGCGCGTTGTATTCGCTTTTCTGCAACGTCAGTCCGGCCTGCACTTGGAACCAGGCGGCCAGTGCGGCTTTGCCCTCGACGTTGAAGCCGAACACCTGTGCGCGGTAGGCGTTGTAGCGTTCGGCGATGCGGTTGCCGAAGGCGTCTTTTTCTTCGAGCTTACGCATGGCGAAGACATTGCTCAGGTGCGTATAAAAGGCTTCGAGCAACAGGTTGGTTTGTACGGTTCCGAAGTTGCGGTACAGGTCGGCCGAGAGGCTGAGGCTGTTCGACCGCTCTTCTTTCAGTCCCTTTCCGAGCCGGGTTTTGATGCGTTCGCCGGCAGCGAGTGTTGTGTGCAGATCTTCGTCGAAGGCCTGGGGCGCTCTGAATCCGCCGGCGTAGGTCAGTCGGATGTTGGTGTTGCGCGTGGCGTTGTACCGCAGGTTGACGCGTGGACTGAAGATCAGCCGGTCGATCAGGTTATGCTTGTCGACGCGCCCGCCCAGCAAGATTGTCCATCGTTCGTCTTTCCATTCGTTTTGAAAATAGGCGCTACCGATTCGCACCTTCTGGTCGAGCAGCGAGTTGTAGCCCAGCGCGCGGTCTTTCAGGGCGTCGTAGCTGTACTCGGCCCCCAGCGTCAGATCCGATGACATGAACAGCAGCCGGTCGAAGCGGTGCACGAATTGTGTTCCGCCCACCAGATTCAGGTCGCTCGTGGTGCTGTATGCTTTCAGGGCGTCGGCTTTCGACGCAGCCGATCCGTCGCCGGTGCCGCCGTAGTAGCTTTTGCGTGCTACCGACTCGAACGAGAGGTAGGCCGTGAGATGATTCTTTTCGTCGGGGGTGAACATGCTGTAGCTAAGGCTTCCGCCGTTGATGTGATGGTCGAGTTGCTCGGCGATGTTGGCCTCGTGCGCCGGAATGTCGAGATTGTTTCCGCCCCGTCTGAACTCATTGATGCCATGGTACTGCAGCGTGAGTTTAGCATAGGGCGTGAGTCGCAGAAACGAGGTAAGCCCAACTGTTTTGTTAACCAGTTTAGGCAGTTCGGTAAATCCGTCGCCATCGCGATCGTAGCCGCTGCGATGCCTGCTTTGTCCGTAAATATAGAATCCGGCTTTATGGTTATCGGCCACGACAGAGGCATTCATCGTCGTGTTGTTTTCATAAGTATTTCCCTTGCCCATTTTCATCAGCGTATGGTTCAGTTCGGAAAAGTTTCCCAGCGGTTCTTTGGTAATGATGTTGATGGTACCGCCGATAGCCGATGCCCCGAACAGTGCCGATCCGCCGCCCCGTACCACCTCTACGCGCTCGATCATGTTGGCCGGAATCTGTTCCAGACCATACACGCCTTGCAAGGCCGAAAACACGGGCCGCGAGTCGATCAGTATTTGCGAGTAGTGCCCGTCGAGCCCATTGATGCGAACCTGCGAGAAGCCACAGTTCTGGCAGTTGTCCTCGGTGCGTACTCCTGGCTGAAAGTTCAGGCCCTGCGCCAGACAAGTCGACTGCGTTACTTCGAATGTGCGCGTATCGAGCACGTTGACCAGTGCGGGCGCATTGCGCCGCAGCGACAGATTGCGGTTAGCCGAGACCACCACCTCGTCGAGCGCGATGATGTCGTGTTCTATCTCGAAGTTGATCTCTTCGGTCTTATTTTCGACCAGCACCACTTCTTTTCGCACGCTTCGGTAGCCCGTTGCGCGCACCTCGATGGTATGTTTGCCCACCGGCAGGTCTTTCAGCAGATAATGCCCCGTGGCATCGGTTGCGGTCTGAATCATGGTGCCCAATACGAAAATATTGATATAGGGCAGGTGCTCGTTGGTCTTTTTATCCACAACGTGCCCTACGATGTTCGCGTCGGTGGCGATACGGTCTGCCTTCTCGGCATGTGCAAGCGCCGGAAATGCGAGCGCCAGAACCAGCAGGACAGTCCATACCGTCAGGCGCATAATTTGTGTCAAAGTTTTCTTCATATTTTTATTCTTTCGTTTGTTTTGTGAAAACCGGATCGATCTCGATTGTCGGTTACAAAGGTATTTTGTCTATTGTTTCGGTACAATACTCAATATTTATGAAAAGCCGAAACGATAAAAATACGTAGAAGTAGGTATTCGGAAGAGGAGGAGGCTGTGCGACGGGCTTTTTTTTTAATTTGTGGACGGTAAAAATCAAATTTACTATGCTTCCGGACACTTCAGCGGAACCTAAAATATGTTTTAGGTGAAAACATTGCGCAACAACAGGGGATAAAATATGTTTTAGGTGGAAACATTGCGCAACAACAGGAGCCAAAATGTGTTTTAGGCGAAAACATTGCGCAACAACAGGGGCTAAAATATGTTTTAGACGAAAACATTGCGCAACAACAGGGGATAAAATGTGTTTTAGGCGAAAACATTGCGCAACAACAGGGGATAAAATGTGTTTTAGGCGAAAACATTGCG